>PXUA01000008.1 GCA_003022435.1 Bacteroidetes bacterium SW_9_63_38 | reverse complement strand
ACTCCTTGTGTCGGTGCGACTCCTTGTGTCGGTGCGACTCTTCGCGTCGGTCCGGCGGCCCGACGCTACTTCGGGGACGGTTCCGTCCTGCGGATAATCCCATAACCCTGCACAGGACGTGCCGACCGACCTCTCGCCAGTGGCCGGTCTCCTCACGACGGAAGGCGGAAACGCGGCCTCGCACGTGCAGCTCCTGGCCCGCAACCTTGGGATTCCCCCGGCGTCCCTTACGGAGGCGCAGGTCGATGCCCTGACTCAGTACGACGGCACCCGGGTCTTCCTGGCTGTCTCGCCGGGCGGAACCGTCCGCATGGTTCCGGCTCGCCGGATGACCGACGCCGAACGAGCCCTCATCGATCCGGCCTCGGCCGTTACGCTGATTCGGGTCGCTACCGACAACCTGGCGCTCTCGCACGACACTCTCATGCCGATCCGGGCCCTTCGTCCCACCGACGGCGGACGGATCGTTGGGCCGAAGGCGGCCAACCTGGGGCAGCTCAAAACCCTGTTCCCGGACCGCGTGGCCCCGGGCGTGGTCATCCCGTTCGGGGTCTTCCGGGATCGCATGGAGCAGCCGATGCCCGGCACCGACGGGTCCTACTGGGCGTACCTCACCGATATTTTCGCCCGGGGTCCGGACGGTCGGGCCGCGTCGTCCGCCCGCATCCGGCGCCGCCTCGACACCCTCCGGGCGGCCATCCGACAGATGCCGCTGCGGCCCTCCTTCCGAACTGTCCTGCGGCGCCAGTTCCGGGAGGTCTTCGGAGGTCCCCTGGGCACGGTGGGCGTGTTTCTGCGCAGTGATACCAATATGGAAGACCTCTCTACCTTCACCGGGGCCAGCCTGAATCTCACTGTGCCCAATGTGGTCGACTCGACCGCTTTGTGGAGCTTATTCGGGCCGGGAAGCCCGCGGCGGACCTCCTGCCGCGCGTCCACGATCACCTCCAGCGCTGCGGCGACTGCCGCGAAGAGTACGAGGCCCTGCGCGACGCTCTGCATGCCGTTGAGGAGGAGCTGTAGCCCCCCTACACAGGTCTCGTGCAGCGTCCTCCCCTTTACCGACGCCGAAAGCCTTCCGTTCGGTGTAGCCGTCTACGTCTCCAGCCTCTCCTCCGAGCAGGAGTCGGCCCCGCAATTCTGTTTTCCGTGGAGGATCCGTCCTCAGCGTCCGTCCCCTCCCGCCCCTCGGTCCAACTTCTATGTTTTATTTCCGATTTCGACTAAATACGTTTAGTACCACATGCAGAATTGTCGATTGCATTCACCATTCCCACAAGAACCTGAACGCCTTGAAGTCGCGCTCGCTCGCCGAAACGAACTACAAGTCGAGATCGAGCGGGAAGTACGTCGTCGCGGAGTACAACGCCGAGTATGAGGCAGAGACGATGCTTGAGACCGTGACTCTGAAGAAAGGCAGCGGCATCGAACCGTTCATCGAGTGCTGCGCCCAGGCGGCGAACGGGGCCTCTGGTTGGCGAACAGGACATCCAACGGGTCACTGCCCCATACGTGCGTCGTGAACAATCATTTTGCTCGACACGCTCGATTCTACGCGCCGTTCGATTCTCTTCTTCCTCCTCCTCCTCGGTGTTGCTGTCGCCGCTCCAGCCCCACTCTCCGCCCAGTCTAACGAAGAGGCCGTCGAGGCCCCGAAAACGGCCGCCCAGGAGTGGCTGGCCTTCTTCGACGACGAAAAGTATGTATAGGGCTACGTGGGAGCAGGCTTCTCCCTTCTTTCAGTCGAAAATCGGGGCCGAGCAGTGGGCTACCCGAATCAAACAGACCAAGAAGCGACGGCCGGTGCTCGACTCCCTCCAGTCCCGGTCCGTGGCGACGGCCCAGTATACCGAGTCCCTCCCCAACGCCCCGACTGGCAAATACGTGGTCATCCAGTACGAGGCCACGTACGCCGACGAGCAGTGGATTGAAACCGTCACGCTGAAAAAGGAAGACGAGACGTGGAAGGTGGCCGGGTACGTCACGAACCCCGAGGGATTGCAATAGCGATTCAGGATCGGAGACGCGACTCCCCCTCTCCGGACATCGCTCCATTCCATCGGACGCGTCTCTACTTCACCGGCGTCGTTTCCGTACGCATTTTTGTGAGCCGCTTGGTCGCGGAGATGGTGCGCCCGCCGGACGTGACCTGCAGATCGGCCTTCACCACGTGGTGCGGGGCGTTTTTGCGGACGTAGATCGTGCCCGACGGCGCCGCGCCCTTGGAGGTGGCCTCCAGGACGTATGTCTCGAACCGTCCGGCCGGGACCTCGACGGTTTCCGTGCCCGTCACGCGCACCATGGTCGTCGCCACGGTTTGTTGCTGCAGCTGGAAGACGGGAACCGATGCCTCGTACCTCGGGTCGAGCGGCAGGGTGGCGAGCCCCATCTCCAGGTTGGCCGTGCTCGCCAGCACCGGGCGGTCGAACTCCTGCTGGACGGTCCGCGTCTGCCCCCGCATCGCGAGCTGCCCGGTCACGCGCAGGCTGTCAAACGTGAGCCGCACGGTTCCTCGCCCGCCGACGCGGCGCTCGATGGGCCGGAGTGTGTTGCGATCCACGACCAGCGTGTCGGCCTGCGCCGCCCCCTCGACCGCATCAATGATCCGCCACGTGTCCCGGCCGTCGTGCATCGCAGACGCGAGCGTACGCCGGGTCGGACGATTCATGGTGCGTTGCCCCGCTTCGAGGGTGGTCTTGTAGTTCAGCGTGATGGGCGAGAGGACCGATCCGTCGAGGGCCGCTACGCCGTCCGCGACGGTTGCGGCATCTGCCTGCGTGGTGTCTGGAAGCGTAACCGCACCTACGTCCCGTCGCAGCGCATCGAGGCGGGCCTGCACCGCCGGGGCCACGTCCGTCTGCCAGCGTCCGCCCAGATGTTCGCCGAAGAAGCGCTCCAGCTGCGCCGCCACGGCAAGCCGATTGTCCTCCTTCTCGAAGCCGTGCCCTTCTTCCGGCGCCACCAGGTACTGCGTGGGCACGTCGTTCCCGCGGGCCGCTACCACGATCTGGTCGGACTCCTGCTTCTTCACGCGCGGGTCATTGGCGCCCTGGATGACCAGCAGGGGATCGTCGATCTGATCGGCGTGGAAGAAGGGCGACTGTCGCTTGAGACGTTTGCGGTCCTGCGGATCGTCCGGGTCACCCACGCGCTCATTCAGCCGTTTCTTGAACGTGGCCCAGTACGGCGGAATGGACGTCAGGAGGGTGAGCAGGTTCGAGGGGCCCACGTACGAGGCGCCCGCCGCGTACACCTCCGGCGTGAACGTGAGCCCGGCGAGCGTGGCGTACCCCCCGTACGACCCGCCGAAGATGCCGGCGCGCGACGAGTCGGCGATGCCGTCGTCAACCAGATGGCGCACCCCGTCGGTGAGATCGTGCTGCATCGCCCCGGTGCCCCACTCCTCATTGCCCGCGTTGAGGAACTGCTGCCCGTAGCCGGTCGAGCCGCGGAAGTTGGGCTGCAGCACCGCGTAGCCGCGGTTGGCAAAGAACTGGGCGTAGGGCGCGTATCCCCACGAATCCCGGGCCCAGGGCCCGCCGTGGGGAAGCACAATCGTCGGCAGATCCTTGTGCGTCACGCCCGTCGGCAGCGTCAGGTAGGCCGGAATGGAACGGTCGTCGCGCGCCTCGTAGCGGATCGCCCGCATCTCAGCCAGGTGCTCGCTCGGCAGATCGGGCCGCGATTCGTAGAGCTTGGTGAGCGACTGCTGCTGCCGATCAAAGAGGTACGTCGTGCCCGGATTCACGTCGCTCGACGCCGTTACGATGCGATAGCGTTCGTCCTCCGTCGAGCTGCCGAACGACACCTCGCCGTCCAGCTGCTCCTGCAGGAACTGGTAGTCGTCCGCAAAGGCCTCCGCCTTCGGGTAGATGCGCGTACGGTCGCCCTCGTATACCGTGGCGAGCAGCTCGTCCGTGTTGTCGCTGAAGATCGCGCCGCCGAAGTCGACCTCGCCCTCCGGGTCCGCTTCCACGACCTCTGTGGCCTGCGCCTCCGGATTGAAGAGCACGAGCCGCTGCCGATCCACGTCCGACCCCTTGTTCGTCGTCATGTAGACGCGCTCGCCGTTCTTGTGAAACCGCACCGGACGGCACGTTTCTTCGAAGCTGCACGCGTACACGGACACGAGCGTGTCGTCCTCCACCCGCAGCAGCTCGGTGCCGCCGCTCTCGGTTTGCCGCGTGGCGAGGCGGAGGGTCCCCTCCCGATCCGTCGTCCAGCCCGCGATGCGCTGGTCATTTTTGTAGAGAAGCGTGCGCTCGCCCGTCGCCAAATCGATGCGGTAAACGTCGTGGTACTTCGGCGTGCGGTCGTTGAGGCCCACGAGGATGTCGCCGGGCCTGGCCTCCGGCACGGCGATAATCTGGGCGCGCACGTCCTCGTACGGGGTCAGGTCCTCGGCGGGGGGGACGCCCAGGTCGGTCTTCTTTTTGGACTCCGGATCCACGGCGTAGACGTGGAAGTTCTCGTTCCCGCCCTTGTCCTGCACGTAGAGGATCCGCTCCCCGTCCTGCGTCCAGAAGTAGCGACTCACGGGCCGGGTGGTGTCCGCGGTCACCGGCTCAGCGGCCTCAAACGGTGCGCCTCGCTTTTTGACCCACACGTTCATCCGGCCCTTGTACGGTTTCGTGAACGACACGTACTCGCCGGTGGGCGACAACTGGGCCCCGGCGTACTGGGGGTCACCGAAGAAGGTCTGCCGGTCGATGAGGGGCGGCAGGTCGCCCTCGTAGTCGACCGACGGCCCGGTCTGCTCCTGAGCACTGGCTGGCACCGCGGCAAGGACGCTGACAAGAAGCAGCCAGCCGATGTGGCGAGATACCGATCCGTGAGAAAGTACGTAAACCATTTTCCACGAGAGCTGCGGACCGTGCACAGCCGGGAGCAAGAAACGGATTTTACAAACTTGTTCACGTATCGGTGACATCACGGGATTCACGGTACGGGGAATTCGGTTATGCGACATGCGCTGTCTGTAGGATGCCCTGGGGAGCTGCCTCCACTGAACGACATTTCGACGCGAGCGCGGACGACCCCAAACACCGATACCCCCACTCACGACTCACAACTCGTGGCTCACAACTCATGACTCATACCTCATGACTCATACCACCCCACCCTGGCAATCGGAATCAAAATGAGCGGTCTCTGGGGCAGTCGAATGGAACGACGCATACACCCCTGAAAACATTCGAGTACAGACGCGAAATTCCACGACCGCCTCGACGTTCCCGCACTCCCTCTTCAATGTTCGAATCTTCCAATCTGCCAGCCCACGCCCGGCACACGTTTTGAACGGAAACACACGCGGACGGCCTATCCTCGTCCCGTTTGTTCTCGTTTGCGGAAGCACGTACACTGGTCCCAACGAACGAGCCCCCTCCATTCGTGCACGTTGAAACCCTCGGCGACGGCCGCCCCCGCTACACCATCCTCGCGTGCGTCCACGGTGACGAGACCTGCGGCTGGCACGCCTTCAATCGGTTCAAGGCGAGCGATGCCGTACTGAATGAGCCCGTCAAGTTCGTCCTCGCCAACGAGCGCGCCTTCAAGCTCGGCTACCGCTTCTGCGACGTCGACCTGAACCGCGTGATGCCCGGCGACGCGTCGAGCGAGAAACACGAGGAACGCCTCGCTGCCCGCCTCGGCCAGGAACTGGCGGGCACGACCGTCCTCGACATTCACTCCAGCGAGTCGCGCAAGTGTCCATACGCCATCGTCACCGGGACCGACGCCCCCTCCCGCCAGCTGGCCCGCTCGACGGGCCTCGACCGCGTGGTGGACATGAGCTACCTCCCCGGCGGCATCACTCGCAGTGTCACGGGCGTGGCCGTCGAGTGCGGCTACCACGACGACGAGGGCGCGGCCACGACGGCCCACCGCGTTCTTCTCCACTTTCTCCGGGCGGAGGGGGTCGTGGAGGGCACGGCCTCTCGATCCTCCCCGACCCTGTTCGAAGTCGTCGGCGACGCGGAGGGCTCGGGCTACACCTTCGTCGGCGAAAACTTCCAGCGCGTGGCCGAGGGGGAAGTCTACGCTCGCAAGAACGGCACCGTGCGGCGCGCGGACGCGCCCTTCTACCCTGTGCTCATGTCGACGCACGGCTACGCCGACCGCATCGGCTTCAAGGCCCAGCACTGCGGCCGGATCGAGGCCGAGTAATCCGACCATGAGTGGCCGGCGGAGCCGGAGCGGCAGTGTGCTAGCCGCAGCCGTCGAGCCTCGCTCATTCCGTCCTACTCCCAGTGCCGGAAGACGCCGATGGAGACGCGAGCGGGCGGCACCAGCTCCCACTCCCCCGTGGTCACCGGCACGCTGGACTCCAGCTCCATCTGCATGCGCCAGGCGCCGCCCAGATCGATGTGCCCTACGCCAATCGTGCCGCCGACCAAGGGATAGGCATGTCGCTTGTTCTGCACCGCAAGCAGTTCCTCGCCGTACAGCCCCCCGGCGTGTCCGCCCAGATAGAGATGATCATCGGGACGGGTCGTCTGCTGACCCCCAAGGAGGACGGTGGCCTGCCGCGTCTCCTCAGACAGGCAGACGCTCTGCACCTGCACCTGCCCCTCAACGTTGACCGCGTCGGTGAGGTAGTATCGCCCCGCAAGCCCGCCTCCCACCATTCCGAGCGTCCCCGCCACGTTGCCGGTCAGGTCGCCCCCGCCCAGGCCCTGCGTCACCTGTAGATTGAGTCGCGGTATGTACAGGAAGCCCGGCTCGTCGAGATTGGCCGACACGACCGTCTCGCCACCGTCGAGTTGACCGGACGGCAGCAAAGCCGTCTGCACACAGCCGCCCATGAGGAGAGCAACGACGAGTCCCGTTCCCATCACGAATCGGTGTTGAACCATCGAGCGACGCCGACCTGAGAAGTGAGACTACTCGTCCATGTAATACCAAGTCCGACTGCAAACTTCCGGTCTAGAGAAGTGCGATTCCCGTCGCAGTCAGACGTTTTTCACATCCTACAGCGTAGAAAAAGCTCTCGTAGCGCCGTTGGAATCCAACGGCGCTACAAAGTCGGTTCGCAGACCAGAATAAATCTGCCGGATTTGGTATAATCCGGCAACTGCCTCACACGCTCATCCACGCCCGGATATTCGTCCTCTCGGTCCGTCCAGAGGACCGACACTCGTCTCTGATGTCGCCGCCCAACGGGCCTGTTGGCCAGCAATCCCGGTCGGAAAGGGCAGAGGTGCGCCTCCTCGTTTGATAGAAGCCAAACCTGCGATTACCCGGATGGGCCTGTTGAATGTGTTCGTAATATGTGTCATACTTTCAACAGCACCCGAGTCGCTTCTCCCATTTTGCTCCGCTCCGTGTGATGCTGGATTTGTCCGCCCTTCCGTCCTCGCTCGTCGTCACCGACCCCCACCGCGCCGAGCACACCCAGTCGCGCCGGCACCCCGTCTTCCTCTCGCGGGTGCCCGCAGGGTTTCCCTCGCCCGCCGACGACTACGTGGAGCAACGGCTCGACCTCAACGAGCACCTCGTCCAGCACGAGTCGTCCACCTTCTTCGTCCGCGTGGCCGGGCGCTCGATGGAAAACGCCGGCATCCACGACGGCGACCTGGTGGTGGACCGGGCCGTCGAGCCGACGGACGGCAGCGTCGTCGTGGCGGCGCTCGACGGCGAACTCACGGTCAAGCGCTACCAGAAGCACGACGGCCGACCGGTGCTCGTCCCCGAACACGATGAACACGCCCCCATTCCCGTCGAGCCGGGGCAGGACCTCGTGGTGTGGGGCGTCGTGCAACACGTCGTCCACGAGGTCTCGTAGCCTGTGCGGCGCAATTGCACGCTGAGAAGCTGTTTGGCGGACGTTCTGTGGCCTGCGACTTCGTGGATCTCGTGCAAAATGGCTTCTGCACTGGAGATCTGAGATCTCCTCGCCCGGTAGCTCCGCTACAGGGCGTCATTTGAGCGCCATTTTGCAGCATCGCCCACTGTGTCTCGGCTGAACATCAATCCACCAAACAGCTTCTGACAGTTGTCTGTCGGCGGCTGTGGCGTTGATGCCTCCGAGCACAGGGAGTGCCACTACGAGCATGGAAGCGTGGGGGCCTGGACGCATCGACGCCCCGCTGCGGGCCGTCATTCGACATTCGCCTGCCTCCGATCGCCGGCGTGCTCACACATGACCCTGACGGGGACGGGCACAACTTGCCCCTCTTCTGACGAGTGCTGTATGTCCCGACGACTCTGTTTCCTGCTTGTCGGCCGTGTCGCGGTCCCGATTGTCGCGGTCCCGCTTTCTGCAACCGCCCAGCTCCCGGCCGACAGCATCCGGGCCGACGCCCTGCGGGGCGATCACGGCCCCGATCTGGAGGGAAGAGACGGTCCGCTCGGGAAGGCGGGGCGCTCCCTTCTCCTCCTGTACCATGAGTACCGGGCATTTCGGGCCCACTTCCCAGACTCCACCTTCACCTCGACAATCGCAGAACTCCCAACGCGGAATGGACGCGTGGCCATCGAGGCCGTGGCCGTCGACGGCACTCGCGCCCTGCCTGCCGACCTGGAAGCAGTTGGGCTGACGGGCGGCGTGACCGGAGGCCGCGTCGTGTCCGGCTGGCTCCCCATCGACCAGATCCCGACGATGGTCTCCCTTCACTCGCTCCGCGGCCTCATCGAATCGGCACGACGACGGTAGCCTGCCACCTCGGCCTCTCCGCCCTTCGCCCCTCTCTTCTCGCCTCTCGTTTTAAAGCTGCACGGACGCCCCCACCAGAAACGTGCGCTGCGGCATCGGCGCGTTGAAGACTTCGCTGTACTCACGGTCGAAGAGGTTGCGCACCTCGCCGGACACTGTTACCCGCTGGCCGCCCAAGCGGGTATTGTAGGCCAGGCGGGTGTGGACGACGCCGTACTGGTCGGTGGCGAGCCCCGGGGCTTGAATCCGATCCTTCCACGCACCCTGGAGTCCCACCGTGACGCCGCCGACGGTGGCCGACGCGCTGCCCTGCATGTGGTGCCGGGCACTGTTGATACCGTACTTGTAGCGGTCAACAGGTTTCTCTCCGTCGAGAGTAGCGTCAAGAAGAGTGTAGGCTGCGTCAAGGCGGATGCCGACCCCGTTGACTGTCCGCTTGAGTGATGCCTCCGTTTCTAGCCCTACCACCTGTGCCCGATTGAGATTCCGAGCTTTGAAGAATCCTGGGGCTGAACCTGATCGCGGCTTTTTCAGATAGTCGATTGCGTTGCGCGTGGTCCGCCCAAAACCAGTCACGCGTAGCGAAAAACCCGACGACAGCTGCACGTCGGCCCCGACCTCTCCCGACCATCCCGTCTCTGCATCAAGGTCAGCACTTCCCTTATTGGTGAAAGAGGAAATGAAGCGCTCCACGTACGTCGGCGCCCGCACGACGCGCCCACCGCCTGCCCGAAGCGTTACGGGATCGAGATCGTAGGACGCGTACAGCTGCGGCGTCGGCTCGACCCCAAACGTCGGATCGTAGTCGACACGCGTGCTCTGGTTGATTGTGAAGCGTGGGGTGACCGTCCAGCGGAGACTCAGAAATGTGCCTCCCGAGGGATCACTGTGGAGACCGTCCCGACTGCTATCGAGACCGCGAATGCCGGCAGAGGCCCCTCCCGTCACCTGCACAGCCCCCAACGTGTGTGAGGCCTGTCCCTGCACCCGAAGTCGACGACTGATGTGCCGTCTGTCAGGAGTATCGGGGGCAGTGTCGAACGTGTATCGGTCGCGGTGCTGCTTACCGAAAACCTGTACCTGCCAGGGCGTATCCGTCTCATTCGAACTCGACAGTCGGCTCTGCACCCAGAATGTTGAGGTGGCCTCCCGGGCTCGGTCACTGTCAAAGTTTGTATAGAACTGGTACGCCCCGAACTCCCGATCATCCACGCCGGCACGGGTGTACAGCGTGGCGTCACCGACATTCTGTGCGAGGGCCGCCGTCGCCGTCCGACGCTGAAAATCAGTCTGCACCGGGCCTTCCCGGTTCTGGTACGAAAGCGACTGTCCATTGTCGCCTCGCACCATCTGCCCGTCGCTTCCCTGGAACGACACGGCGCCACTAACAGCGGTGTTCTCGTCGACATGGCGGGCCGCGCCTCCTGCATCGTAGAAGTTATTTCCGCCGTACGCCCCCCCGGCCTCCACGTTGAGTCCAGTGTCTCCCATCTGCCCACTTCGGAGCGCCGTCTTCGTAATCAGGTGCACGACACCACCGAACGCATCGGGGCCGTAGAGGGCCGTCGCCGGGCCGTGCAACACCTCGACGCGGGCGATCTCGGACACCGGCACCGGGAGGTCCATCGCGAAGTGCCCAGTATACGGATCATTGACGCGCGCTCCGTCCAGCAGGAGAAGCACGCCGTTGAACGACGACCCGCGCATCTTCAGGTCACTCTGCACCCCGAACCCGCCGCGGCTCTGCAGGTCCAGCCCCCCCACTACGTCCAAGAGCTGATCCACGCTGTTGACGGACAAATTTTCGATGTCCTGCTGCGTGTAGACGGCGACGCGCCGGCCGGTCTCTTGAATGGGGGAGGCCACCCGTGATCCGGTCACGACCACGTCCTCGGCCCGCTGCACCTCAAACGCCACGTCGGCGGTGTCGGGGGTCGGCTGTGCCTGCGCAGACACGGCGAGAACGAACAGGAGACTGCACGAAACGAAGAAGGCTCGCAATTGCATGGTGGGGCAATCGTAGTTGGACTTAATCCAGCTACACTGCGGCACAGGATGAGCGTTGGCTGCTGGCTTTTCAAGCGTGACCGGGAACGTTTCATCGTCTCGTGACACATCGACGGTGTAACGCAGAGGCCTCCGGGCCGTACAGATCCCCTGCGCACTACTTCTTCAAGACCCACTTCCCATCATGGCCGACACGCTTACCGTGATTACTGCCGGCGATCTCAAGCAACAGCTGGAGAGCGACACGCCGCCGGTGCTCATCAACACACTGCCGCAGTCCGCCCGCGAGGCCCGCCACATTCCGGGCTCCATCAATGTGCCCGTCGGCGACATCGAGCAGGTCGAGCAGCTGGTGCCCAACACGGACGCACCCATCGTGGTGTACTGCGCGAACGCCGACTGCGACGCCTCCCCCGAGGCCGCTCGCCCGCTGGAGGAGCACGGCTACACGAACGTGGCCGACTTTGAGGGCGGCTACGCCGGATGGCGACGCGCCGGGTAGGCGCTCGTAGGAACCGAGGCGTAACGCACTATTGCTCCGTGTCCGCCGCCGTCGTATCCGCGGCGACGGTATTGGCCACCGCGGTGTCCGGCGCCGCCACGACCCGGTAGCTGGCTACCTTCCAGGTGGTATCCCGCTTCGTCGTCACGACCGCCTCCAGCGTGCGTCCGCGGTCGAATGTGGTGGCGTACTGCAGAAGGACCACTGGCTGATTGCCCGGGACGAGCGCCGTGGAGTCTCGATACTGGGTCCGCGCCAGCAGGCGGGACCGCACCGTGTCGAGCCGGCTCCGGACCCGTCGCCCCTGATCGATCCACAACTCTCGGGAAATCCGCGCCTGCAACGTTGAGTCGGCGGCCCGCCAGCTCTCGTCGAACCGGCCGGCGTCGGTGAGGGCCAGCCAGTCCTCGGCGGCAGATCGTGCACCCGCCGTCGCCGCCTTCTGTCGCTCGATGAGACTGTCCCGCCGGGCCGTGACACGGCGGCTCACTACATCCGCGAGACTGTCGGCCTTAGTCCGCCGTTGTGCCCGTCGGCGCGCGGCGGCGGAGTTGATTGTCGCCGTGTCCGGACGAGCGGCCTCCGTGGTTATCGTATCCGTCCGCGTCGTGTCCGTAACGGTCGTATCTGTGACGGTCGTATCGGCGGTCGTCGTCTCGGCCGCAGTGGTGTCCGTTGCCGCAGGATCCGTTGCGGTGGTGTCCGCCTCCTGAGCGTACAGTGGAGCAACGCCGGTGAGCAAAGCGAGGACAACGAGGCACGTACTTCGAACGAGGCAGGGCATCGCGTGGGCGAGATCTGTGAAGAAGGCCGCGACCCTGAGTGTAGGGGATCGCTCGTACTGTTACCAAATGCGAAGGCACGCAGCGGGGGATACGGCCCATACCGGGCGGAGCGTGCGCAGTTGCGCGCTATGACCCACCGCCCCGACGCGACGATCGCGGCCCCGGCGGGCGTGGTCGTGCCCTTGACGGAGTTGGCCGCCGGAGCGGGGTGACCCGATACCCGGCCACGCGCCACTCTTCGTCCACCAGCGTGAGCACGAGGTGCTCCTCGAAGCCCCCGATGTCGTACGTGGCCCGGGCGCGTAGGATCACGAACGGCCCCGTGCTCTGCCGAAGGGTGTCCTGGAACTGGACGGTCGTAAATGTCCGAGCCGACGCGGCCCCGATCGAGTCCACCAGCTGCGCGGCCCGCTGCTTCCACACGTCCCGGTCCACACGCTCTCGGAGAAGCGGGGCAGCTTCATCCCAGCTCTCCTCAAACTCCCGCTCCGCCAGCAACCCGAGCCATGCCCGCGCCGCCGTCCGGGCGGCCTGCTCCGTCGCCGCGGACCCTGCCTCCCCCTGGGCAGAGACAGGAGGCCCACCGGCCGCACTCATCCCGAGCACAAGGCCCAAAATGATAATCAGTCGACTCGTCATGACGGCTGTTCAGTCGAAAGCGAAAAGGAATCAATCCGATACGGGCCTTCTTTTCCCTCCCCGTCCCAGCCATGTAAACGAGGGTTGATATCTCTATAAATCTCGCTCCCCCCGGATCATTGCCCATTTCCTGGTGTGAAAATTGGGTCGAGAAGCAATGCCCCCTGCCTCTCAAATCTTCGACCTTGTCTTCCGTCGGCCCCAATACAGGTCCGGTGCCCGGTCCTCTCCGCCGATGTCCGTCCCGGCTCCTTTCGCAATATCACTTCCGGTGCCAACCGTTCCCGCCCCGATGCATTCTCGTCTCGGCTTCGTGCTCTCCCTCCTCGTTCCTGCCCTGCTGTGGACGGCCCCGGTAACCGCACAGGACGCCGCCTCCCTCCGCGGCTACGTCCGGGCGGCCGACACCGGAGAGACGCTCCTGCAGGCCAATGTCGTGGTCAAGGGAACCAGCCAGGGAACCGCCACCAACAACGATGGCTACTACACGCTTCCCAGCCTCGAGCCCGGCACGTACACGGTGGTCTTCTCGTACGTCGGCTTTCAGACGCGCACGGAAGAGGTGACGCTCGCGGCGGGCGAGGGAAAACGGTTCGATGTTGAACTCACACCGACCAAGGTGCAGACCGAGGAGGTGGTCGTCACCGGCGAAGAGCAAGACGAGGAGATTGAACAGCAGCTTGGCACCGATCAGCTGCAGACCGCCGACGTGACCGAGTTGCCCTCGGTGCTGGAGCCGGACGTGTTTCGCTCGCTGAGCCTCCTGCCGGGCGTGACAACCGCCTCCGACTACTCCAGCAACCTCTACATCCGCGGCGGAAGTCCCGACCAGACACTGGTTCAGCTCGACGGCACGACGGTCTACAACCCCACCCACTTCTTCGGGTTCTTCTCCACGTTCAACCCGGACGCCATCAAGGACGTGCAGCTGTACAAGGGCGCCTACCCGGCTGAGTACGGGGGGCGGCTCGGGAGCGTCGTGTCCATCTACAACAAGGAGGGCAACCGTCGCGAAACGACCGGGGGCTTCAGCCTCGGATTGCTTGCCTCCCGCGCCTACGTGGAGGGTCCGTACGGCGGCTCCGACGACGACCCGGCGGGTTCGTACATGGTCGCCGTGCGTCGCTCCACGCTTGAACCGGTCCTCGCGGCCCTCCGCAGTACCGACGCGGACGGGATTCCGGACAGCTTTTCGTTTTACGACGTCAACGCGAAGGTCACCTACAACGCCTGGCCCGACGACAAGGCGTCCCTGTCCTTCTACGGCGGACAGGACTTTCTGGAGATCTCCCCACAGGCCGCCTCCCAATTCGATGTCAACTACGGCAACCAGACCGTAAGCGCCGATTGGACTCATCTCTTCGGCGATCAGGTGTTTTCGACGCTGCGAGTCACGGGATCGCGGTACAAAAGCACTCCGGAGGCAGAGGCCGGGGGGACCTCGTTCACGCAGGAGAACGGCGTGCGCGATCTGTCCCTGGACGCCGATGTGGAGTATACGCCCAGCGAAACCCATACTGTGAAGGGCGGGCTCGCATCCAGCCTCCTGTCGTTCAGCCTGCGCAATACGTTCGACGGCACGGAAACCTTCGACCAAACCCTCACGGCCCAGAGTGCCGCGGTGTACGTGGAGGACACCTATGAGCCCAACTCGACCTGGACGCTGAAGGGCGGCCTTCGGGGCACCTACTTCAGCGGCGGCAACTTCTGGCGGTTTTCACCACGCCTCTCGGTGGACTACAATCTTACCTCGTCGGTTCAGCTTCAGGCCGCGTACGGCCGCTATCATCAGTTCCTGACGCTGGAGACGAGTCAGCTCTTTACGGCGTTCGATACGTGGTTCATGTCGGACACCGGAGTCGCTCCGTCGTACGGCGATCAGGTGGCCCTCGGGGTGAAGGCCAATCTCGGGCGCGGTGTGCAGCTGGAGGTCGAGGGCTACGGGCGGACGATGCGCGACCTCTTCCAGCAGGACCCGTTCCGTGCCGACGACGCCGGCGTCTCGTACGCCGATCAGTTCCGCTTCGGAGACGGGCGGGCCTACGGTGTGGAGGTGCTTCTCCGCCGTCAGGAGGGTCGGCTCGGCGGGTTCCTCAGCTACACGCTCGGCCGGACGGAGCGACGCTTCCCCAACATCAACACGTCCGAGAATGGGGACCCGCAGTACTACCCGCCCAACTACGACCGCACGCATAGCCTCACCCTGGCGGCGAAATACAAGCTCACCGACGCCTGGCGACTGTCGAGCACGTTCAACTACAACACCGGCCGGGCCTACACCGAGCCGTCCCAGCGCTTTGAGCGAAACAACGGCCCCGGCCAGTCCGGCCCGCAGGGCGACAACACGTTTCTCAGTGCCTTCAACTCCGCACGCCTGCCGGCGTACCATCGCCTCGACGTGGGCGTTGCCCGGACCGGGCAGTTCTTTGGGGTCGCGGACTATGAACTGCAATTCCAGGTAATCAACGCCTATGCCCGGCGCAACGTCTGGTTCTACCAGTTCCCCACCGACCCCGACGGCACCATCGAGCGTACAGAGGTCCCGCAGATCCCGGTGCCGATTCCCAATCTGTCGTTCAGCCTCACATTTTAGCAGCGATGACGTGCGACCGCCTCTCCGCAGTGTCCCCTGTTTCCTCCTTCAGCTTCCTCATGTACTCGTTCCGCCTTCCCATTCTGTGCGTGCTGCTGCCGGCCGCCGTGCTGGCTGGTTGTGACACCACCGCTACGCCGCCCGAGGACTCGCAGGTCGTCGTAGAGTCCTACCAGAAAGCGAACGCCCCGCTCGATACGGTGTGGCTCTCGCGCACGGTCGGGGCCCGGGAGGCAATTACTCCGGAGGAGGGGGCCGTCGAAAACGCGGATGTCGAGATCAAGAACCTCGACAACGGCAATACAACTCCCTACACCGAGACGAGCACGGCCGGCGTGTACGTGCCCCAGGCCTCCTCCCCGCCGACGGTGACCCCTCAGACTTCGTACCAGCTCCAGGTGGAAACCACCGACGGCCAGCCCGTCACGTCGATGACCACTGTTCCCGATGCCTTCACGCTCGAGAACGTTGAGAACACCACGACAGTCTTCCAGAATACTACGAAGCAACCGTCCTTCGTCATTGATCCGCCGAGGGCAGAGTCCCAACAATATGAGCCGGCCCGGCAGAACGTGTACTTCTTTACCGTAAAGGTACCCTCCGGAACCGCGCTGGACGCGTCGGAGCTTACTCCCTTCTATCGGGCCAGCTACGACGCGGACGAGGACAGCCTCTCGTCGTTTCGCATCAACTCGTCGGGCCTTCTGAATCAGGCCAACTTTTCGTCCAGCGGCGATCAGGTACGCGTGGACCTGCCCTGGATCGGAGTCGCCTTCTTCGGCACGAACGAGGTCGGTATCAATCTCGTCGACGACAATTACTACGACTTTCTCCGGTCCGAGGCGGCTCAGGGGAGCGTCCCGCCCGGGGAATTCCCAAACGTCATTGAGCACGTTGAGGGCGGCACGGGGATCTTTGCCAGCTACGTCCAGAAGAAGGATACGATCCAGGTCCAGTGCGTCGAAAAATTCCTGGGGGGAGACAGCACATGTCCGTAGCGCTGCCTTCCCCCAGCTGCTTGACAGGATCAAGTCCCTAGTGCAGCTTCAACTGGTCCGTTGTGCAATCGAGATACCTCAAGCTGGAGCTTGGAGCAATAGCAAACTGCTTTCCCCAAAAGATCGTTTGAAGCTGCACTAGACATCTGCGGGCGGGCGTCCCTCCACCTCAATCTGCATGCGTTCGCCCACGTAGCCGCCGACCAGCGAGGCCAGCAGGCCCACGAAGAGCACAAGCACGATGCGGAGGTACGAGAGCACGGGATCGCCGGCCACCCCGGCGAGCGTGAAGACGAACACGTCGATCAGGAGCACGAGCGTGATGAACCCCGACACGGCGGCCTCGTAGGAGGTGTCGCCCGGCGACCGGAACGCGCAGACGTACCCGGTGGCCTGCAGCCCGAGGAAGACGACGAACAGCATCACCCACGCGTTATTCGGCTGCAGGGCCGCGTAGGCGCCCGCGAAGAGGCCGAAGAGCCAGACCACGAAGTTGGCGAGAAAGAGACTCACGGCAAACCCCAAGATGACCCCGGCGACGATCCAGCCCCACTCCATGGCCGCCGCTTCGGAGCCCGCGTATGTGCGCTCCAGCTTCTCCCCGGCCCAGGCCCCGGCGAAGGTGAGAATGACGCCGTTCATAAACGAGATGACCATCATGTACGTGTACGTCCCTTCATCCATGAGCCCGGCGAAGCACTGTAGGTTGAGGGCCGTGATGATTAAGTAGGAGACGATGGCCACCAAAACGGCGGACAGCATGGGCTCTAAGACGGTTTCCCCTTCACTGAGATATCCGTAGGACACCCCGGCCAGAATGAAGCCGGAGGTCATAGCCAGCAGGGGAAAGGTGGGAGCAGCGAAGGCATTTCCGTTCATCCACGTCAGCAGGACGACGAAAACAACCCCGACGACGAACGAACCGAGGATGGCTTTCGGGTCGAACCGGAAGGCAGAACGAGTAGGCATCGGTGTTCAGAATCGACTCGTGAAGGGAGGCGAAGAAAAAGGGGGCGGCGGAAGGCCACCGGAGTTGCACATGAACCCATCCGCCGCGGGTACATCCCTTAATATAAAAACGTGCACCGCAGAAGAAACCCCGGCGACCGCGTTTGCTCCCATTTGCGGCCTCCACGGGCTCCCTGACGGGTTAAATCCGCGTGACGGCGGGGCGTGCGTTTGCGTCAAAGCGGGCGAGACGCTACACTGAATCCGCTAGGCTGTGGATGTCCCGTGAGTCATCGGTTCGCTCTTCTCGTCGTCCGACGTTCCCAGATGTCCCCCGACATTCCTGGACAAGAGTGCGCCCCTCCACGCTCTGCAGCCCTCGCTTTGCATTCGCGTTTGATGGTGCCTCCAGCCGTCCGGACTGCTTCCGGCACCGACTGTTGATCAGTGATTGTTCCTCATGGCTTCTTCCTCCGCCCATCGCGTCGTCGTCACAGGTCTCGGCGCCCTCACGCCCATCGGCAACACGGTTGCCGAGTACTGGGACGGCCTCCAGTCCGGCACAAGCGGGGCCGGCCCTATCACGAAGTTCGACGCCTCTGACGTGCGGTCTAAGATCGCCTGTGAGGTCGACGACTTCGACCCGGAGCCGTACCTCGACCCGAAGCAGGTGCGGCGCCAGGACTTGTTCAGTCAGTACGCGCTGGCGGTCACGCAGCAGGCCTTCGAGGACGCGGGGCTCGACACGGACACCCTCGACGACGAGACGCGCGACCGGATCGGCGTCGTGATGGGTACTGGTGTCGGCGGCAGCAACATCTTCGTGGACGAGGTGCTGAACCTGGAGGAGAACGGTGCCCGCCGGATCTCTCCCTTTTTCGTCCCCATGATGATCAGCAACATGGCGGCGGGACTCATCGCGATGCAGCACACGCTCCGCGGCCCGAACCACTGCGTGGTGAGCGCGTGCGCCACCGGCAACGACGCCATCACCGACGGCCTCCTGCTCATGCAGCGGGGCCACGCCGACGCAATGCTCGTCGGCGGCACCGAGGCGTCGGTCAATGAACTCTGCGTGGGGGGCTTCTCCTCGATGCGGGCCATGTCCACCCGCAACGACGCCCCCGAGAAGGCTAGCCGCCCCTTCGACAAGGACCGCGACGGCTTTGTGATTGCCGAAGGCGCCGGAGCGCTCCTCCTCGAGACATTGGAGCGGGCCCGAGAGCGGGGGGCCCCCATCTACGCCGAGGTCGCCGGCGTCGGCAAGTCGAACGACGCCCACCACTACGCCGCGCCGGACCCCGACGGACGGGGCGCGGCCCTCGCCATGGAAAGCGCGCTCGACGACGCCGACCTCGCCCCGACCGACATCGATCACGTCAACATGCACGCCACGTCGACGCCGGTGGGCGACGCCATCGAGTCCGACGCCGTTAAGACCGTCTTCGGCGACCACGCCTACGAACTCAACATCTCCGCCACGAAGAGCATGACGGGCCACATGCTCGGCGCCGCCGGGGCGGCCGAAGCCATCGCCACCATCCTCGCGATCCACGAGGACCGGGTCCCCCCCACAATTAATGTTGAGGAACTCGACGACGACTGCGACCTGAACTATACGATCGACGGTCCCGTGAACCGGGACGTAGACGCCGCCCTCACCAATGCGTTCGGCTTCGGCGGCCACAATACAACCCTCGCGTTTACGTCGTTCGACGGATAACAGCGTTCCTCTTGGCCGTCCCCATACTGCCCGGCATCTCCGGGATTGCTTGCAACAACAGACGATATGATCTCTTCGGAAGGGCTTGCGACGCCCCAACGATAAGCGGCCTTTCTGCCCGCAGCGCCCCCCAATCATGGCTTCCAGCGCAGACAATTCTTCCCCCAAAAAGTCCCTCCCCGACGACCTCGGCGGCGTGGCCGGGCTGCTCGACATTGAACTCGTGGACACGAGCGCGGAGCGCGTGACGGCAACGATGCCGGTCACGCCCCGGCATCACCAGCCCTTCGGCATGCTGCACGGCGGGGTCAGCGTCGTGCTTGCCGAAAGCGTGGCCAGCGTTGGGGCGTACCTCGCCGCTCCCGAGGGCCATACTGCCGTTGGCCTCGAGGTGAACGCCAACCACGTCCGATCGGTGCGCGAGGGGCGCATTGTCGCCGTCGGGACCCCCCTTCACACCGGCCGCACCACGCAGGTGTGGAGCGTCAAGCTGCACCACGAAGGCGAAAAGCTCATCTGCGTGAGCCGGTGTACGATGGCCATCGTGGAGGACGCGTCCAAGACTGGTTCGTGATGTCTTGCACGCCCGCTCGGGCCTCGTCCCGAACGGGCCGGACGGGCCGCGCGTCCCGCCGTCGGCTCTGATATTGCCTTCGTCCATTCCTGTCCTCTTCCATTCCTCCTTCCGATGGCCTCCCCCACACTGTCTGGGCTGCACCACGTCACGGCCCTTTCAGGGGCCGCTCAGGACAACCTTGCCTTCTACGCAGGCGTCCTCGGCCTCCGTCGCGTCAAGACGACGGTCAACTTCGACGACCCGAAGACGTACCATCTGTACTACGGCGACATCGTCGGGCGGCCCGGTACGATCACAACGTTTTTCCCCTGGCCCCGCACCCGGCAGGGACGCGCCGGGGCCGGCATGGTGCAGGCCGTCGCCTTCGCAGTGCCGTCCGGCTCGCTTGACGACTGGGCGGCACACCTCCGGGCGGCCGACATGGCTGTGCGCCGAGCCACTCGGTTCGGGGATCCCCTCCTTCAGTTCGACGATCCCTCTGGGCTGCCGCTGGAACTGGTGGCGACCGACGCAATGCCCAACCCCGACGCCTGGACCTCCGCGGGCCTCCCTGTCGAGCAGCCCATCCAATCGATGCACGCCCCCACCCTCCCCGTCTTCGCAGACGACCGTACTCTGGAGCTCTTCACGGAGATCTTCGGTTGGGGACAGGTCGACGAGGATCAAAACCGACGCCGGCTGCAGGCGCCCGACGCCGAGCGGGCACGCTTCGTGGACCTGCAGGTGCGCGACCGGCATCCCTCCGGCCGCATGGGACAGGGCACCATTCACCACGTGGCCTTCCGGGCCCGCGACGCGCAGGAGCAGCGCCACTGGCAGCAGTCGCTCCGCGAGCACGACATTCAGGTCACCGAGGTCAAGGACCGCCGGTACTTCCAGTCGATTTATTTTCGCGACCCCACCTGGACCTCCGGCATCCTCTTTGAAATTGCCACGGACGGCCCCGGGTTCGTGACCGACGAGTCGAAGGACGCTCTGGGCCGCACCCTCCAGCTTCCCGACTGGCTCGAAACCCGACGGACGGAACTGGAACGAGCGCTTCCTACACTCTCTCCCCCTGACCGCTAACCCCCTTTTCGCGTCCCGTTGTCGCCATGTCGTCTCTGCACCAGGATCAGCCCCTCCTCGATCACGGCACGGCTCTCTCCAAAGCGAGTGTTGCCGTGATTCTTCTACACGGGCGCGGCGCCTCGGCCCGCGGGATGCTCGCCCTGACCGACGAGGTGGCCCTACCGGACGTGGCGTACCTCGCGCCGCAGGCCGCCGACCGGTCGTGGTATCCCCAGTCGTTCATGGCCCCGACCGCAGACAACGAGCCCGCCCTCAGCTCGGCCCTCCAGGTCGTCGGAGACACCATCGCCCACGCCACCGACGCCGGGCTCCCGAAAGAACGGATCGTCCTACTCGGCTTCTCACAGGGGGCGTGCCTGGCCACCGAGTACACCGCCCGCCACCCGCAACGCTACGGCGGTGTCGTGGGCCTCAGCGGCGGCCTCGTCGGCCCCGAAGACACGGCGTTCAACCACAAGGGCCGCCTCGACGACACCCCGGTCTTTCTGGGCTGCAGCGACCAGGACCCCTACATTCCCCTGGAACGCGTGGAGGAAACCGCCGCGGTCTTCCGCCGCCTGGGCGCCGCGGTGACGAAACGCATCTACGAAGGCATGGCCCATACCACCAACGACGACGAACTCCAGTTCGTCCACTCCCTCCTCGGAGAACTCGTCCACGCGTAGTCTGCCCAACGCTTGCCACATAACCCTCAACGCACAACGCACAACGCACAACGCTCAACGCACAACGCAACGCCCCATGACTCCCCCCGACTGGGCCAGGCACGCCGTCTTCTACCAGATTTTTCCGGACCGCTTTGCCCGTAGCGGGCAGGTCCCCCATCAGGAGGAGGTCGACCTCAAACCGTGGGGCGCGCCGCCCGAGGAGCAGGGCTTTCAGGGCGGGGACCTCTACGGCGTCGTCAACAACCTCGACTACCTGGACGACCTGGGCATCACCGCCCTCTACCTAAATCCCATCTTCGCCTCGGCAGCCAACCACCGCTACCACACCTACGACTACTACGAGGTCGATCCCCTGCTCGGCGGCAACGGCGCGCTACGCGAACTACTCGACGCCGCCCACGCCCGTGGCATCCGCGTCGTTCTCGACGGCGTCTTCAACCACGCAAGCCGCGGCTTCTGGCCCTTCCACCACGTCCTCGAAAACGGTCGCGACTCCCCCTACGCCGACTGGTTCGTCACTCACGACTGGCCGCTCCACCCGTATCCCGAGTCCGGCCAGCACCACAATTACGCCGCCTGGTACGACCTCCCGGCCCTGCCGGAGTTCAATACCGACCATCCCGAGGTGCAGGACTTCCTGCTCGATGTAGCCCAGCATTGGATCAACGTCGGCATCGACGGCTGGCGCCTCGACGTGCCGACCGAGATCGACGATCCGCCCTTCTGGCGCGCATTCCGCGACGTGGTGAAAACGGCCAATCCGGACGCCTACCTTGTCGGGGAAATCTGGGGCGAAGCCCCTGAATGGCTTGAGGGCGATCGCTTCGACGCGCTCATGAATTACCCCCTGCTGGCACCCATCCTCAGCTTTTTTGGTGCCGAGTCGCTCCGCGACTACTCAAAGGCAGATCTTCAGTTTTCGCCCCTCGACGCGCCCGGCTTCGCCGACGCCGTCGAGGACGTGCTGGGCCTCTACAACTGGGACGCTACCTGTGCGCAACTCAACCTGCTGGACAGCCACGACATGGCCCGCGCGCAGTGGATTATGGGCAACGACACGACGGCCCTCCGACAGGCCACCCTCTTCCTCATGACGATACCCGGCGCCCCCTGCATCTATTACGGCGACGAGGTGGGCCTCTCGTCCGCCGGAGATCCCTACTGCCGGGAGGCTTTTCCCACGGACGAGGCCGACTGGGACACCGATCTGCTCGCCTTCTACCGAGACGCCATCACACTCCGCCACCGCCACGAGGTTCTGCGGACCGGCCGTGTCGAATGGATAGAAGCCACCGGCCGCACGGTCGCGTTCCGTCGCGAACTCGGCAACCAGGAGGCCATCGTGGTCTTCAACGCCGGCGACAGTGCCGCAACCGTCGACCTGCCATCCGACATTCTTCACTCTTCCTCACTTCGCCCCGCCTGGCCACTCGACGTCGACGACCCTCACCACTCTTCCAACGGGGCCCCGATGCCCGTCACCGTCCCGGCCCATGACGCCCGCGTCTGGGTCAGCGCGCCCTGACCGAACGAACGTGAGGGAAGCAGTGTCCCGGCAGCCGTCGGGATGCGCCCTGCCCGAACAAGGTCATCCAGGATGCCCAGTGAGGGAGGACGTGTCCCCACCGCCGTCGGGTTGCGCCGGGACGCCGATCACCGCTGCCCGCCAACGGGGCTGTGCCCGCACCCTTCAGGGCGGCGACCCTCGCTGTGCCTACAGGTTTTCGGAGCGCTCCACGGACGGACGCGTCGTGTGGGCCTCTACGAGACGTCGCGCCGTCTCCGTAGTCAGATCTCGGCGGAGAAGCGACGTGTGGGCCTCCACGAGAGCGCGGGGTAGCGCCACGGAAGCAGTCAGATCCCACCCCGTTTCGTACACGCGGAGCACGGTCTCAGCCACCGCGTGGGCGGTTTCGTGCGACGGCGACGTGCCGAGAAACTCCGCAAGCACGGTCTGGGTCACGTCGGCGAACGTGCGGGCATCGCTCGCGTCCTTCGTGCCCAGGGCGAGGCGCAGTTCTTTGCGGTTTGCGGGGGTGAGTGAACGACTGGGATCATGCCGAAGCGTCTCGCAGACCGTCTCGGTCAACGACTCCACGTCGGCGTCGGAACCACTATGATAGGCGGTCCAGCCTTCTACGTAATCACGAATGCGTTGTCGACTCATGGCACTTGAACCTCGGAACGGATCGGTTGCGGCAGGAGAACGGGTACGAACACCGCACCCGGGAGCGCTGGAAGCGCTTCCTCGTTCACCTCAAAATCGCGTCAATATTCGTTCCAGTGATCCGTGCTCGGCGGCCCCGCAGGTCGATTTCACATGAGCGGCCACCATCCGAGCAGAGGCGCTGCGGTCGTTTCCGTTCCGCCCGCGCCGATGCCGTTCTACCCGATGCCGTTCTACTCGGTCTGCTCCCGCACCCACTCCGGCAGCGACTCCTCCTCCTGACTTGAGGAGGACTCTTGTGCTACATGCTCCGTCCGCGACTCGTCCACGAAGGGCTTCTGGGAGTCGGTCGGAGACGCAGACGGGCCGACCTCGTCGTTCTCGGCGGTCTCGAACGAGGGATCATACATCACAATTAGGGCGGGCGCGATGACGAGCGTCGCCAACACGCCCCACATCAAACTTCCGCTCCAGAATCCGGCTCGAGCGGGGTCGGCCATCACCCCGACCACACTCGCGACCACCCAAAGGGCAATGGTATAGCTGAACGCAGTAAGGAGTTGGCGAATCGTCTGCATAAACGGACGGTCAAGCTGGGGTACAGAACAACGACCACGGCGCTTGATGTGTAGTTCGCCTCCACTCAGAAAGAACTCTGCTCCCTCGAAGTGGATTGTGGCTGCACAGGAAGTGCGAAATAGACAATGACTGCAGCGGTGTGAGGCCCGAAATCGTTCCCCCCTGATCGATGCGTATTCTAAATTGTAGTTTAAACTGACGCTGCAGGTGTAATGAAGAAGAAAAACGCCCAGCCGAGGCGTTTCCGGCTGGGCGTGAGCTGAGCCGCGCCCGCTAACAACTCAATCGGGGTGCGGTTTGACCGGCGAGCGGAGCGGGCTACTGAATCTCGATTTGGCGACGCGTGTTTTCCTCCGTCTTCGGGACGTTGATCGAGAGCACCCCGTTGTCGTAAGCGGCCTCGATGCTGTCCGGGTCCACCGCATCCGGCAGCCGGAACGTGCGGTGGAAGGTGCCGAAGGCCCGCTCCACACGGACGTACTCGTCTCCTTCTTCAGTTGTCTCACTGCTCCGCTCGCCGCTGACTGTGAGCGCGCCATTCTGCAAGTTGATGCTGATGTCGTCCTTGCTCATGCCCGGCACGTCTAGGCGCAGATGGAAGGCATCGTCCTTCTCGACGAGGTCGGTCCGCGGCGACCACACCGCCGAGGTGCCCTCGTCGCCGCCGGAGCGGTCGAAGAATTGATCGAACAGACTGTCGACCTCGCGCTGCAGGTTGCGAAGGGTGCGATCGGGAGTGCGACGTGCGAGGTTGGCCATAGGGTATCGCCTCTGGTAGGATTGTGCAAAAGGTCCGCGAACGTGTTCGCAATCTCGTTGCGAGGCAGGCATCTGTGATGACGGGCATCTGTGATGACGGGCATCTGTGATGACGGGCATCTGTGATGACGGGCATCTGTGATGACGGGCATCTGTGATGCCCATCGGCGGGGCCAGCCCCTTCTCTGCCAGCCCCAACGGTCAACAACAATTCCACTCATCCGCTGCATCAAGGCGCATTCCAATCCGGAATGAGCGAGCTTGTCTCCGCAAACTCGACAGTCGGCCCTGTCACCGCGACAGAACAGGTCTTTAGATCTGACAGCGTTCCCGTCCGCTGGTCCCTGTGAGTCCTACAGGCCCGGTGCGCACGTGGGGCGGGGCCCAACGAACACCGAAACAGCCAACCTCTCCCCTCGCCTTTAATGCCTCAGGCATCCAACTGAACGGCGGCACGATCACCGACCAGGTCGACAATGACGCCACCCTCGACCTCTCCGGCCAAACCGACCTGAGCGGCGTCTTCATCAACGGCACAGAGCCGGCGCTCGGAACCCGCCTCCTGACCAACGACGACTCGAACAATCTGGACTTTCAGTTCGAGTCGACCGAGCCCTTGAATACGATCGATGTCACGGTCGACGGCCCCAATACCTCCAATGTGTACTCGTTCGACGAGGGGGACTTCAACAAGACGACGGGCATCAGCGGCGGATTCGAGGTTCGCTATACGCTTAACGTGAACCAGTCGTACGATGACGGGGGAGGAACCTACGCCGCCGCAATCGACGCGGCCGTCGACACGGTCGGCAACGACGGGGCCTCGGCCAGCCAGACCCCCTATGTGCTGCCGACGGCCAACGACCGGAACCTCAGCACCGACGAGGACACGCCCCTTTCTGAGAATGCCCCCGGCATTCTTTCGAACGACAGCCCCTTAAACCCCACTGACGACAGCGTCACGTACCAGCACGATGGAAGCACAACCTCCTCGGGTAGCTTCACGTTCACGCTGACCGACGACAGTGGGGAGGGCCCCTCTGAGGCCACCTTCTCGATCTCGATCTCTGCGGGCATCCCTTCCGGTGCCGGACGCGGTGCTGTCCGGCTTCGGCGACTGTTCGTCGGTGAATGCTCCTGGGGAGGTGTGCCTGGCGAGTGCGCCTAGCAACGGGAGCGTGACGTTCAACGACGACCCCTTCGAGTACACGCCCGACACCGGCTTTAGCGGCACCGACACCTTCGAGTACAAGGTGGGGAGCGGCCTGGGGGATAGAGTTCCGGCCCAGATCTCCATTCGGGTCCGCCCCAGCCAGCAGTCCGTCAGCATTACCCGCTCCTTTCCCAACCCGACGGACTCGGCCAGCTTCCGCCTCGTGGCCCTGCCGGGCTCGCCCGGACAATCGCTCAGCTCTGCCCTGTCGGGAGAGCAAGGGGAGGACTGGCGCGGGTTTCGGGAGAGCGGCGCGACCGAAAACGGGGCGTCCAGCCGCGAGCAATGCGGTTCAGACGTCACCTGCTCGCTGACCACCGGCACCGGCTACTGGCTGATTGCCCGGAACGACTGGTCGGTGGACGACAACATCGGCACCGTATCGCTGCAGCCCGATGCGGGAGGGACCGTGCCCTCCGTGGTCCGCATTCCGCTTCAGGACGGGTGGAATATCATCTCCAACCCGCTGGCCGAAGATGTCTCGTGGGACGCCGTCCAGGACGAGAGCGGCACGGAGCAGCAGCTCTATCGCTTCACCGGACGCTGGGAAACGACTCCAACCTTCGCCTCCGCTGCCTCCGGCGAGGCCTACTACTTCCGGGACGACACGATCGACGAGCGTGTGGTGCCGTTCCCGGGCGTGCAGCAGAAGGACGCGCCCAAGCCGACCGACGAGGAGTCGAAGCGCAAACGGGCCGCGAAGGGACGGACGCTTGCCCTCCACGTTGTGCAGGACGGGGACACCCTTTCGACCGTCCGGGCGGGCCGCCGTCCCGGTAGCAGGAGGAGTTTCGACCCCGCGGACCGGTACGGCCCGCCGGGCTATTTCGGCGCGTCCCTCCGACTCCTGCCTCCCAGCGACGATCAGCCGCCTGCGCTCCGCACGGAATGCCGCCCCCCAACGAGAACGGATCCGCGTTCGACGTGCGCCTCCGCACCTCTTCGGATAGCGCGATCGCGCTCCTCGACAGTGTCGACGTGGGGAGCACGCCCGTGGAGGTGCCGATTGGGGACAAGGAACTTATCAACGTGTCCCTGCGGCGTCCCCTTGCGGTGAGCGTGTCTCCTCAGCAGCCCGACCGCATCGTGAACCCGCGCCTAGCGCGTCGTGACAAGCGGCTTCTTCTGACGTACGACCTCACAGGGGAGGCCGATGCGTACTCGGTGGAGCTTCAGCTCTCGACCGACGGCGGCAAGACCTTCGAGCCGCTTCCGGAAACGGTGGCGGGGGCCGTCGGGAATGAGGTCGCTCCGGGGAGCGACAAGCAGCTCGTGTGGACGGCGATTGAGGACTTTCCGAAGGGATTCAGCGGCACGGGGAACCAGCTCCGGCTCGCCGTTGAGGAAAGCAGCGGGAACCCCCTCTACTGGGTGCTGGGCGGGGCCCTTGCCAGTGGGGCCGTCGCGGCTGCCATCGGCGTCGCGGGGGGGAAGCGGTGGGGGTGGGGGAGGCGGCAACCTGCCGACTGTCCCCCCCAGCCCCCTGAGAATCGGTGGGCGTTGCCGAAGGGGGAGGGTCTCATGATGTGGGGAGACAGCACTCATGCGGCTTGCCCCCGCGAGGAGACCCCCTGTACGACCTCCGATCACACCGCGACGCACGGGTTGTTCTCCAGTATCCGCAGCGTCCCTTCTTCCTCCGGAGCACCGAGCCCCCGCATTGCTCCCATACCTTCAGTCTCCTCGCAGGACCCGCTCCCAGGTCGGGACGCCCCTATGCTCACGCCGACCGCGCCTTCGCCCACGGGCCGGTGACGGCCAGCGTCAGCCCATCCTCCTGAATGTTGAGAAACAGCGTGCGTCCGTCCGGTGAGAACACGGCCCCCGCCAGCTCCGAGTCGCTGCCCACGTTGTCGCCGAGCTTGTAAAACCGGCCCTCCGGCGTGATGCCCACGAGGGTCGACCGGGCGCCCGCGTCCTCACAGGCAATGACATCGCCCCACGGCGCGACCGTCAGGTTGTCGGCGTGCTCCAGCACCGCCGTGTCGTTCGGCTCTACGAACAGCTCGATCCGCCCCGGCTCGTCCGCCTCCCGCTCGGTGCCCTCGTGCGGGCTGGGGACGTAGCGCCAGACCTGCCCTTCCTCGTTCTTGCCCCCGTTCGTGCAGGCCACGTAGAATTCGCCGTCGCCCCACCACATGCCCTCTTCACGGGCAAACCGCGCCGCCCCGTCGGCGTATCCCCGCTTGCGGAGATTGTCGTCCGGGGCCTGAATGTCGTCGAGGTCCATCCACTGCACCTCGAAGGACGTGCCCGGCGTAATCTCGGGGCCGTCGCCCCAGTTGCGCGTGTCGAGGCCCTTTTGCTTGCGAATCCGGCAGCACTGCAGGCGCCCTCCCTTCGCGAGAGTGCCGCGTTCCTCGGGCAGGAACCGGTACAAGAGCCCGTCATTCCGATCCTCCGACAGATATACGATCCCGGTGTTCGGGTCTACGGCCACCGCCTCGTGGTTGAAGCGGCCCATGGCCTTGAGAGGACGGGGCTCGGCCCGCTGGATCTCGGTCGTGGCCGGCACCTCGAAAACGTACCCGTGGTCGCGGTCAAACCGGCCCCCGGCGCGCTGCACCGTCTCCTCGCAGGTGAGCCAGCTGTTCCAGGGCGTCGGTCCACCGGCACAGTTGCGGATGGTGCCCGCCAGGCTCACGAACTGGCGGCGCACGGCCTGCTGCTTGGGATCGTAGACGACGGTCGTGGTGCCGCCCAGCCCGGCGTCGTACGTGTCCTCGTCCGGGAGGGTGGGGGCATCCGCCGCGTTGTGCCGGATGGGTCCATTCTCCGACGGAGCATCGGCATCCACCTCGTGGTTCCGGAGCAGGATCGTCGTGCCGTCCGGCCCCGGAAACGTGGCCATGCCGTCGGGGGCGTGCGGCACCCGAAAGCCATCGTCCATCGTCTGCCCGTACTCGGACACGATACGGTAGGAAAACCCCTCCGGCAGGTCGAACACCCCGTCCGGATCGGGTTGCAGTGCCCCAAGCCCCACCTCCTGCGACACCGCCGTTCGGTCCGAGCCGCATCCCATGAAGGTCTGGAGCCCGGCAAAGCCGACGGCAAAGGCACTGGCGTGCTTCAGAAAACGACGACGATCTTGCATTGGAATGGAACCGTTGTTCAAAGACGTACTGTCAGCGGGGAGCGCGCTTAGCTGCATGCATGGTCTGGGGCAGCCTCGGCCGCACATTGCAACGTTAAAACGTCGAACGTTATCAGTTTGTGTCGAATCCCACGCGATAGAAGAAATCGGCCTCGTTTCGTTGCCCGGAGCCATTCGGTCGCGAAACGGGAGGTGCTACGGCCGCGTGTAGTCGAGCGTGTTCTCGTGCGTCCGCTCCGGCCGGTCGGCCGCGTCGTGCTCGATCATCTCGTTCGACCCGTCGGCCTGCTTCACGAGATCGAAGGCATCGTACGGAGCGTCGGTCGCGGTGTGGGATCGGTACTTGAGCGTATCCTGCTGGACCCGCACCACCTGATAGAGCTGCGTGTTCTCGGCACCGCGCTCCATGTCGACGCCCTCGAAGTCGGCCCAGCGGTCCGGCTTCATCTCGTACATCTTGGGGCCGCTCACGGAGTTGACGTACACGGTGCCGCCCGTCGGCGACTGCGCGTTGACGCCCTGGGGCAGGTTCTCCGTCTGCCCGCGAGCGTAGGTGTGGTCGTGGCCCTGCAGCACGAGGTCCGCATTGTACTTGTCGAAGAGGGGCCGCCAGGCCTCGCGGAGGGCCTCGTTGGCGCGCCCTTCGCTCGACGAGAACAGGGGATGGTGAAAGGTAGCGACGATCCATCGAATCTCGTCGTCCTGACGAGCCTCCTTGAGCGTCGATTCCAGCCACTCGGTCTGCGTAGCGAGCACATCCTCGTCGTTGCGAGCCGCCTCGGAGTTGAGACCGATGATGCGCATGCCCTGGTGGTCGAGGGAGTAGACCGTCTCTTTCAGGCCTTCCGGCCCGTTCTGCGGCAGCGTAAACTGCGGGCGCCAGTGCACGGACAGCTTCTCCGTGCTCTCCTTCTCCACCTCCATCAGAAACGCGCCGGTGAGGGTGTTGCCGTCGACCGACACGTTCTGGAGTGGAATCTCCGCCCCGCTCTCGCTGACCATGGTGGCGGTGTACTCGGGCGAGCCCTTCTCAATCGTGAGGGTGCCCACATACTCGCCGTTGTCGACATTGTAGGTCCAGGTGCCGGTCGGGGCGGAAGCGGCGTCGGACGAGGTTCCACTGCGGGTCGCCTCCAGCGGCTCGGGATTGCCGTTCGGCTCCGTGATCGTGCCGGTCATCTCCGGGCCCGAGGCCGTGACCTCCACGGTGAAGGTGTCGCGGGCCGTCCAGTGCTCGTAGCCTTCATACTCGTGGTTGCCCGGCACCGGGAGATCGGGAATCATGCTCTGGATGAAGCCGCCGGCCTCGTTCCAGTGTCCCCACTCCACGTTCCTGTGCGCATTGTTGATGAGGTCGCCCGCATGGATCATGAAGCTCACGTCCGGGGCGTCCGCGTAGGCCTGCCGGATGAGACGCGACCAGTGGGAGCGGACGTTGTTCTGCGCATCGCCCACGTAGATGAAGGAGAACGGCTCCGGCTGGGCGGCGGCCGTCTCGGCGTGGACCCACTCGCTCCAGTGGTCGCCGTCGCCCACGCGATAGGCGTAGAGCGAATCCGCTTCCAGACTCTCAAAGGTCACGGAGTGGTACTGGGCCGAAACGTTGGCCCGGTCCACCTTCTCGGCGGGGAGCGTCGTGGTCCGGGCCGGAACGGTGCGCGCCTCGGTGTAGAAGGACGGGGCGGCGCGGGCGGGGGCAATCTGGGCCTTGGCGTCGGTGACGGTGCTATCGGTGCGCCACGCCACGCTGAGCGTAGAGGCCGGGTCCTTCGCCCAGTTCAGCACGATCCGGTCCGGGTACGCGCTCGGGGTGGCGGAGGGCAGTTCGGCGTGCGCATGGTCGGCGTCGGGGCCGTGGGTGTGCGCAGCACTGGTCTCGGTGCCGGAGGAGCCTACGCACGACGCCAGCAGGAGGGACAGCGGCAGAGAAAGTGCAAAGAATATCGCGAGGGAGAAGGTTGATCGGTACATCTGAAAAGCTGGTATGACGGGAAAGCGACCACGCCCCCTCTCTCCGCTCTCGGAGGAAGAGGAAGGCGCGAGAATCGAGGCTGCACATGTGGAAGAGGGGTCCGGATCGCTGCCGGAAGGTCCAAAACGGCCCCCCGCTGACGCAGCCTCCCGGCGTGGAATTGTGTCGATCCGTGAACACGTACGCAGCCCGCTTTGCCCTGTAGAGGAGAGCCGGTAGACATCGTTCACGGATCGGTTGCCTCCTTAGAAACTGGCCCGGATCCCGATCTCGTAGGTTCGACCGTAGACCTCATCGCGGTCGTACCGGCTCGGGTTGCCCTGGTACTGTAGCTCCGACTCGTTGGTGATGTTGCTGACCTGCGCGAACACCGCACTGCTCTTCGTGCCTACGAGCCCCTTCGTAAGCGAACTTAGGTCGTACTCCAGACTCGCGTCGATCACGCTTCGATCGGCCTGATAGCGATCCTCAAACGGCTTACTCCCGATGTCGACGAGCGCCTCGCTCTGGAAGCTCCAGGCCACGCGGGCTTCGACGCCCCATTTCTGAAAATACGGGGCCGCATTTGCCACAATGTCGGATTGTCCGAAGAAGGGAAGCTCATCGTCCCGACGAGGGACGTCGACCTCCGAGTCGATGTAGGAGACGTTGCTTCGTATGCCGAGTCCATTCAGGAAGGACGGCAGGAATGTGAGCGGAACGTCGGCTGTAGCTTCAACCCCTAACAGAGTTCCGGCATCCGCATTGACCGTTTCCGTGATCTCCGCATCGTCGAACGTCTGCCCCTCGAAGGTGAAGTCGTTCAGAGTCCTGTCGTCCTCGTAGATGGGATTGTCAATGCGCTTGAAAAACCCACCGAGGGAGAGGAGCCCACCGCGCGCCAGGTAGTACTCGGCCGTAACATCCAGATTTGTGGATCGGAACGGCTCCAAGTCCGGATTTCCGCGCTCAATGTTGATCTGCGACGTTCCCTGTCTATCCACGCTCTCAAACTGAGCCAGCTTGTCGTAGTCCGGCCGCCCGATGGTGTTCGTCCAGGCTGCCCGGAGAAGGAAGTTCTCCGTCACATCGTACTTCACGTGCACGGATGGAAGCACGTTCGTGTACGAATTTGGCTCAGTCTCTTCGGTTATGTCCGTATCTTCGAGCTGAAAGCGCGTCACCTCGGTCTTCGTGTGTTCGATCCGGAGGCCGCCCAGCACGGTGAGATTGCCCGCTGTGAAGCTGCCCATCGCGTACCCGGCATAAACGCTTTCTTCGTTTTCGGAGTCGTTCTCGACGGCCTCCTCCGCCGTCTCCTCCTCGTCGATCTTGAACAGATCCGAGTTGAAGTTATCCCGGCTGGCAAGGTTTTCGTTCGTGAACTGAGTGACCTCACTCACGAGGCCCGTTGTAAAGAAGGATCCATTGGGCTGCGCCGTGTTGATTGCCCGGTTTCGGCTAAACGGCGCTAGCGTGGGAGCGGGAGCCGTCCCCGTGGTGTCGAAATTGACCTCCTCGAGATCGACCACCTTCTCGCGCTGGAGGAATTTCCCCCCGACCTTAAAGTATCCGTCGGCATCCGCCAGCGACGTATTCCAGCGGAGATCGGTCGACGCGGTGTAGGTGTTTTCGGTGACGTCTTCGCTTTCGAGCTGAGCCGTGCGAAGAATTTGGTTTTCCGGATTCGCTACGTAGTCCGAATTGTTCGGCGTCACGGCGAAGAAAAAGGGCTCCGTGTCGTAGCTGGCAGATCCTCCCGGGCTTCCGTCTAAGTCATCAGTGACGTTGGGCGTTTCCCACGTGTGGTCGTAGCGGGTCACCTCCTTCCGTCCGCGCGAATATGCGCTCTCCAAACTCCACTTAATGTCGCCGAATGTCTGGTCTCCACCCAGGCTCAAGGAGTAGAGACGGTTCTCCCCGTCGTCGCGCGCCACGTCCAGTTCCAGCGATCCTCGCGGGAATCGCCCCGTAGTCGGGCTGGTCTGGACCGGGTCGTCCTCCGGAGCGAAGGTCAATTCGGCCTCATTGTTCTTCAGCGTCTCGCCCCGCTGGGTGCCGAGCACCCGCGCGTACAGATTTGTCTGGTCCGTGGGGCGCCAGTCGAAGTTCAGGCTTCCACTAATCCGGTCTCGTTCATTGTCCTCCGCCTGCGACTCCAGCTCGTTGGGGTATGCGTACGACGAATTGCTCGATGTCTCGTTGTTTGAAAGATTCGAGTCCTGGCGCCATTCATCGGGATCCAGGATCGACACGTTGAAGTCGCGCTGCGAGGCACTCAGGGACGCGACGATCCCGAACTGATTCTCGGAGCCGAAGGTCGTTCCGCCCGTCGCGCTGCCTTCGTACCGGAACTGATCGTCGCTGAACTCCATCACATCCGGCTGCTGGAGGTTCGCAAGGTTAACATCCAGGAACGTCCCCTGACGATCGAACGCCGACAGCGTGTTGATATTCACGGTCCCGCCCACTGCGTTGGCCTCCATGTCGGGCCGAACGGCCTTCACGACATCGACCCCCGAAATCATACTCGACGGAAGAAGGTCGAGCGCCGTAGCCCGCGAGGACGCGCTGGACGCCACCGAACTACCGTTGAGCGTCACGTTGTTCAGGTTGGCACTGGTTCCGCGAACGCGGACGAAGCGTCCTTCCCCGCGGTCGGTCTGAATCGAGACGCCGGGGAGCCGCTGGACGGACTCCGCTACGTTCCCGTCAGGCAACTTCCCTGCTTCAGTGGCGCTCAACGCGTCCATGACCTCCATGGACTCTCTCTTCTTGTTTGTGGATCGCACCTGTCCTTCTCGCAACCCCGTGACGACGACTTCGCCGGTCTTCAATGTTTTGCTTTTCAGCTTCACGTTGACCGTCGTGGTCGTATTTTCCTCCACCGTCACAGTCCGGGTTTTCCTTTCGTAGCTCACGAAGGAGATCGTGAGGGTGTCCTTCCCGGTCGGAACGTCCGCGAGGGTGTATCGCCCGTCTTTGGTGGTGGAGGTCCCGGTCGAGGTGCCTTTTATCACGACGTTGGCGCCCGGAAGCGAAGTGCCGTCCGCCGCGTCGACGACCTGTCCTTTGATGGTTCCGGTCGACTGGGCCGCAGCGTCGGGGTGCGTCGTGCACGACAGTCCGAGAGCAAGGAGAAAAATGAAAAGGGATCGGTAGTGAGCAGACATGCGCAGTTGTTGTTGATGAACGAAAACCGTGGGGCTGGGGCAGACGCACTTCCTACTCCTGCCCTTCGATCACGCGTGGCTAGATACAAATCTCAGGTTACCTCCGTAGAACGTCTGCATTTCGATACGTTGACGATTCTGTTTTCAAATCTTAACCTCGGTCAAATTTTCTCTGCAGCACCGGTCTGAGGTCCCCATCTCTCGTGAGAGCGGACGGTCACTGCGGCTCCTCATGAGCGGACGGCGGCTCCTGCACCTCAATCACGCTGGCGGTGGTGTCCGCTCGCCCAAACTCGTTCCGGCTCGTCACGGTGACCGTGTGGGCGCCGGGCGCAAGGTCGTCCGGAAGGGGCGCCGTCCAGAGGTGGGATGAGGGCTCCGGCGCCGACACGGCTGCCTCCGTGCCCTCGACACGTTGATAGAGCCGCTCCATGAAGGGATCCTTCTGAATCGTCCGCTCCATCACCACCGGGTCACGGTCCCCAATGCGGTACTGAACGGTCGTCTTCGGCCCGCCGTCGAACACGTTAACGCACAGCGTGGGGGGCGCCCACTGTCCAGCGTGGGCCTGCTGCTGGTCCCCAGCGGGCTGGTGCACCGTCACGCGCCTCTGCCGGTCGGCCGGTCGACCGGCGGCCTGGAACTGGGCCTCGTAGTCCGTGCCCTCGAAGTGAAGCGAATAGTACCCGTTCGGCGTCCCGTCCTCCATGGTGGCCGCCGGAATGTCCCGGTCGTCCCGCGGCCCCTTCCAGCTTCCCCCGCGCACCTCGGCCAGTACGTGATGATGGAACGTGCCGGGGCCGGTCCAGCCGTGCTCCTCGTCGAGGTACACGTGCCAGCTGTTGCTGGTGTCGTGGCCCGAGATGCTGTACACCCGGTATTCCTCCAACACGTCGAGGAGTGCCCCGAGGTTGTCGGTGCCGGGCAGCCACGACTCGGTGGTGTCGCCCACGGCATAGGTGCGGAGCGGAATGTGGGTGGCGATGACCACCCGCTTCTCGGTCGATACCGACGCCAGGTCCTCCCGAATCCACTCAAGCTGGTTTTCCTTCAGGTATCCCCGGTATTTGCCGCTGTACGTGTAGCGTTCTCCTTTGCCCTTGTACTGCACGTTGTCGAGGGCGATGAAGTGCACGTCGCCGTAGGTGAACGAGTAGTTCGTCGGTCCGAAATACCGTTTGTAGGTTTCCGTGGCGTACTCGTCGCTGGCCACCTCATAGTTCATGTCGTGATTGCCCGGTACCCGCCACCAGGGAATGCCGATGGCCCCCACGTTCCGGAGGTGCCGCGGGTAGAGGGACAGGTCGTCGGCAACGACGTCGCCCACCGTAATGCCGAACGCCGCGTCTGCGCCGGTCAGTTCATCGATGACATCATCCCGCACAAACCGGAGCTCTTCGTGACTGCCGGCCTGCGGATCAGCGAACGCAAGCGCCGTAAACGATTCCTGCTTCTCCGACGGATGGAGCGGGAAGTTGACGGCCTCCGGCAACGGCCCCGTCGGCTCGACACCGGGAAATTTGAGATCGAGGCTGTCGGGCGTCCCGTCGGGGTCGTGGAGGTAGTAGAACTGCGGCCGGTTGTGTGCATCGACCGGCACCCTGTAGCCGGCGGGCTTCGTCACGAAGATCGCATCGCCGTCGCGAACGGGAAGGGTGTACTGCCCCTCGGTGTCGGTCTGCACCACCTGTCTTCCGTTGGACACGGACACGCCGGCGATGCCCGCCTCGCCCGAGTCTTTTTGCTGGTTCTCGTTGGCATCCTGATACACCGTACCCCGGGCTGTTTCCTGCCCGTACGCACTCGGCGCCAAAACGGCCGCCCCCCCCATGAGGCAAACTGTGAGCACGAAACGTAGAAAGCGCATAGAAACTGGGATTTGAATCGAAGGAGACATCGATACTCTCCACCGCACGGGTCCTCGGCGAAACGCGCCGAGTCCCGTTGCAGCAGGGAGCAGGAACAGCATCCGTTCGGTTAGAACCGGCCTTTTAGACCGAGCCAGACCTGGCGTCCCTGGCTCTGGGCCTGCCACGTCTGATCCGCATTGCCCTGGTAGATCCGGAGCGGGCTCTCCGTCAGATTCTCCGCCGCGAGGCTGATCGAGTAATTCGGCGTGATGTCGTACGTCACCTTCAGGTCCAGCGTCTCGCGCGCGTCGAGAAACCGGTCCTGGGGCGCTGCGCCAGCGAATTGGGTGACGAAGTCGTCCGTGTAGCTGTAGTTGAGTCGCACGTCCAATCCACGCCAGATGAAGAACGGCCCGACGCTCGTAATCAGGTCCGGCTGTTGAAAGAAGGGCAGATCCTCGTCCTCCCGCCCCGGCACCTCAAGATTCGATTCGATAAAGGTGCCGTTCGCCTGGATGCCGAGCCCGTCGAGCGGCTGCGGGAGGAACGAGAGGGTCTGCTGCAACTGCGTTTCCAGTCCGAAGATGGTGCCGCTGTTCGCATTGACCGGCCGACTGACCTCGGCCTCCTGGAAGGTCACGCCTCCCGCCTCCACGTTCTGCCGAATCGACTCCCGCGTAAAAATGGGGTCGTCGATGCGCTTGTAGAAGACGTTGGCGACGTACAGATCCGACGCGCTCGGGTAGTATTCCACGGTGGCGTCGAGATTCCAGGCACGAAACGGATTCAGGGTCGGATTCCCTCTGGACACGTTTCCCTGCGCAACGACGCCCGGGTTGACTCGATCGCCCGGATCGAAGCTCACGTTCTCACTCCCCGCAACCTGCGACAAGTTGGGGCGCGCAATGGTCTTTGTGCCCGACACGCGCGCCTGCAGCTGATCGCTGAAGCGGTACCGCACGTGCAGGTTGGGAAACAGATCGAGGTAGCTGTTGTCCTCCGTCCGCCGGGCGGTCTCTTCGGTCGTCGAATTAAAGGAATTGACCGTGGCACTGGTGCTCGTATTTTCGAGACGAACGCCTCCAATCACCCTCAATTTGCCCCACTCATTCCCGGCCATGAGGTACCCGGCGGCGATGGTCTCGTCCACCTCATAGTCGCCCAGAAACGAGTCCACATCGTCCCGGCTGGACTGAAACATGGTCGGCCGCTCTTCCCGGAGCTCGCGTCCCCGATCGGGGTCGACCGTGGGCCCCACGGGAAGCCCCTGCACATCGCCGGGCGTACCGGTCATCTCGAACTCCGAGAGCAGAAGCAAATCGTCGGGATTCGGCGAAACGTCCACGCGCTCCGCATCGAGCGTTGTGGCGGTGAACTGGCCCCGCACGCCCGTTTCGACGAACCCATTCTTCCCCACGAGCCAGTCGGCGTTGTACCGAACATTCGAGGACGCCTCAAAGGACTCGGACGTGACCTCTTTGGTGTCGATGCCAAGCCCATCGAACGCGTAGCGGGAGGGATCATGATACGCCTGCTCGTTCACCGGGAAGCCCCACACCTCGGCCCCATCGTACCGCACGATGCTCTCGAAATTATCGTCGTCATCGGGAACGAACGGCTCGGTGCTCGGATCGCCGTCGAATTCGCTGAGCGAGTTGTTGAACTGCCACTCGCGGACCGTCTCATCCTTGCCGGCGCGGACGTAGCTGCCCCGCGTAGTCCAGTCTACCGCCCCCAACCGCACCTCGCTCGACCCAACGGCGAAGAACATCCGCTCTTCCTGCCGGTCGAGGTCCGATTCCTTATCGTTCCGCCCAATATTGGCCCGGAACGAATCTCTGGGGGACACGCCAGAAATGGGATCGAACAGTTCGTCGTCGGAAAAATTTTCGCCGCTTCGGTCCGTGAAGCTATCGTCGGAGAAATTCCATTCGGTCTGAAGGTCCCGCTGATTGTCCACCGTTTGCGCATAGGAGGTGACCAGCCCGAATTGCCGATCAGGGGTCAGGTGCCACTCAAGATTCGCCGTTCCCCCAAACTGGGTAAAATTCGACCGCCCCTGCTCCAATCGCGTGCCCTCGGGCACCGTTACGCCGTCGGGAAAGTCGGGAGCGTTGATCTCGCGCCACTCGTCCGGCTGAATGAGGGTGGTCGTAAACGCATCCCGCTTGTAGTTGGCCGTCACGGCCACCCCCAGATCGTCGTCGGGCCCAAATTGGGTGCCTCCCCGCGCCCGTAGATTAATCGGTTGCCCGTTCACGGACAGAGTGCCCACCTCATCGCGCCACGCCCCCTCGGCACTGGCACTCAGGAAGGAACCCTGCTGGCTAAACGCACTGAGCGGAACGATATTCGTAATGCCCCCAATCCCGTTCGCACTCGCATCCGCGGTCGGGGCCTTCACCACCTCCACCTGCGAGGCCACATTGGCCGGCAGCACGTCGAGGGCTACGGCGCGATCCCCAGTGGTCGAGACCAGCGACTGCCCGAGCACCGTCGTGCTGTTCAGATCCGGCTGAATGCCCCGGATGACGATAAACGAGTTCTTGAATCCCCGGCCGGCGGTTCCGGTAATGCCCTGTCCAAGATTGGCCTGCGTAAACACGCCCGGAAGCCGGTCCAGGGACTCTGCAAGCGTCTGATCCGGATATCGTTCGAGCGTTTGCAGGTCCAACACATCGACCACGGACGCCTCGTCTTTCTTCGTCTGGTTGGTGCGGATCGTCCCCCGCTGCCCCTCCACCACCACTTCCTGGGTCTGCATGGCAGCGCCCCCAAGCTGAAAATTCTGCGTCACGGTCTCCCCGCCCTGCACGGCAACCGTCGTATCGACGGCGGTATATCCCACAAAGGACGCGTTGAGGGCATGCGTCCCCACCGGCACGCCCGAGAGGCGGTAGCGTCCGTTCTCATCGGCCGCGGCGCCAATCTGCTTGTCCTGAATGACAACGTTGGCCCCGGGAAGCGGCTCCCCGTTCTGGTCCACCACCTGTCCCGTAACCGCCCCCGTCGATTGGGCAAGCGCCCGAGGTCCCCCTGCACACGAAAAAATGCCGATGAGAAGGAAAAGGAGAAAAGCTCGATACTGTGAGAACATGCGCAATCACTGAATTGGTGAGAAAACCGATCGTCGGTCCGACTCCCTCCCCAGAACCCGTCGTGGAATGCGCATGCTAGATACCAAACCCAAGTTAACTACATAGAACCTTTGTTTTGCGATAGATTGACGATTTCGTTCTCGGAATATAAACCGTCGATCCGACCCTCCCTGTCTGCGAGCCCGTGCGTCGACCGGTCCTCGGACTCGACACGAGCGAAATGTGCCGACGGCAACGAGCGACACATACGAACGGCCCCTTGCGCCTTGCAAGGAGCCGCCGCCCTCCCGTCAACCAGGACCTTCCTCCGACCGAACGCCCCCGAATGCCGGAGCGTGTCTCCTCATTGAGCTGAACAGGAACGGTCCAGTCCCAGGGCGTTCGCAATGTCGGCCCAGTCGAAGCCAACGGTGCTGCCGTCGTCGTGCACGGCGTAGAAGGCGCCGTTCTCGAACGGCCCGACGGCCTGCTCCGTCGCAACGATGCCGTCGGTATTTTTCACCGTTTTGCCGCGAAAAGCGCCGATGTGCTCCAGACTGGCCCGGTCGAAGACGTGAAAGGTGTTCTCTGTCTCGGACTGATCGGTGGTGAGCCAGTACCCGTCGGCCGCTCCGCACTCGTAGAGCACGATGCCCTCCGCTTCGTGCTGAAAATAATCGGACGAGATCGTCGTCCCGGTAAACGTGCCGTCCAGGGTGTAGACCTTGATCTGCGCCTCCCCCTCTTTTTCCTCCGCAATCAGGAGCCGGTCGTGGGCGGGATCGGCCCAGATCGACTCCACCACTTTCAGCATGCCGGGGCCGGACGTGGCGCCGATGTTGCGGATGTGCTGGTGCCGCAGGGTGCCGTCCTCGACTTTGAATCGAAACTGCTTCACGCGCTCGTCCAGCGCGGATGGCGGCGGCACGCTCCCGTCCGGTTCGGCAAAGGCATCGGTTACGTACAGGATGTAGGGACCGTTGTCCTTCTCGTAGACGGTGAGCCCGTACGGCAGCCGGAGCCGATCTTCCCCCTCCCCCACCGCCCGGTGCCAGCCGAGCGGCTGCCCGAAGGCTCCCAGTGGCTCAAAGGACGGCAGCGAAAAGACCTGGACGCGCCGGTTGTCGCGCTCGACGACGATCATGAGATTGTCGATGACCGCCACACCGTTGGGCCGATCGAACTCCCCCAGATCACTTCCCGAGCCGCCCACGCGCCGGATGGGCGCGCCGGTGGCGGCGTCGTGCACTCGAATCACATCGCCCTCCTTGGCCGTCGCCAGCAGCCAGTGCTGTCCGTCCGGCCCGTGCCAGACGGCCGGGGTGTCCACGTTGTCCCACGTGTTGCGGGGGGTCTGCAGCACTTCCGCGACCGTCGCCGTATCGGCTACTTGGGCTTCGGCCAGGGGGACGGCGAGGCCCCCGAGCAGTATCAGTCCGGCGAGAACGATCCATCCGTTGGGCGCACGAACGAGCGACGAGATTGTCATGGGGGCACGTAGCAACCGTTGGATAGAACAAAAAGCATTCCACCGTAGATCTCTCTCCTCTGCGGGTTGTAATCCCAGTTTTATCCTTCGATCACGAAACGATCATCCCTCGTTTCGACCAGCGGCCTCGGCGAACATGAGCGTCGCTATTCGTCTCGGAGTGAGGCTGCATCGACCAACTGCTCGGCGTCCGTAATCACGGCCCGGCCCATCAGCACCGTGCCGATCATGCTCGTGAGGCCGCCCGCGGCAAAAATCATCGCCATGATGACGAACTGATAGAGCGCGGCGTAAATCGGGTTCTCCCCGCCCAGAATCATGCCGGCCATGATGCCGGGAATCCACACCCAGCCCAGGCTCTTGAGCGAGTCGACGATGGGAATCAAGGAGGCGCGTACGCTGTCGTGGACGTGTGAGGCCAGCACCCGCCCCGGCGGTCCGCCCAGCGACAATCCCACCTCGATCACGTCCCTGTGATCGGTGATCTCCTGCTTGAAGCGGTCGAGCGCGAGGCTGTTGATCTTCATCGCGTTGGCGATCACCATGCTGCCGACGGGCACGAGGCTACGCACGGTGGCCTCAATGGCCCCGGCGGCCGTCATGAGGACAATGGTGCTGCCCGCCCCCACGACAATCGCCAGGAACGAGATCCACGCCACCTGCGGCAGCCCCTCCCCCCGCTGCTTCGAAATCCAGGTGGCGCCCCCCACCATTCCCAGCAGGATGAGCGTGCTCCACACCAGCGGCACGGTGAGCAGCACGCCCACCAGCAGGCCCATCGCCACGATCTGTACGAAGCCGCGCACGAAGGCCGTCGCGAGCTCGGCCTCCAGCGCGAGCCGCCGCCACCGGGACAGCCCGACCACGATCGCGGCGAGGAGCGTCGCCGCCCCTACCTGCCACAACCCTTCCAGCACCACTGGCTCCTGGACGCGAATCCAAAGCTCCTCAATCGTTGACCAAACGGACATCATTCTGTTTTCTCTATTGACGAATCCCTCGACCCGGGTTTGTTATACAAGAACTACTCTCGCTCAAAGCGTCTTCGCCCCATGCCGTCGCTCCTTTCCCATCATCGCGAGGAGATCTTGCGCCTTGCCCATCGGCACGGTGCTCACAACGTACGGGTCTTCGGGTCCGCAGCGCGTGGCGACAACACTGAGGACAGTGACGTGGACGTGCTCGTCGAACTGGAAGAGGGACGAAGTCTGGTCGATCGTGTCGCACTCAAGCAGGATCTGGAAAATCTGTTGGGGAAGACGGTGGACGTTGTCACGGAAGCGTCGCTTCACCCACGCATGCGTAAGCAGGTGCTCCGAGAGGCGGTCCCCCTCCGATGAATGATTTCCAGCGAGATGCCATTTACCTAGAGCACATTGCAGAACGCACTCGCCGGATTGAGGAAGCGACTCAAAACGGACGTGAGGCGTTCGAGTCATCACATATTCTGCAGGACGCCGTCATCCGGAATTTTGAAGTGATTGGAGAAGCCGTGAAGAAGCTCTCTCCTGAACTCCGCGACGCCCACCCGGACGTGCCGTGGCAACGAGTAGCAGGCTTTCGAGACGTACTCATTCACGACTACATGGGGGTGGATTTGAACGAAGTATGGAACGTCATTGAGCAAGAGTTGCCTCGCCTCAAACGAACGGTGGAGGAGATGCGGCAGGAAATCGGCGATGATGAAAATCGATAACCCCTATTTCTACAAAGAACACAAGGGGCAGCTTCAGATCACCACCGCCCCAATTGCTCCCGACCGCACGACCTGCCCCGCCTCCAGCCGCACCCCGCCGGTGCCCAGCCGTCGCGCCCGGTCGGCGTCGTGCGTCACGAGAACGGCGGTGAGATCGTAAGCGTCCATCACATCCGCCAGGAGGTCCTCCACTCGGTCGGCCGCCGCCGCGTCGAGACTCGACATCGGCTCGTCGAGCAGCACCACCTCCGGCTCGTTGAACAGGGTGCGCGCAACGGCTACCCGCTGGGCCTCCCCGCCCGACAGGTCGTTGGCCTGCCGCTCTTCGCACCCGCCCAGTCCCAGCCGGTCGAGCAGATCCGCCATGCGGGTCCGGTCCACCGGCGCCTCCCGCAGCCGCGGTCCCCACGTCACGTTGTCGGCCACCGTGCCCTCGATGAGCGTCGGCCGCTGCGGCACGAGCCCCACCCGCTGCCGGACCGTCTGCGGATCCATCGTCCGGTAGTCCGTCCCGCCGAGTAGTACCGTGCCGTCGGTGGGCTCGTCAAGACGATTCAGCAACCGCAGCAGCGTCGACTTGCCCGACCCCGACGGCCCGAACACGACGAACACGTCTCCCGCCGCCACCTCCATAGTAATGTCTTCCACCAGAGCCGTCCCGTCCACAACCCGACTCAGATTGCGAGTGGCAAGCGCAACGTCGTCCATGCAACCGCGGCACACTGGAAAACAGAATCGACGGGACTTCCAATATGGCCCGCCCACGCGGAGGATTCGATCCAACGTCCAACGAATGACTCCCAAATTTCTCAACCTTCCAATCTGCCAACCTTCCCACCGAGGGCAATTGCATCTTGCTCTATGATGAGTACAGGAGAGCAGTAGAGCACAGCGTTCGTGCCTCCAGGCCTCCAGGCATCCATTCATTTCAGGCAGATGGGTCAATGAACAGCAAAAGTGCCTCCTGCTTTTCCGAACGCATTGCAACATGTGATCGCCCTGTCCCCATTGACCTCGCCGCCCACTGCCCCTACTTTGTCCGAATGCACGCACTCCCCCCACACCAATCGTTGTTGTCATGCCGACCGTAGCCATCACCGGAGCTGCCGGCGCCATCGGCTCCGTCACGGCCGAAACCTTCGCCGACGCCGGCTGGGACCTCGCCCTCCTCGATTACGGCGAGAAGAACAAAGCGACGCTCGACAACACCTTCCCCGACGCGCACGTCTTCGACTGCGACCTCACCGACGCGAGCGCGGCCCAGGACGCGTTCGACGCCATCGACGACGCCATGCCGCTCGACGCCGTACTCGCCGTCGCCGGCGGGTTTGCCATGCAGCCCGCCGCCGAGGCGACGATGGACGACTATAGGCACATGATCGACATCAATTTCCGCACTCTCTTCAACACGGCCCGTGCGGCATGGCCAGTGCTGACGACGCAGGCCCACAGCTTCTTTCTCGGCGTCTCGGCCCCGGCGGCAACGGACGGACAGGCCGGCGCCGCCCTCTACGGAGCCTCGAAGGGGGCCGTGGCCAGCTACGTGAAGTCGCTGGACCGGGAGGGACGCGACGAGGGCCTGCGCGCCAGCGTGCTCTACCCCATGGGCGTCGTCGACACCCCCGCGAACCGCGACGCCATGCCCGACGCCGATCCGTCCGACTGGATCGAGCCGCGCGAGCTGGCGGACGGGATGCTCCACCTCGCCACTCGCTCGCCCCGCGGCCACAGTCGCGAACTGAAGGTGCACGCAGCAACGTAGCAACGGATCCGGACCGTCCTTGTAGACGAAGACCTCGCCGGTGCCTCCTCCGGGCGTCCCGAGGCCGACTGAATCTCGTCTTCCGTGACGACGGCCGACGACGTGCGACCGCCCTCCTCCGCCTGCCGTACCTCTGCCGCCGCCTCCCCGCCGCCGGAGAAGTAGTCCCGTCGTCGGCACGCGCCAGAGCAGTACATTATTGATTTTTCACGCAAATCGCTGGCAACCCCCCGCCCCAACCGCCACCCTTGTATAGAGTCGAATTTGTACGTTGGCGCCGTTGTCAGGAACGTGCGACAGCCCTCCCTGCGGGCCACTCTCCCTGACGGATCACACGCACTTCCCGTGGGAGCTGGTGGACCCGCCCGCTGCCTATTCGCGACGTACAATCGACGCTTCCTCCTGCTACTCGAACCGATGTCTCCTGCCGCATGACTACGCGCGACAAGCTGCAGTCGATTGCGATCAATCTCTGGTGGAGCTGGACCCCAGACGCCCGGGATCTCTTCCGCCGGCTCACCCCCGAAATCTTTCAGGCCTCCGGCAACAACCCGCAGGCCGCCCTGACCCTCGCCGACGACGAGGTCCTGGAGGACGACGACTTCCAGGACGAGGTCGATGCCCTCTACGACCGGTTCCAGACGTATATGGACCGCGAGCCGGAACTGGACGACGTCCCCGAGACCGCCTACTTCTGCATGGAGTACGGCCTCCACGAAAGCATGTCGCTCTACTCCGGCGGCCTCGGTGTCCTGGCTGGCGACCACGCCAAGGCCGCGTCCGACCTCGGCCTCCCCTTCACGGCCATCGGCCTGTTCCTGCGCGAAGGCTACTTCGAGCAGTCCTTCGACGCCAACGGGTGGCAACAGTCCACCTATCCGGTGCTCGACACGGCCAAGCACCCGCTGTCGCTCGTGATGGACGAGAGCGGGAAAGACCCCCTGACTGCGACCGTCCACGTGGGCCATCATCCGGTCGAAGTGCGGGCCTGGAAGCTCAACCTCGGGCACACGGAGCTGTACCTGCTCGACACCGATTTCGACGCCAACCCCGACGAGTACCGCCCGATCACCCGGCAGCTCTACCAGGGCGGCGACTACGAACGCATCCGCCAGGAAGTCGTCCTCGGCATCGGCGGCCTGCGCCTGCTGCGCAAACTGAACGGCAACGAGCCGGATGTCTACCACGCCAACGAAGGGCACTGCGCGTTCCTCATGTTCGAGCTGCTGCGCGAGCGGCTTGCGGCCGGAGACGATCTGGAGACCGCCGAGGACTGGGTGCGCGACAAGAGCGTGTTTACCACGCACACCCCCGTCATGGCCGGACACGACCACTTCGACCCCGACCTCTTCACCGACATCCTGTCCGGCTTTGAGCACGAAATCGACCTCAATAGCCACGAACTCCTCAGCTACGGCCGCGTCAATCCCGGCGCCCACGAGGAGAAATTCACGATGACGGTGCTGGGCCTCAAGCTGTCCCGCGCGGCCAACGGCGTGTCGAAGCTCAACGGCCACGTGGCCCGGCAGCAGTGGGAAGGCCTCTACCCGGACCGCCCGCTCGACGAGGTGCCCATCGACTCGATCACCAACGGCGTGCACCTGCCTACCTGGACCGCCGGTCCGGCCCAGGACTTCCTCAAGGACCACCTCGACGGCGACTTCCGCGAGCGCCACAACCCTGACATCTGGGACGGCCTCGACGACGTGCCCGACGAGACGCTCTGGGAGTACCGCTCGCACCTCCGGCAGCGCCTCCACGACTTCATCCGGAAGAAGGTGCAGGAGCAGAGCCTGCCCATGCATCCGGACCTCGATCCGGACGCCCTCACCATCGGGTTCGCACGTCGCTTCGCGACCTACAAGCGCGCCCCGCTCATCTTCCGCGACATGGAGCGGGCCGAGGCGCTCTTCAGCGACGAGGACCGTCCGGTGCAGCTCATCTACGCCGGCAAGGCCCACCCGGCCGACGACGCCGGCAAGACGTTCATCCAGCGCATCTACGAGATCAGCCAGCAGGAGCCGTTCAAGGGAAAGGTCCTCTTCCTCGAAAACTACGACATGGAGATGGGCCGCATGCTCGTCTCCGGCAGCGACGTCTGGCTCAACAATCCGCGCCGCCCCCTCGAAGCGTCCGGCACGAGCGGCCAGAAGGTGGCCGCCCACGGCGGGCTCAACCTCAGCGTGCTCGACGGCTGGTGGCCCGAGGGCTACAACGGCGACAACGGCTGGGCCATCGGCCCGGAGCCGACCGGCGACTACGGCGATGCCGACGAGGAGGCGCAGGACGAGCAGGACGCCGCCTCCCTCTACAAACAGTTGGAGGAAAGCGTCATCCCCACCTTCTACGACCGCAACGACGACGGCGTACCCACCGAGTGGGTGTCGATGATGCGCGGGGCCATGACCGGCCTGCCGGCCCCCTTCAGCGCCAAGCGCATGGTCACCGACTACGTGGAGGAAATGTACCGGAACGAGGGCTAACACCAACTCCGCAGCCGAACTCGTTCGAGTCCCACCAGTGGGACAGCCCCACCAGTGGGACAATCCCATCAGTGGGACAGTCTCACGGGTGAGACTGTCTCACTCGTGAGACAGCTCCATCCGGGCATGAAGGTATGTAGGTTTGTAGGTAAGTACGTGGTACACACGTAGATGCTTTCGTACCCACACCCCGATTCGGAACGAGTTCCGATTAGTTGAGACTACGCACCTACATGCCCGAATCCTTCAACCGGATTCGGTGTAAGTAGGACCGTGTTGTGCTACCAGCGACAATCGTCTTTGCCAATCTCAGATTGGCTCGATCTAGGAAATCTGAGATTTCCAGGATCGGTGGCAACCCATTCACGTATCAGTAAGCACGCTGTGGCGGGGGCGCGGCCGGTGGAGGTGTTCGTCGAGGCCCTCGACACTGCACAGAACGAATCGGCGTAGTCCGCACGATCCCATGACGTTACGGAGTCAAAACACGGAATTACGTAGGAGCGGGTTGCATTCGCCACGCACCCACGCGGTTTCTCTTTCCCTCTTTGCCCCCGCATCTCTTTCCTCGAGCGTCCTCGCCATGCGGGGTTAGCCCCGCTCCTTCGCCGTGGTCGCGTCCCACTCGTAGCCGGAGGTGAGGGGGGGATAGGTCGGCGCCTGCTCGGCGGCCTCGTCGTGCGGCAGGCTGCCCCAATGCGAGCGCAGGTACGTGAGGGGGGTGTGGTGCAGAAAGTTGGGGACGCGCCCGGTGTAGACATCCGCGTAGCGCTCCACCTGTCGGGCAAAGAGACTTTTGTCTTTGCCGGTCCGCATGAGAGGCCCCAGTTTTCGTTGACGAGCCGGCTGGACGCCTTCGCCAGCGGCGCACTCTGCTCGTCGATAGCCACGAGCCGAGTCCGGATCTGCTGCATCTCCGTCTCCAGCGTCTCGGGATCGGGGCCGTCGGCCTCGCTGTAGCCCTTCTTCAAGCGCTGTCGCTGTAACCGCTTCGCCGAAAACTCCGCCTCCAGCCGCTCCTTCTTCTCCATGAGCGCCGAGAGCCGCTCCTGCTTCTCGGCAAACGACTGAAACGCCTCGATCTCGCGTTCCAGCTCGCGGACCACGAGCGCTGTCCGCCACCGCAGTACCTTCTTCGACACGTTCACGTCCACGAACAGGTGATCCCCCACGTATAGAATCTCTTCTCCCCGCAGGCCGAGACTCTTCTCGACGAGCGGCGCGTTGCCGCCCACGTACACCGCCCCCTCCTCCAGCGGCCCGTTCTTGTGCTCGCGCAGCAGGCCATCCTCGCTCTCAACCCGAAAGGCCGGCATGCGCACCGAAAAGAAGTCCGGCTTCTGGGCCCCGACGATCAACAAGTCAAACAGCTCGCGCCACGTTACGCCGTGATGGGGGCGTCAAAATTCGAACTTGCCACGGCGAAGCACGACCACTCTGTATGGGAAGCGGATTATCTACAAGATACTATGGAGGACTGGGCTGACTCAGAGCGTAGACGGGAGCGTTCGGAAATTGCTGCCCAGATAGAGGAGCGCGGCGTCAGGCAAGAATATATGGAGTTCTTCGAGATTAAAGATGATGCCTGTTTCAAATGGAGTGGTCTCGTCCGCCCGGAACCCTACGTGACCGATTCCGACAGTTGGTACGAAGCTGCCAAGAGTCTTGGGAAAGATGCTGGATTCTCCATTCACGGCGATGGCATATGGGACTTTAAGCCGGTTCTCGCTGATGCGTGGGGACAGTGGAATCGCCTCACCAACTCCCCAGCCGTGTACTACTACGACATCTGGTCGAACCTGCACTACGGGTACGTCGGACGCGCTGCGGGCTTCAGCAAAAAGGAACTGATCTGGGCCTCCGACGCTCAGCAGAAGAGCGGCACCGGCGCGACGGGCGGCAAGGATCCCGTGCGAGACGAACAGGCAATCGAGGAGGGTTGCTCACTTTACAAGCGGTACAGCGAAAATCCGGAGAACGTAGACCTTGCGGATCTGCAACACATCTTTCAGGCTCACAAGCCGGAAGACGACAACAAGGAGACCGGGTGGGGCTATCTCGGCTACGGGCTTGCCCCGGATATTCAGACCAAAGGCGGCAGAACAATCGAGTTATGATCAAGAAACCGCTGCTAATACTCGTTGTCATCACGGTGGTCATGTTTCCACTCGGCGAGCTGATCGCAGACGTGATAAACAGAGAGGTATCTGTAATCGCGTATTCGATTCTTTCCACAGTGGGCTGGGTGATCGCCGGTGTTCTAATTCGCCGTCTCTTCGCTGCGCAACGAAGCCGGTTCTGGGATACGGCATGCGGAATAGGATTCGGGCTGCTCGCGCTTCTGTGTTGGGGCCTGGTGATCGATATGATCTTTTTCCATCCTTCAGATGGTCCATTCGGCAGGGCGGCTGCCGGGGGGGCGTATTCGGTCTCCTGTGCATTTCGCTTGGGGTCTTCGCCGTTCTTGCCCTCGTGGGCGGAGGGCGTATGCTGTGGGAACGGTACTTCCATCGATGATGGACCGATTCGTTAGCGCCGCGGCAGATGTCAGAAGAAGGAGCGGTCGGCCGTTCCGGACTGTGATCGGGGATGAGCGAAAATCGCAACCGCGACGAAGAGCCCACCGATTCTACGCTTCCACGAAACGGGCAGCTCCACAGTTCGAACCGCTGTTCGCTTTATCGATCTATTTTTTAAGCCTGATTGAAGGCGGTGCGGTCTCCGTACACGCCGGCAGTGGATCGGTGGTCCGGTCTACCCGTAGGAATGTCCGCTTCGACTGCGCCGCACACATCTCTCCCTCTTGATGACTCGACAACTCTTTCTGAGTGTGATTCTGCTTGCGGGATGGGGAGGTAGTCTCATCGCGCACGCCCAGACCGACGGGCTCCTTCAGCTCGACGACGAAACGCACCGCTTCCTTCAGGCCCAGCAGACGAAGGGTCACCTGCCGGATGCCTTTTTGGCACACCGGCCCCTCTCGGTGTACGAGGCGCGGCGCTACCTCGACTCCCTCGCCGTCCGCGACAGCGCGGAGCAGGTCCTCACGCCGGGCAACCGGCAGCAGTTGGCCCGCCTGCGCGAGCCCCCCCGCCCCAGCGCCGGCTGGATTCAGGAGCGTCTGCCCGTCTACGACAACGGTCAGGACATGATTTCTCTCGAGGGCGACCGGTACGGGCTCCAGCTCAATCCCCGCTACTACGGACACCTCGGCCCCTCCGTCCACAGCGAGGAGTCCAGCCGCTTCGTCAACGGCACCGCCTGGCGCAACACGCGCGGCCTCCGCTTCTCCGGCCACGTGGGCGACCACCTCTTCTTCGAGAGCCGCCTGTCGGAAAATCAGTGGCGCCCTCAGTGGCCGGCTCCTGAAGAGGACATCCAGAAAAAGAACACCGCACCCCGCGTCGGCCACATCTCGTTCTACGACAAGGGCGACCCCTACAACTTTTTCGAGGCGACGGGGATTGTCGGAGTTCGAAGCCGACACTTCGAGATCCGGGCCGGGCGCGCCCGCAACCACTGGGGACCGGGGCAGGGCAGCGTCTTCCTGTCCGACGTCGGCACGGTCTACGACCAGGCGCAGATTCGGGCCACGCTCGGCCCCGTGCAGTACTCGTACCTGCTGGCCCGCTTTCTGGACGCGGACACGGAAGCGACCTTCAGCGGTCCCGATCGGCCCTCCCGGTGGGGCGTCTTTCACCACGTCAACATCCACCTCGCCGATAACCTGGACCTGGACCTGTACGAGGGCGTCATCATGGCGCGGGATACGACGGCCGGCGGCAGCAACTTCGATCCCGCCTACCTGAATCCGGTCGTCGCCTTTCGGCCCGTCGAGCGCGACCTCGGCAGCGGCGGCAACGCGATGCTCGGGGCCGGCGCCTCCTGGCGGCCCTCCTTTATCCCCAACACCGAGTTCTACGGCCAGTTCGTGCTCGATGAGCTCCGCGTCTCGAATATTGGCGACCAGTGGTGGGCCAACAAGTGGGGCGGCACGCTGGGCCTGCACGTCGTGGAGCCGGGCCTTCCGCATCTGTCCGCCCGGCTGGAAGCTGCGCGCCTACGCCCCTTCCTCTACAGCCAGCGCACCGGGGCCTCCGCCTTCCTGCACATGAACGACCTCGTGGGACACCCGGCCGGCCCCAACAGCATCGACCTGTCGGCCTTTCTGGACTACGAGCCGCCCGGCCCGTGGCGCGGCCTCCTGTCCGCCTCCTGGACCGTGAGCGGGCGCAACCCAATTGCCAGCGATGGGTCGGTCGTGAACGTGGGCGGCGACGCCCGCGTGCCGTCCAATGACCGGCCGGACCGCCGCTTCGGGTTCGCCCTCCTGGACGGCGTGCGGCAGGAGCACAGCCGTCTCGACGCGGCCGTCGAGTACGAGATTCTTCCCAGTCTGCGCCTCACCGCGGCCCTGCGTGCCGAGCACCTCACCGACGCGGAGCGGGGCACCGACTACTACCTCAGTCCCCGCCTCCTTCTCAACTGGGGCCTCCCGTTCCAGCAGTTGCGCTACTGATCCCGTCGGCCCGACTGGGATGAAGGGACGGCAAAAGGCCAGCACACCGGTTGTCGATGCCTCCCTCCGTCCCTTCTTTCTAAAGGAAACAGGGCGACACTCGCCCCGCTGCGCTCCTCGATCCTCACTCCCGCCATGCCCCCTCCCCTTCCCGATTGGGACCGCGTCGTCATCAAGGTCGGCAGTGCCCTCATCGCCCCCGACGACCGCGGCTGCAGCACCACCCACCTGCTCCCCATTGCCCGCTTCATCATCGAGAGCCGGCACCAGGGCAAGGAGGTCATTCTGGTGTCGTCCGGCGCCGTGGCCGCCGGGCTCGCCGAACAGGACCGGGATGCGAGCCCCGGCCTGTCCATTCCCGAGCGACAGGCCCTCGCCGCCACCGGCCAGCCGCTGCTCATGGCCCACTGGCGCCGTCTCTTCGACGCCCCCTGCGCGCAGGTGCTGCTCACATACGACGACCTACAGCGCCGATCCCGCTTCGTGAACGCCAAGAACACGATCCAGGAGCTGCTGGACCGCGACGCCCTCCCGATCGTCAATGAGAACGACACCGTCGCCACCGAGGAGCTGCAGGTGGGCGACAACGACAACCTCGCCGCCTATGTCGCCGTCCTCGCCGAGGCCGATCTGCTGGTCATCTGCTCCGACGTGGACGGCCTCTACGACGCCGACCCGCGCACGACGCCCGACGCCGAGCACCGGCCGGTGGTCAACCGCATCACCGACGACATCTACGACATGGTGGGGGGCGCGAATCGGGCCGTAGCGCGCGGCGGCATGCACACGAAGGTGGAGGCCGCCGAGAAGGCCACCGACCGCGGCATCGACACGGTGCTCGTCAACGGCACGAAGGGCGACCACCTCGACGCCCTCGGGCGCGACGAGATGCCCGGTACCCTCTTCCGCCGTGTCGATCGGCCCCTCTCCGCCCGCAAGCACTGGATGCTCCACGCCCTCCCGACCGCCGGCCGGATCGTGGTGGACGACGGCGCTGCCCAGGCGCTTCGCAACGGCGGCGCCTCGCTTCTCCCCTCCGGCGTCGTCTCGGTCGGGGGCACGTTCGCCCAGGGGGACGCCGTGGCCGTGATGGTGGCGACCGACGACGGCCCCTCCGCCCGCATCGCCAAGGGCATCACTCAGTACGGCACCGACGCCCTCCGCCGCATTCAGGGCCGCCAGAGCCACGCTATTGCGGACATCCTGGGCACTGCCCCGGCCGACCACGTCATTCACCGCGACGACCTGGTCCTGGTGGACTGAGACGTGATGCGTGAGGGCATGTGCAGGATGGTGAGGGGAGATTGAGAGGAGTGTATTGCGTGTTTCGTATTGCGTATCCGGGCGCTTCCCAACCGACCGCCCTGTGCACTCCCCCCCAACGCTTCACGCCTAACGAACCAACGCGCTAACGTGCCAAGCCCCCAACGCACTAACGCTCCGACGCGCGAACCCACAACCCGCAACACACAACCCGCAACACACAGCTCTCAACGCATAACGGACCAACGCACCAACGCAATACGAAATTCGAATCCCGCTGCGGAGCACCTGTCCCCCCGCCGGGTACAGTACACGTTCCGTGGTTCGCAAACCGATCTCCGTTCCCCGATGTCCAGCCCTGCCCCCCAAACGCTCCCCGCCGACTCCAGCGAATCCGTGTCCGTCGAGGCGCTCGCCGCCGACTGTAAGGAGGCCGCCCGCGAGCTCAGTACGCTGTCAACGGACACGAAGAACCGGGTCCTGCACCGGATGGCCGACGAGCTGGAGGCCTCCGAGGACGGGATCCTGGCCGCCAACGAGACCGACATGGAGGGCGGCCGCGAGGACAACCTGTCCGACGCGCTCCTCGACCGTCTGCTCCTCACCCCGGAGCGGATCGAAAAGATGGCCGACGCCCTCCGCGACGTGGCCTCCTTCTCCGACCCGGTGGGCGAGATGAGGGGCACTCGGAAGCGGCCCAGCGGCATCGAAGTGGCGAAGATGCGCATCCCCCTCGGCGTCATCGGCATGATCTACGAGGCGCGGCCCAACGTGACCGCCGACGCCGCCGGGCTCTGCTTCAAGGCCGGCAACGCCATTCTCCTGCGCGGCGGCTCCAACGCGTTTCACTCCAACCAGGCCATCGCCGCGGCCCTGCACCGCGCGCTCGACGACGAGGGCGTGAACCCCGCGGCCGTAACGCTCATCCCCACCACCGACCGCGATGCGGTGCAGGAGATGCTCACCCTGAACGATCATATCGACCTCATCATTCCTCGCGGCGGCGAAGGGCTCATCCGCTTCGTCGACGAGACGAGCCGCATCCCCGTCATCAAGCACTACAAGGGCGTCTGCCACCTCTACGTGGACCGCGCCGCCGACCTGGAGATCGCCGAGGACCTGCTGCTCGACGGCAAGGTCTCCCGCCCCAGCGTCTGCAATGCGCTCGAAACCTTGCTCGTGCACGAGGACGCGGCCGAGGACTTCCTGCCCCGCGTGAAAGAACTGCTGGACGACGCCGGCGTGGAGCTGCGCGGCGACGCCCAGACACGAGCCATTCTCGACGACGTGGGCGAGGCCACGGAAGACGACTACGCGGCGGAGTACCTCGGCCTCACGCTAGCCGCCCGCGTGGTCGGCAGCGACGACGCCGCGATGGCCCACATTACCGAGTACGGCTCCAACCACACCGAGGTCATTGTGAGCGACCGGCTCCCCGCGGCCCGGCGCTTCGTGCGCTCGGTGGACGCATCGGTGGTACTCGTCAATGCCTCCTCCCGCTTCTCCGACGGCGGCGAGCTGGGCCTGGGTGCCGAAATCGGCATCTCCACCACCAAGCTCCAGGCGTATGGCCCGATGGGGCTCGAAGCGCTCACCACCGAGAAGTTCGTGGTCTACGGCGAGGGCGAAACGCGACATGAAGTGGAAAAATAACCGTTCCGCGACGGCAACGCTTCCTCCAATCGCAGAGACGTATGCGGGGGAAGCCTGCCCGCTGTGAACAGACAAACCGCTGTGAACAGACAAAAAGGTGGCAGATTGGAAGATTGGTCCGCTCCCTAATCTTCAATCTTCTGACCCATCTCCGAAGGGGGCAGACGACTCCGACGCCAGCAGGATCGTAAAGTGCAGCCCCTTACCAGTCCATCGTGCCGAGCACGGGCCACATCTCCTGGATGTCCTCATCTTCGGTCACGAGGTCGTCCACCTCCGTCTCAGCGACGTGATTGACGTAGTTACTGAAAATCTTGAGGCCGATGAGCGTGTTAATTTCGTAGAGTTCCGTCCGGCCGATGCCCGCCTGCTCCAAACTGTCCACGTCGTCGTCATCGAGCCAGCCCTGCTTGTCGAGGAGGCGACGGGTGGCCTGTACAAGGGTCCGCAGGCGCGCGTCGGACGGCAACCCGCCCCGGTGAATCGTCTCAATGGTCTCCTGATCCAGGCCGGCCTGACGGCCCAGTAGGGCGTGCGTGCGGGTGCAGTAGTGGCAGTCGTTGTAGCGCGAGACCGCCAGAATCACGGCCTCTCGTTCGTGATCTTCGAGCTCGCCCTCCTGGACCAGATCCATCGTCGCGATGTACATCCGGGCCGCCGCCGGACTATGCTCGTTGAGCACCTTGATCTGGTTCGGGACGAAGCCGCCGTAGAACTCTTTTGCGAGCTCACGAACCTGTTCGGCAGTCTCGGAAGAGGGAGAGGACTGTGCAGTGGGCATCGAATCGGGACTGTCATGAGAGAAGTCGGCGCGACCGGTCGGAGCTCTCCGACCAGTTCTCATTCCGTGAAGAGCCGCTGCCGCTCGATGGTATCCGGCTTTTCGGGCACGGTCTCCATTGACGCCTCCACGTCGCGGAGCGGCGCATCGATGGCCGGGTCGGCCAGATGACTCGTGAAGCCCGTCATCGTCTTGAGCCCGATGAAGGCAAAGATTTCGTAGAGCTCGCCTCGTCCCACCCCGCGCTCCTGAAAGTCCTTGAGCGTTTCGGCGTCAAGCCACCCGCGCTCCTCGCAGGACCGCTCGGTGGCCTCCACGAGCGCCTGCAGCCGATCGTGGGGCAGTCGCTCCCCGTCGAGCAGTGCTTCCACGGCCCGCGGCGTAAGCCCCGAATCGAGTGCCATCCGGGCGTGGACCACGGCGTCGTACCGGCTGTCGTGGTAGCGCGCCAGCGTAAGGAGGACGACCTGCTGCTCCGGCGACCTCAGATTGCCGCCCATCAGGGCCGTGTCGGCGGCCACGTACACGGCCCCCGGGACCCCCGTGTAGCGGTTCGTTTCCTGAAAAAGACTTGGAACCGCCCCGTAGGCCTGGGTCGCGGTCTGCTCAACGTCCTTGACGAGTGGCGAAGGCATACGGAAAAGTAAGACTGTTGAAGGAGAACGAACAACATGATGGTGATGCAACGGGTATACATGCCAGAAAGGATTCATTTCCCTCCGTACGGCTCTCGTTGAGAACTTTGCACGATTGACCGTGCTCAGTGAATCCTCGCCGAAAATGTTGTCGCTTTCGTCGTCGGTGGAGAGATGGAAGCACCGGGAGTTGCGCCCGTAACCGTAGACAGCTACATTTGCATGCTGTGCGGCGTACGCCCGCCGTTCCGTTGCTCGCCTGCCGCCAATCGCTCCTGTGCGGACATGGATCTTCCGCTGTACCTGACGGCCCTGGTCGCCTTCCTCGTCATCAACGCGATGCTGCTCTCGGCGTCGATTCTCGTGTACGCCGAGCGGCGCGTGTCAGCCTTCATGCAGAACCGACCCGGCCCCAACCGCGTCGGGCCGTTCGGCATCCTGCAGCCGTTCGCCGACGTGTTCAAGTTCGTGCTCAAAGAGGATGTGCAGCCGGCCCAATCCAATAAATTCATCCACTCGATGGCCCCGGTCCTCATGGTGGTCATCGCCATGACCACCGCCGCCCTCATTCCGTTTGCCGAGGGCGTGGTGGTGGCCGACATCAGCGCGGGCCTCATCATGCTGCTGGCGCTCACCTCGATCAGCGTCTACGGCGTCACGCTCGCCGGCTGGAGCTCCAACAGCAAGTTCCCCCTGCTCGGCGGCCTCCGCTCCGCGGCGCAGATGGTGAGCTACGAGCTCTCGATGGGGCTGGCGGTGATCTCCGTGGCCCTCATCGCGGGATCGCTCAACTTCATGGAGATCGTCGAGCATCAGGCCTCGGGCCAGGCCCTGCTCGGCTGGAATATGGTGCGCAATCCCATCGGGGGGCTCATCTTCATCGTTACGGCCTTTGCCGAAACCAATCGCGCCCCCTTCGACCTGCCGGAGGCCGAGGAGGAGCTGGTCGGCGGCTTCCACACCGAATACAGCGGCATGAAGTTCGGCATGTTCTTCCTTGCCGAGTACGTGAACTGGTTCATCGCCTCCTTCTTCATCGTCACGCTCTTCTTCGGCGGCTACCTCGTGCCGTTCGAGCCGCTTCTGCTCGACCTCATTCCGGCGCTGCAAGGCTCGACCCTGCTGGCAGTGCTCCAGTTTCTGAGCCTGATGCTGAAGGTGGGCTTCTTCGCCTTCCTCTTCATCTGGGTACGGTGGACGTTCCCGCGCTTCAAGTACAACCAGCTCATGAACGTGGGCTGGACGTACCTGCTGCCCATTGCGCTTGCCAACGCCGTTCTCGTCGCACTGGGCGTGCTGGTCTTTGACAAAATCGGTCTCTAGCAGTCGCCCCGCACTCGGTTGGATGCGAGCGCGGACGCAGATCGGTGGACGTGTCTTCACGAATCGGTATGAACGGCCATGAACGGCCATGAACGGCCTTCCGAAATCGTCGGCCATCAACACTCCTTGACCGGGGACGTCCCCGAAGCATGCTCGATTTCACCCGCCCGTGCCCTCTGAGATAGCTTCCCATGCCCGCCCCGCCCTCTATGCCCATTCTCGCCCCCTCCATTCTCGCCGCCGACCCCGGCCGGTACGCCGACTGTGCCCACGAAGCCCTCGACGCCGGCCCCGAGTGGCTCCACCTGGACGTGATGGACGGCCACTTCGTCCCCAACCTCACCTTCGGCCCCGACGTGGTGGCCGCCCTCGAGCCGGTGGCCCGTGAGTACGACGCCCGCCTCGACGTGCACTTGATGATCGAAAACCCCGAGGACTACGTCGACGCCTTCGCGGAGGCGGGCGCCGATATCCTGACGGTGCACGTGGAGGCATGCCCCCACCTGCACCGCGTGGCCCAGCAGATTTGGAACGCCGGCTGCGAGGTCGGGGTCGCCCTCAACCCGGCCACCCCGCCCGGCCATCTCGAAAGCATCCTCCCGCTGGCGGACCTTATCCTCGTGATGTCGGTGAACCCCGGCTTCGGGGGCCAGTCCTTCATCCGGCAGTCCACCGACAAAGTGAAGCACCTGCGTCGCCAGCTCAACGCCCTTGCCTCCAATGCCCACCTGGAGGTGGACGGCGGCGTAAGCCCCGACAACGCGATGAGCCTGATCCGGGCCGGGGCCGACGTGCTGGTGTCCGGCAGCTCCATCTTCGGCGGGGACCAATCCGTCTCCGAAAACGTCGAGGCTTTTCGGAACGCCCTAACACTCACGGTCTGAGTACACCCGTCGGCCCGTCCGGCGGTCCACTCGGCCTCACCTCCCTATCGCTCCCAGCGTCCGCCCATGACGGACCGATTGGACCTGAAGAGCCTCGACAACGCCGTCTGCCTCATCACTGGGGCCAACTCCGGCATCGGCAAGGAGACGGCCAAGGGCCTCGTTCGCCTCGGTGCGCACGTCATCATGGTGTGCCGCCACCCGGAACGGGGCCGCGACGCGCAGGCCGAAATCCAGGCCGTGGCCCAGACGGCCCAGCCCAGCAACGCCGATGCCACCGACCTTCGCATCGCCGACCTCGGCGTGCAGGACGAGGTCTACCGCCTCGGCGAATCCCTCCGGGCGGACTACGACCGGCTCGATGTGCTCGTCAACAACGCCGGGGTCATGCTCGGCAACCGCGAGGAAACGACCGACGATATCGAGGCAACCCTCGCGGTGAACCACCTCGCGCCGTTCCTGCTGACCCACCTCGTGCTTCCCCTCCTGAAAGAGGCGGCCGGGCGAACCGGAGAGGCCCGCATCATCACCGTCAGCTCCGAGGCGCACCGCGGCACGAGCATCGACTTCGACGACCTCAACGCCGAGGACAGCTACGGCATGGTGCAGGCCTACGGCCAGTCGAAGCTCGCAAATATCCTGTTCACGCACGAGTTGGCCCGCCGCCTGCGCAACACCGGCGTGACGGCCAGCTGTGTGCACCCCGGCGTTGTGGCCACTAGCATCTGGGACGGACAGGACTGGCTGTCTCGCATCGCCCGTCTTTTTACGTGGCTCTACAAGAGCCCGGAAGAGGGATCCGAAAGCGTGCTGTACCTTGCCGCCTCCCCCGATCTCGACGGCGTCACCGGGCAGTACTACAGGGAACTGGACGCGGTCAATCCCTCGCCGGAAGCCTACGACGAGAAGGCCGCGGCCCGCCTCTGGCGCCTGAGCCTGGAAATGACCGGCCTCGAAGACGACGTCGAACAGGCCGAACGCGGACCGGGCTCCCCATAATCACCCCTCCGTGCAGAACCGGCCGCTTGGGGGAACAGCCTGGCAGCCCTCCGTTTGTAGTGCCGTTTCGTTCAACATTAAACGTTTAATGTAAAATCGATACAGAGGCACCTCCCGGAATTGCTTCCCACTGAAAAATTAATTTTCCCAAATTACAAAATTGGATCAACTATTTTGCTTATTGGGTCAGATAGGAACGTTTATTGATATATCGTAAGTCACACGGCAAAATTGCTTTCGGAGCCAGAAAGCACCGATTTCAAAACCAGCCGTCCTCTTGCCGAGAGGGACCGATCGTCAGGAATTCCGACGCTCTGCCCCCGAACGGGCGCACCGCCTCGGTCCTTACTCGTCATCGTACAGATCCGTTTCCAGCTTTCCCAATGCCTATGAGCGACGCCCAGTCCGCTCCCGAAGACCCGCCCACCGAAACGCTTCGTACCTTTTTGTATCTCGATACGGACCTCGCCAACACGCTCTCCGCCCAGTTGCTCGACCGTCCTGCTACGGACACCGAGGAAGGGGACGCGTATCCCAGCCGCTACGACCGACTCGAAGAGGCACTGGGCCCAACCCTCGCCCACCCCTCTCCCCTCCACCACGACACGGTCCGCAACCGGCTGGAGCCGGGGCACTTCCTCCGCGTGTCCGGGACCGCGCTCCTGGAGGACTACGACATGCTGGGTGCGATCTGCGAGCGGTGGCTTGAGATTGCCGACGCCCTGGTGGCGGCCCACGTCTTTCAGGAGTACGGGTTCTCAGGAGAGCGAGAACTCCAGCGCCTGCGACAGGAGATCAAGAAACTCTTGTCGAAGACCGACGACGAGTCGCGCGCGAAGACGTTGAAATCGCAACTCCATTCCCTGCCGTCCGACTTCGACGACATATTCAATCAGGCCGCCAAAAATATGGGGATGCACGAGCAGAAGGAGTGGATCGAGCAGCACCTCGGGCTCTTCAACGACTTGTTTCACGGAGACTCGTCGTCGGTCTCCTTGACGCGGGAGGACGACGAGGGCGTCGCCTTCAATGCCCCGCTCGACGACGCCCATCTTCGCACCGAAAAGGGACGCCTCCGACTGCTCTACAATGGCTCGTGGCTCGGGGCGTGGACACTCGTGGGACAGGTGACCGCCCTCCCCGACCGGTATGAGGACCCGGGCATAGAGGAAGTTGAAGCGGGCGGTGGCAGCGAGCACATGCGCGATAATTTTCGCGGCATGATCGGACCGGTCCAGGAAATCTACGATTCGGTCTACGAGAGCGAGAGCGTCGCGGAGGTGGTACTCCGGCCGCTGGCCCTCTATCGGGAGACGGTTGTCGAGCGAGCCGAAGACGCCGCCTCACTCTAGCTTTCAGCATCACTTTAGCTTTCAGCATAGGATATCACCTTACGCCCGAGAGTGCACCTCCGCAGAATAGATTCTTTGCACCGTAGAGCTTTGGTGCTCAGGGGTTATGCCGCAGGGGTTTGCTCTTTGCTCACCCGAGAACTCCCCGAGCGACCACGTGGGTGTGCGTCACTATTCGTCTCGATACTTCGACTCAACGGCGTTGGTGAAGTGGACGGCGGCATCGCTGTAGATGTTGACTTTGTGCTTCCGGAAGATGTCGCCCGCAATGATCTGCGAGGCCTCCCCCCAGCTGTCGACCCCGGAAAGACGCTGGAGAACGCGCTTGTAGGCCACCTGGTCGCCCCCAAACAGTTGCTGGACGTACACGGCCCGGTGCGGCGGATTGCGAACCCCAAGAACCGTTTGTTCGAGATCCTCCAGATCGGTGCCGCCGGAGGCCGATGCGGCCGACCCGCCCGAAGCGGCCTGTTGGGAGGGCTCGTGTAGGACCGCACCGGGGGGCGACGAATCGGAGTCGGACCCGTTCGACGCCGACGTACTCGATGCCGTTTCGTCCGACGCCGAGGGCTCGTCAGTTACCGCGTCGGACAGCCGCTCGTCACGCTCATGCCGGAACCGAGCCCAGAGGGGCTCCTGCGAGTTGCTGCGATTCTCTGCATTCTCGTTTTCTGCATTTTTCGCCTGCCCCTGCTGCCAAACCGTCCCGGCATGCCCCCCCTGAAATCGTTTCCAGAGGGGCACAGACTCGTCGTCCCCGCCTCGGGCCTGATGGTTTCGCCGACCCTCCTCTGCCTCCTGTGCAGCCGTGCCTTCCGGCTGCGCAGTCCCCGACACTCCCCACGTGTCGTCGGCCGGAGAGGCCGTCTCTCGCGACGGCTCCTCCGTCATCGACTCGTCCGAAAAGGGATCCGCCGTGAACGAGTCGTCCGTCGGCGCGGACGAATCCGTGGAGGGCGTTTCGGGGCGCGACGGCGCCCGGTCGTCCGGTCTGTCCTGAGGGGACGATGTCTCCGTTGAGGCCTCGCCATCCGCCTCGGCAATAAGTCGATGCAACCTCTTCGGGGGGACCTGATCCCAGCCCTCTTCGGCGGCGGCTTCCAGCTCCCATTCGAGGGCCTTCCGCCCTTTTTCCGCAAAGAACGCTCGGAGAAGCGCCGTCGGCACCCGATCGTGTCCTGTGGCCGTCTGCGCCACTTCGAACAGTGGGGCCAGGAGTTGTAGCCATTGATCGGCGTCGTAGGTGTCGGTAAACCGCTCGTCGATGCGGTGCAGGAACCGCTCGAACCGATCAGGGCCGAGCACGTCGAGGTCGTGCTTCTTGGCGAAGGCCTGAACGGCATCCCGAAGATACGAGTACGGCTCGAAGAACTTCATGCGCGACAGGATCTTCGGGAGGCCGAGCTGCTTCTGGCGCTCGGCGTACACGAAGTCGGTAAGCACGTGCACCGGCCGCACCAGATGCGCCGTGCTGTGGTGCGTCGCCTGCCACAGGGTGTCCTCCCACGCGTCGGCCGGCACGCGCGTGTGTGCTTCCATGGCGTCGAAGAAGGTGCGGACGGCCGTCTCCATCTCGGGGGCGTCGTAATCCACCCAGTTGGTACGGGCCCGGCGCAGGCGACGCGCCTCCCGCCGGCTGTGGTACCGGAGCAACTGATCGAGAAAGTGGGCCACCGGTCCCGGCATGTCGTCGTTCCAGTCCGCTCGGGTATAGGCCTGCGTGGCCGGAAATGAACTCAGCAGGCGCTCATAAAGCGCATCGGCGAGCGAGTGACCCATAGAATGCGTGTGCCGCGTTCGAAAATTGCACTGACTCACAGTGTACACGCACGTCGACGGAGAGGGTTTGCCCTCTTCGCCCCGTTCAGCCTGCTTACAGATTGGCTCGATCTTCCCGACGCCGAGCACAAATCCGGGGAACGGGGGACCAGCCTGACCGTGAATTTCGGCGGATGATTTTTGTGAACGGACGACTCCCCTCTCGTGCCGAGCGCTCCTCCCCGCTCCTCCCCCCTCCCTGCACCTTCCGTCCCGCAGCGACTGGCGTACGGCCTTCTACTGTCGGTGCTCTGCGGGGCCGCCGCGATGCTCGGGGCCGGGGCCGACGCGGCCGCTCGTGCGTCCGGCCTCCGACTGTGGACGGTGGCCGGGGCCGGATGTTTTGCAATGGCGCCGCCTAACCTGCTGCTGCCGGACCCGAACGCGCCGACCCTCCAGTTGCTGAACCGACGTCCAGCTCAACTCTTGCGCTATCAACTGGGGCGGCTGGGTCCGCTCCTCCTCCTGGTCGGTCTCCCCGCCGTCCTGCTTGCGTTTGCCGACCCCGCGGCGCCGCTTCGGCACCTGCCCCGAAAGGGAGCGGCCCTCGGACACGCCCTGCTCCTGCTTCTCGGCACGGCGGGGGACAGCTTCGTCCACTTCGCGACGCTCGGGCCGCGCTCGCAGGCGTGGCAGGAGGGCACCGGGGGCGAGTGGTATGCACAGGCCGTTGAGGAGCAGGGGCAGGGGGTGAGCCTGCCGCGCGGCCTCGTGCCCGCCCTGTTTGCGACCACGCGCTGCTTCGTCGTGGCGCTTGCCGCGATTATCGCGAGCGCAGCCGGAGCCCAAGCCGGGGTCCCGGCGGCGGCGTGGGGACCGGGCCTCGTACTCCTCGGCTGGGCGGGGCTCCGGCTCTGGAACGAACGATCGGCGTTCGACCGCCACTTTTACCACACCACGGCTTTCTACGACGAGGTGATGGGGGGCGGTACGCTGCGGGCCGACGGCCGCGATCCGCTGCCGTACAACGCCCTGTACTGGGTGCCGCCCCGCTGGCGTCCGGCCGTCTGGGCGGGGCTCCGCCAGCTCGATCGCCGCCTGCCGCTGGGCCGCCTCGTCGCCCTCGGCCACGCTGCTCTCTGGCTGCTGTGTCTGCAGGACGCTCCTGCACTCGTCGTCACGAGCTACCTCGGCCTCCTCCTCGCAGCCCAGACGGCCACCTGCGGCCTTCTCACGACCCACCCCGCCGCCCCGATCGCCTTCCAGCGCACGCTCCAGTCCCCAACCGACTGGATCGGCACTCGCACGTTCATCAACCTGCGCTGGCTCGCCGCTCACATCGGCAGCCTCGCCGTCGTCGCGTTCTTCGACGCCGACTACGGCGGGTCCTGGCTGCTCGGCTGGGCCGCCGTGCACATCGGCCTCTCACTTGCCGCCGCCACCATCGCCACGCTCGCCCACGAAGGCGGGCCCCGTCGGTGGACCGCCTAGCCCTTCGCACCGGCCGCCTGGAATCGATGCAGGCCGCCCGAATCACAAGTACGCGCAGACCGCCGGTCTGCGCCAACCACGGAATTGGATTGATCCGCGCCCGTTATGGCCTCCTCCCTCACCCTCGACAACATCACCAAGCGCTACGGCGACGGCCCCGCCGTCCTCGACGGCCGGTCCCGCATGTTCGCGCCCGGCACGCTCACGATGCTCATCGGCCCCAACGGTGCCGGGAAATCGACGCTGCTGCGCCTACTGTCGGTGCTCTCCTACCCCACCACCGGCACTGTGCGGTACGGCGACCTCGACGTGCACGCCCATCCCTACCAGTACCTCGCTCACACCGGCATCGTGCACGCCGACGCGCACCTGCCCGAGCACCTGTCGGCCGTGGAGCTGCTGGAGTGGATTCTGCGCAGCCGCGACCACTGGAGTGAAGACTCGCCCAACCACATCGATACGCTCCTCCACCGCCTCCAGCTCGATGAGCGCCGCCACAACCTCATCGGCACCTATTCGAGCGGGATGACTCAAAAAACGCAGATCGCCGCCGCCCTCGTGGCCGAGCCCGATGTGCTCCTGATGGACGAGCCTCTTCGCAGCCTCGACACCGAGACGACCGACGCGACGATTGCCCTTCTAGAGCGCTTTGTGGACGAGGGGGGCCTCGCCGTCATCGCCAGCCACCTCACCGATGCCCTCGACGCCCTCGCCGACGCCACCATGCCCCTGGGAGCCCGCAAAACGGCCTGAACACGCCGACGAGGAAATCTCTCGGTCTCTAAGCGATTTCGAGAAGCAGGCGCCTCCACGCATGCCTCCGCAGCTACGGGGCAGAACGGTCTTATAAAAGCCCTTGAGCCTCCCCCCGACTTTCCATTCCCCCCCTGCCCCTACAGTCGCGCCGGGAACGTTCACCTCGTCCCCGAATGCAACGTCACTGTCCCGTCGCGGACGCACGTCCCTGCTGATTAAAGCCCCCTGTTGCCATGGAGCCGATTGAAGACCTCGACGTTCTTTCTGAAGACGAGGTGCGCCAGCGCGAGGCTGGAGCCGGATCCGACGACGAGGACCTGGATCGCGTAGAGCACGGCTACGAGGAGGCAGCCGGCGCCAAGCAGGTCTACATTGAAACCTACGGCTGCCAGATGAACGTGGCGGACTCCGGCGTCGTGGCGTCGGTGCTGGAGGACAGCGGCTACGGCCTTACGCAGGACCAGGACGAAGCCGACGTGGTGCTCCTTAATACGTGTGCCATCCGCGAGAACGCCGAGCAGAAGATCCGGACGCGCCTCGGCATGCTGCGGGCCGAGAAGGAGAAGCGCGACGGTGAGCTCATGATGGGCGTCCTCGGCTGCATGGCCGAGCGCCTGCGCGAGAAGCTGCTGGAGCAGGAGGACCTGGTGGACGTGGTCGTCGGCCCCGATGCCTACCGCGACCTGCCGCGCCTGCTTTACGAGGCCGACTCCCGAAAGCCTTCGGGACAGGCTGCCGTCAACGTGGAATTGTCCAAGCAGGAGACGTACGAAGACATCCAGCCGGTGCGCTACGACTCCAACGGCGTCAGTGCCTACGTCTCCATCATGCGCGGCTGCGACAACATGTGCACCTTCTGCGTGGTGCCGTTCACGAGAGGTCGGGAAAGCAGCCGCCCGGTCACGACGATCCTTTCGGAGGTGGCCCAGCTGGCGGAGGAAGGGTACAAGGAGGTCACGCTCCTCGGCCAGAACGTCAACTCCTATCACTACACCGACGACGACACGTCGGTCACCTTTGCCGAGCTCGTGGACCGCGTGAGCCGCGTCTCCCCGGAGATGCGCGTCCGCTACTCCACGAGCCATCCCAAAGACTGTACCGACGCCCTCCTCAAGGTGCACCGCGACCGGCCCAACGTCTGCAACTACATCCACCTGCCGGTGCAGCACGGCAACACCGAGGTGCTCGACCGCATGCGCCGCACCTATACCCGCGAGGAGTACCTGGCGCTCATCGAGCGCGGGCGCGAGCTGTGCCCCGGCGTCTCCTTCTCGACCGACATTATCGCCGGCTTCTGCGGCGAGGCCGAAGAACAACACCAGGACACCCTCTCCCTGATGCGCGAGGTGCGGTACGACCACGCCTACATGTTCAAGTACAGTGAGCGGCCCCAGACCTACGCCGCGCGCAAGCTGGAGGACGACGTGCCCGACGACGTAAAGCAGCGTCGCCTTGAAGAAATCATCGGGCTCCAGAACCGGCACTCGAAAGAGAGCAACGAAGAGGAAATCGGACGCATCCACACCGTGCTCGTGGAGGGCGCGAGCAAGAAAAGCGACGAACAGCTCTTCGGGCGCACGGACACGAACAAGGGGGTTGTCTTCGACCGTGAGGACTACGAGCAGGGCGACTACGTGAAGGTCCGGATCGAGGACTGCACCTCCAGCACGCTCCTGGGCACCGCCCTCGAAAAAACGACGCTCGAAGAGGCGGCCCGAACGGATTCGATCACGGCAGCGCCCGCCGCAGCGTAGATCTGCCCGTAATCGCCTGCAGGACCTCGTGGACTTCCATCCGTACTTCAACCGCAGTCGGGACCGGCATCCACACGTGACGCGAACGACTGCGAAAAAGATTGTCACTTCGTACGAGCACGAAGAAATGCAGGGCGACGGTCGAATTCGCCGCTAGTGGTCAGTCAAGCCGAAGATGGCGAGTGTCGAATTGAGAACGATGCCTTGAGTGTTGTCTCTACCTTGAGGGCGATTCCTCAGTCAGCGCTCTACTCGACACGGAAAACTTGACGCACCACCAAGGCTACAGCGAGGACCTTGAGAAGTACGTTCGGGTTATTCTGCTTCCCGACGGCAAAACAATTTTCAATGCCTTCCCGGACCGGGACTACGAGCGGAAATACAAGCCATGATTCTGACCTATTACCCCGATACAGATACGCTCGACGTGGACTTTCGTGAAGTCCCCGAGGACGACACACCCACGTACGATACACTGCAAGACGCACGAGAGGCAGCTCGGCAGATAACACAACCGGCGTCGGAAAATGGGGAGACGGAAACCTACGATGCTGACCCGGCGGGCCAAACGCGTGCTCACTATCGCAATGATCGCCTTGAGGACCTCACGATTGAGCACGCAAGTCGTCGAGCGCCCGAATCGTGGGATATTTCTTCGTTGCGGAAAGAAGCCGCTCGGGTGGCAGTCACGACCGGACGCATCGTAGAATCGGTCACGTATGACCTCGGTCGGAATCGTACGTCATTTCAAACCGGGGATCTAGTGCAGCTTCAACTGGTCCGTTGTGCAATCGAGCTTTGGACGGACCTCGTCCGTCCATACCTCAAGCTGGAGCTTGGGGCAATAGCAAACTGCTTTCCCCTAAAGATCGTTTGAAGCTGCACTAGGCGCCCCGAGGTAGGTTGCTTCTTGCATCGCGAACATCGCCACACTCTCCCCCCGGCTCATCGCCCCTTTTCCGGCAATGAACGGGAGCACCGCCTTCGTACTGTTGTCGGGCCCGATCGTCGTGAGAACATGCATGGGATCGTTCTCTGATTGGAAAAGAGTGTTGCTCAGATCTTCGGTACTCAGTAAGGTCCAACAACCCTGCCTGCCCGAATCCACTTTTCGTTTAACGTTAAACGCAGAATCAGGCGAAGGCGGTGGGTGTAGGATGCCGTCTTTTGAAAACTGGGCACTCAGGTTATCCGATCACCCGCAGCTTCGCATATTTGAGCTTCAACTTCTTGTTGCCCACGTCCGAGCCGAAGTACACGACCGCCGTGGCTTTTTCGCCCTCCCCCTCTACGGACTGCACCTTCCCCTCGCCGAACGTCGAGTGCTCCACCCGCGCCCCCGGCACGATCTCGCCCTGCCCTTCGTCGTAGACCACGCGCCGCCCACTGCCCCCGTCGGTCGACTCGATGCGATGGAGATCATCCGATGAAGTGCTCTTTCCGTTGCCGCTCAGGTCCTGCCGGTAGTAGTGCGGATCCATGTCGTCGTAGTCCTCCGTGCTGCCTCCCCCGGCCGAGAACCGATCCGCGTCCTGCTCCAGTTCGCCCCCCGCCTCCGTACGCACCACGTCGGTATCCACCTCCTCCAGGAAGCGACTGCGCGTGTTGGACTGCTGCTCGCCGTAGCGGTACCGACTGCGCGCCCAGCTGAGGTAGAGGCGCTGCTCGGCCCGCGTGACGCCCACGTAGAAGAGACGTCGCTCCTCCTCTAGGTCCGCCTTCTCATCGATTGCCTGCTCCATCGGAAACAGCCCCTCCTCCAGCCCGGCAATGAACACGACCGGATACTCCATCCCCTTCGACGAATGGAGCGTCATGAGGGTCACCTTATCGGCATCCTCTTCCGCCTCGTCCTGATCGGTCATCAGGGCCACCTCCTGCAGGAACGTGCTGATGGAGGCGTCCTCCGTGTTGGCCACGTACTCGGCCAGGCCGCTGATCAGCTCCTGCACGTTCTCCCAGCGCTGCAGATTCTCGCGGGTGTGCTCTTTGCGAAGGTCGCTGAGCACCCCGGCGTCCTGGATGAGATCCCGCGCCAGCTCATCGGCAGGCATGCTCTCCGTCTTCGAGGCGTAGCGGGCAATGAGGTGCCGAAACGTGTCGACCGCGTTCTCGGCGCGGGTGCCCAGCGTCTCGATGCTCTCAACCCGCTCGATGGCCTGCCAGAGCGAAAGGGTGTGCTCCTGCGCGTACCGCTGCAGGCGCTCCTGGGTCTTGTCGCCGATCCCGCGCGTGGGATAGTTGATCACCCGCTGCAGGCTGGCCGTGTCGTTCGGGTTCACCAGCAGCTTCAGGTAGGCCAGCACATCCTTGATCTCCTTCCGCTCGTAGAAGGAGGTACCGCCGATCACGCGGTAGGGCACGTTTTCCTTCCGCAGCGCCTCTTCAATGGCGCGGCTCTGCGCGTTGGTGCGGTACAGAATCGCAAAGTCGCCGTGGTCCAGCCCGTCCCGCACATGCAGGTCGCGGATGCGGCGCTCGATCTTCTGGGCCTCGTCCTTCTCACTGAGCGCCTCCATCAGCCCCACGTACTCGCCCTCCGCATTCTCCGTCCACAGGTCTTTCTCCAGTTGATCGTCGTTTTCCTCGATAATGGAGTCGGCCAGGCGCAGGATGTTCTTCGTCGAGCGGTAGTTGCGCTCCAGCCGGATCGTGGTGGCGTCCGGGTAGTCCTGGTCGAATGAGAGGATGTTGGTGATGTCCGCCCCGCGGAAGGCGTAGATGCTCTGCGCGTCGTCGCCCACGACGCAGAGATTCTTGTGACGATCGGCCAGCTTGCGGGCCAGGACGTACTGCGCCCGGTTCGTGTCCTGGTACTCGTCGATATGAACGTACTGCCAGCGGGTCTGGTATTTCTCCAGCACGTCCTCGTGCTCGTCGAACAGCTCGATCGGCTTGAGAAGCAGATCGTCGAAGTCGAGCGCATTGGCCTGCTGCAGCGCGCGCTCGTAGGCCGGGTACACCTTGGCCACCAGCTCCTGCTGGTCCCCGCGAGCCAGATTCTTGTACTCCTCCGGCCCGATCATCTGATTCTTGGCGCTCGAGATCATGCGCTGGGCCGCCCGGGGTTTCACGACATCCGTGCTCAGATTCCGCCCCTGCATCTGCTGCTTAATGATCCGCTTCGAGTCGGCGGTGTCGTAGATCGAGAAATCCTTCGAGTAGCCGAGCTTATCCCCGTCCCGACGCAGGATCCGTGAAAACGCAGAGTGGAACGTTCCTAGCCACATCGAGGGCACGTCGTCGCCCACGAGGTCTATAACGCGCTCCTTCATCTCCCCGGCCGCCTTGTTGGTGAAGGTCAGCGCGATGATGTCGCGCGGCTGCGCCCGGCCGGTCGCCAGCAGGTAGGCGATGCGGTGAGTGAGCGCGCGCGTTTTCCCGGAGCCGGGCCCGGCGATAATCATGACCGGCCCCTCGGTGGTCGTCACCGCTTCGCGCTGCTTCTCGTTGAGGCCGTCGAGAATCCTCTGTTCGGCCTCGGGATCGGGGTCGACGGTTGTGGACTCGTCACGGGTGAGTTGGATGCGGCGCATACAGCAAACGAACGGCAGATCAGAAAAGGACGCGAAAGGACGCGGGCGGAGACAACCACCACGTTCGTCTACGACGCACGGCGCCGTCCGTTCAAGCCCGCCCGGACGCCGACAGCCCCAACCGCGTCAGGACGAGGACGACGATACCATGCGGGCCCCATCCCCTGCCACCGGCGGCGACGTGCCGTCCTCCCCAACCGGCTCCAGCCGAAAGGCAAAGTGCCGACAGTCCACACCGACTTCTTGACAGGACTGGGCAAGCGCCCGCCGCTCTTTCTCCGAGGTCCCCTTGAGGGGCACGATGACCTCGTCGATGTCGTGCTCGGCCGCAATGGTGGGAAGCGCCTCCCGCTCCCCAAGCACCTGCACACCCTGAACCTGCAGGGCGTGCCGCTTCGGGTTTTCGTCGAGCAGCCCCACCACCGTGCGGTCAACGCGCTGGCGGAGATGGCGCACGGCGAACAGCCCCTGATCGCCGCTGCCATAAACGAGCACCCGTTTCCCGTCGTCGCGCCGGGCGGCAAAATACTGCCGGAGCGCCCGAAACCCGAACCGCGTGCTCCCCACGGCCCCCGTCACGATCATCCAGTCGAGAATCACAACCGAGAGGGACACCTCGCCCGGCCCGTACACCGCGAGCAGGCCCCCGAGGGCAAAGAGCGACGCCAGCGTCGACGCCTTGAAAAGGCGCACCAGCTCCGGCGTGCCGGCGTGCCGCCAGACGCCGTGGTACAGGCCAAACCCGTAAAACACGACAATCTTGAGCACCACGATGCCCGGGAGAGCATTGACGACGAGGGTCGCCTGGGAGGCCGGAGGCGCCCCCCCGAATCGAAGATGCATCGCCACAATGAAGGCAGCCACGACTACAAGCAGGTCCGCCACGACGCCCCCGACCGACTTCCAGTAGATGCCCCCGGCGACGGCCCGCATGACGGCCCCAACCCGCTCGGTCAGGCCCGGAGCGCCGCTTTTCGGCGGCGTGTACGACCGGCTCCGCACCAGGTACAACCCAAACACGACACTCGACACCACGCCCAAAAGCAGAATGGCAAAGAATAGCTGCGCCGTCGTCCAGAGAAGCGTGAGGGCGGCCGCGGCGAACACCGCACTCACGCCGCTGAGGGCCAGCACGGCGCCCTGCTCCGACAGCCCGAGCCGCACGAGCCGATGATGCGTGTGATCGTTGCCGCCCTTCGTCACCCGGCGGCCTCCGAGCACGCGCGTCACGGTCACGAACGTCGTGTCGAAGATCGGCACCGCCAACACCACGACGGGCACGAGCGTGCCTGCGACCGGCTCTCCGGTGCTCTGCACCCCGAGCGCCACGACCGCCAGCATATAGCCGAGGAAGAGGCTCCCGCAGTCGCCCATGAAAATCCGGGCCGGCTTGGCGTTGAAGACCAGAAATCCGAGGCTGGCCCCTGCCACCGCAGCGGCGACGACCGCCAGATCGATCTGCCCAATGGCCCCGCCGATCAGGGCGAGCGCGGTCCCTGCAACAACGGCCACGCTCGACGCGAGGCCGTCCAGCCCATCAATAAGGTTGAAGGCATTCGTGACCCCGATCATCCAAAGGAACGTAAGGGGAATCGGGATCCAGAACGGGCCCCCGCGCCAAAAGGCGTGACCGGCGTATAGCAGGAGCGCCGTGGCCACAATCTGGACGACGAGCTTGGCCTCGGGCCGAATGTCCAGCAAATCGTCGGCCAGCCCGGCGGCAAAGATGAGTCCCGCCCCGAGCCACACCGGCCACGTGTACGCCGTCCACATCCCGCTCCCGATGACGCCCGCGACCACCGCCCCGAACATCGCTACGCCGCCGAGAAGCGCCACCGGTTCGTCGTGCCAGCGATCCGTGCTCGGACGGGCAATCCACCCCCTGCGACGAGCCAATCCGCGCACGAGCGGAGTCGCGAGCAGGGCCACCAGCAGGGCACCGCCCCCGGCCAGCACCGGAAGAAGAGCCTCCCCGAGCCCGCTCTTCTGGGCAGGGGAAAATGTGGAAAGTAGTGAAAGCGCAGATGCCATGTCCTCGCGGAATCGAGAAATGAAGGACAAAGGAAGTGGTCGCCTCCTGATCCCTCACAACTTACACCCGACATCAGGGAGAACTGAAATTAGCAGGTGTACGCACAAAGACGACCGAGCCTATGTTAAACTCTCGGAATTTCCGATGTTTTGACTGTTTCGAATGAATACCCTCAGCGTTAGCGTTGGCAGATCAAAAACGATGCTGGGCCAAAAGATGAATACCGTCTTCTCAGAGGAGGACGAACGTGCCTTGATCAAGTTACAGCTTGTTTTACATCATCGCACGCCCTGTGCGCGCAGCTGCCCCTCACCCTCGTTCTGGTCCCCTGCTCTGTTCTCCGATCTGCGTCGCATTCTGAACACGCTATGGTTCAGATCGGCGACCGCTGAGACAGTCGGATGCTCAAGTCGCCCCCTTTTGTTGAGCCCGTCCCCTCTACGTCAAAGTTCGTATACCGAACTTTCTCAGCATTCCTGTTCCTACAAAAGTGTTAAAGATAATACGAGTTGCCTTCAACGGCCGCTTTTTTCTCGCACCGCTCCCGGGATCTTTCTCCATTCCCTAACGGGATGAAAGCACGCGTTTTTGACTTTGTTACGTCGGTGAGGTTGTCCTAAAAGATGAAAGGAGTAGTTCCAATCGCAAGTCCAAAACGTCTTTCGTATCCCGGCCTTTCCTTGATGCAGGCATCTGTCCTATCTGTCGGGAGAATTTTCGCGCGCCTGCATACGCTTTCGTCGACACGGTCTTTTCTCTTCAAGCGCGTTCATTTCGCAGACGCACTATGTCTTCTACCAATGGATCGTCGGACGCTCCCGCCGACGCTGCTGCGCTGTATCCGGACGATGATTCCGGGACGCCGCGCTCGACGCCTTGGGATCACATTCAGGCCCTGTGGCAAGGGAAATGGTTCATTCTGAGCTTGGCCCTCCTTCTGGGCGGAGCCGCGTACGTCTATCAGCAAAACCAGCCGCGCCAGTACCGCGCCAGTACCGCCCTGCTCCTGAACGAGCCGGATCGGCCGGACCGCATGACGAAATTCTTGCCGGTGCAGGCGCCGAATCGGATCGGCCGTGAACTCTACTTCCTGCGGAACTCCGAGGTCTTTGCGGAGGAGGTGGCGCGCGAGCTGCTCACGCATGCCGATACGCTCTCGGCCCCGGCAGAGTCCAGTCTGCTGTGGCGGCAAGACGGCCGCCTGCGGTCGCCCGAGGCCCTGGCGGCCCGCCTCTCCGGTGCGGTGTCCGTCCGACGCGACGCCCAGGACCTCCCGGCCCTTCGCATTCAGGCAACCGGTCCTCGCGCCGACGAAGCGGCCCTCGTGGCCAACACCTACGCCGACGTGTACCGCGTCCATCGCAAACGCTCCAGCAATGCCCAGGTGCGGGCAACGCGGCAGTTGCTCAAGGAGCAGAAGCGCAAGCTGCACACCCAGCTGCGAGCCCTCGAGGACTCGATTTCCACTCGCGTTCGGTCCAGCAGGCAGCGCGGCCTGCTCGCCCCGACCGACAGCGGCGGCGGGCTCGTCGGCAAAGCCAACCAGCTCGCCGGGAAGATTGCCGAGCTGCGGCACAAGAAGGAAGAGGTCCAGCTCGATCTCCAGATGGAGCAGGCCCTGCTCGACTCCGCACGGGCTCGCCTTCGGCGCATCCGCCCGAACCTCGCCGATCGTGCCTCTTCTACAACCTCGACGCGCCTCCAGAAGACGCAGGAGGAAATGGCCTCCCTGAAGTCCGAGATCCGGCTCATCAAGGCCCGCAACAGGACCCTGTCTCCTCAGCTTCAGGCCCAGCTTTCGGACATGAAGGCGCGCCTCGACACGTTGCAGACCCGAGCCGACCGGCTGGCGACCGAATACGTCGACCGGTCTCTGTCCACAGGGGCTATCCGCCCCCTCGACGGCGAAAGCGGCGGCGGACTCGCATCCGTCGTGGACCTCCGCCGACAGATCACGAAGCGCCGCCTCTCCGTGACACGACTCTCCGCGAAGCTGAAGGCGCTGGACGACCGTCTGGAGCAGCACCGGGCGGCCCTCCGCGACTCGCCCAACGACATGCTCAGCCGACTCCGGCGGCGCAAGGCCACCACGCAGGAGCTATTCGTGAGCCTCTCCAAGAACCTCCAGCGGACGCGGGTTTCGGCGACCGCCTCTCCAGAACAGGTAGAGATTCTCCGTCCGGCCGCACCGCCCTCTACCCCGATTGCTCCCGATGTTTGGAGCAACGTGATCCTCGCAACGCTCCTTGGCGGCGTCGCGGCAGGCGGGGGGACCCTGCTGTACAATCGCTTCGACGACGTCATCGAAGCCCCGGAGGACCTTCCCCACTCATCCAGCGGCCCCTTCGGCACCATTCCGGAATGGAGCGCCACAACGGACCCCGCGTTCGACGAGTCGGCTGTGCCCTGGCCCGGCATTGCCGACCCGTTTGCCCCGGCCGTCGAGGCGTACCGCCACCTCGCGACAAACATTCGTCTCGGCCTGCCACGCAACGTGTCGACAATCGTGGTCATCAGCCCAGGAGCGAAGGAAGGCAAAACCACCACCGCCGCCAACCTCGCTGTGGCGTTCACGGAAGCGGGCCAGGACGTGCTCCTCGTCGATGCGGACCTACAAGGTCCCGCGCTCCACCGCCTCTTCAACGCCGACCGCACCCCGGGCCTCCCGGACCAACTGTCCGACGAGCACGACGCGGTCCAGTCCCTTCCCCTGCCGACCTCCCGACGTCCGGGCGGAAACGGGGCCTCGGCGGACGCTGCTTCGTCCCAGGCCGCCTCCCCGCTGGCCCCGGACATGGGACAGCTCGGCCTCCTCGCAGCGGGGCACGACGTGCCTCAGCCGTCCCTTCTCCTCCAGGAACGCCATCTGCGGCCGCTCCTGGAGCCCATGCAGGCCTCGTGGGATCTCGTGCTTATCGACACCCCTCCGGCTTTGCTCTACGACGACGCGTTCCGCCTCGCCTCACTGAGTGAACTCACGCTCCTCCTGGCGGCTGCCCACCGGACGCGCCGGCGAGCCGTACAGGACGTGCGTACCCGTCTCGACGACCTCTGCTCCCATACGATTGCCGAAGTCCTCAACCGCGATTCGTCCGCTTCGCCCTCTAGGTACGGGTACACGTCGTCGTACTACCCGTCTCGGCGCTCCGACGTGCCGATGACAGATCGGCTCGCCCAGACCGTCTCCCGCGGCGTGCGGCGGGTGCTGAAGGGGTAGTATCACCGACGTTGCGACCTGTATGCGCCCCTCGAGCCGACGGCGGACAGTGGGCCGCAGACCACCGAATACAGCGCTTGAAGCGGTCGGCCGTCCGTTCGGCATCACGGTCTGCGCCTCGCAATCTGGGTTGTCTATGTCGTAGGGACGCCCCCGAAAGATTCTTCCGGCGATTCGTATCGGGCCCCACTGCTACTCGTCGAGCGGATCATGCTCCCCTCAGCGTTGTTTCTTCGCAAGACATCAATCCTAATTCGATGGAGCGCATGTCAGACTCTCCGTCTCCCACAACTCCGGCCCTCGTAAACGGCGACCGTCTCACACGGCGCGAGTTTGAGCGCCGGTACGAGGCGATGCCGCACGTCAAGAAGGCCGAACTCATCGAAGGCACTGTCTACATGCCCTCTCCCGTCCAGTTCGAATCGCACGGCGAACCTCACAGCGCGATTATCGGGTGGCTCTTCGCCTACGCCGCCGCTACGCCCCACGTGTCGGCCGGGGACAACACAACCGTCCGCCTCGACCTCGACAACGAACCGCAGCCGGATGCCCTCCTCCGCATCTCGGCGGACGGCGGGGGACAGTCCCACATCAGTGATGACGACTACGTTGAAGGCCCCCCAGAGCTGATTGTGGAAATCGCCCATAGCAGTGCGGCCTACGACCTGCACGACAAGAAACAGGTGTACCGGCGCAACGGCGTGCAGGAATACGTCGTCTGGCAAATCGAGGACGAGCGGCTCGACTGGTTCGTGCTGGAGGACGGGGCGTACTTGACGCTCTCACCCGACGAAGACGGGCACCTCGCCGGCCGAACGTTTCCGGGACTCGTCCTGGACGTGGGCGCGCTTCTCCACAACGAACTCGACGCAGTCCTGTCTCTCGTACAGCAGCAAGTGGGAGGCGACGCGCATCAGGCGTTTGTCAACCAACTGAACGAACGGTAGCCCGTCCGTCAGGACGTTGTCTCCAAAATTTCCCGATTCCGCCCCACCTCCTCAGCGAGCAGGTCCGTCCATTGCGCGCAACATACCTTCTGCTCGAAGTGGTCGAGGAAGACCTCTCGTCCACGCGTGCCCATCGCCCGTCGCCGCTTCTCGTTCTCGTAGAGCGTCTCGACGGCCTCGATAAACCGGGTCGACGCGTCGGCCTCATCTCGGGGGTCAACCACCATCCCCACGTCGTGCTTTAGAATTGTCCCCCCTGAGTCGGAGGCCTCCGGCCCAAGCATGAGCACCGGCTTTCCGGTGGCGAGAATGCCGTAGAGTTTCCCCGGGACGGCCACCCCCGCCATGTCATTGTAGAGCGTGAGCAGATGAACATCCGCCAACGACAGCGAATACCTGATCTGCTCGCGGGGAAAGTAGGAAAGATACTGGAAATTGGAGAGCGCATGCTCCTCCGCGAACGCGGTAATCTCCTCCTTCCGCGGCCCGCTCCCCACAAACAAAAAGGAAATGTTTGGGTGCCCGTCGAAGTGCTTCATGGCCGCCAGGACCTCGTCGAAGCGGTGACCGAGGCCCGCATTTCCGGAGTACATGACCACGAACTTGTCCTGCAGCCCGACCTCCTCCACCAACGGATTCTCGTCGTCGGGAATCGGATACACCTCCTCCTTTTTGTTCCAGACCGGAATGGTGTGAAGCCGTTCGTCCGGAACGCCTTTCTCGCGAAGCCGGCGCTTCATGTACGGACCCAGGTCCACCACGAAGTCGGCCCGGCGGTACGCCCAGTTGTTAAGCGCATGGAGGAGGCGCGTCACAGGGTGACTGGATCCGAGCATCCCGACCGCCACCTCCGCGTCCGGATGCAGGTCCATCGACCAGATGCCGTATGACTGTCCCCGAAGCATCCGGGCCACTGTAGCGACCAGTGCGATCAGGGGGGGGGTCGTGAGAGTCACCACGGAATCGTAGCGCGGCCCCGTAAGGACGCGCCAGAGCACCTGTAGGAAGAAGCTGGCGTAATCGGTGAGGCGTCCCAGAAGCGTGTCGCGCCCGAAGGCCGTAGCCCGCACCCGGTGAATGTGGACGCCGTTGTGCGTCTCTTCCATCGGCACGTCCATCGAGCCGGACAGGTAGTGCCCCGCGCTGCACATTGCATGCACCTCAAACCCCTGGTCGGACAGATGCTCGGCCAGGTCCGTCAGGTGCTGAGCCGTAGAGGCAAAGTCGGGGTAGTAGTGCTGATTGATGAAGAGAAGGGAGGGCGTGTCGGCCATTAGGGGGAGACCTGAAGAAACGAACCGAAGTGGAACTGCAAACTGTTTTACTCACTGTCGAGAACCATCAAGACCGAGCGTGCAAACTGTCGAAAGTCGTCTAACCGCTCGTGCGTGATGGAGTGGACGATCGCCCAGTCAATCGAGCGGTAGGCGTGAATGGCCACATTGCGAAATCCAACGGCCCCTTTTAGCCTGTTTGCAAGCGATGCGTCGATGACGTTCATCTCTCGAAGGTGATCGAACGCCTCGGCCATCGCTTCGGGTGACGACCGCTCCGTCTCGGCAACAAGATGGGCCGCAAGATCAACGCATAACTGAATCGCCCGCGTGAGGTTCACGCTCAGGATATCCTGCGTATCCCAGTCGTCTTCCAACTCGTCCACTGTGGATACACGCTTATCCTTCACTCGCCTCACACACCGTCGGAGGGACTCAATCTTCTCCTCAATCAGTTCTCGATCCATCGCTCTCGACGTGTCTTAAGAATTCGTCGGCGATACGGCATCCAGTCGGCCTGATCGAACCACCACCGCTTCATGACTTTCGCGTATAGCGTTGTGTCATCGCAGAAAAGCCGGGTTCCATCGCCCAAAATCCGACCGACAATGGGCCCGTGGGTGGTCTGCAAATCAATCAGATCGACGGGACGTCCCGTCGCCTGGGCCAGTTCGTCGATCAGCTCCATCTTCGCCGCCGCCGTAAGTGGCTCGGCTCCCAGCACGGCCACATCAAGGTCACTGCTCTCTTTCGCCTCTTCTTCCGCCACAGACCCAAAAAGCCAGGCGGCCTCAAGGCCTTCTCGGCGTCGGAGCAAAGGGGTGATCACCGACTTCATTTCAGGAGTGGTTGGCCTCTACCGATCCGTGGGAACGTACGTAAACAATTTCCTCTCGCATGGAGGCGACCGTGTTTAGCCGTAAACGAAAACGGGTTTCAGAACCCCATTCACGTACCAGTATGATCGCTCACCGGAGAGGAGCAAGATCCGGGCACACCGGTCTCCGCCTCTGAGCTTCAATCAGGGCGCTAGGTCGTACTGACGAATGGTAATTTCACGAACCGCTATAGAAGCCACACTAATGATGAGACCAGATGTAACATCGCCAGGTAGTTCCGCGCGGTTCTCTCATAGCGCGTCGCGACTCGCCGGTAATGCTTGATCCGCCCAATGAACCGCTCAATCGTATTTCGATCCTTGTATAGTTCACGGCTAAACTCGCGCTGGTCCAGTCGATTTTTCTTCGGCGGAATGACGGTCTCCGCTTCCAAGGAGTCGATGTATTTCAGAAAAGCGTTCGAGTCGTAGCCTTTATCTTCCAGAACGGCTCCGACCTGCAGCGCCCCCGGGGCCGAGAGAAATTCTTCCAGGAGAGGCTGTGCCTGCGGAGAATCTCCGGCCTGTCCGGGCGTGAGCACGATTTCTAGCGGATTGCCAAGCGCGTCGCAGAGGACGTGGATCTTTGTAGAGTATCCGCCTCGACTTCGCCCGAGGGCCTCGGCTTCGACTGAGCTTTTTTTGACCGGCGGCGTGCTGATGGGCTCTCACGGCCGATGAGTCGATCATGACCCAGTCGAGATCCGGTTCTTGGAGGCTTTCGAAGATGGCCTTACAGCGCCCCTTCTTCGCCCAGTTATCGAAGCGGTGGTAAACGGTGTCATGTTTGCCAGAGCGCTCCGGAAGATCGGCCCAAGGGGAATCGGTTCGAGCAATCCAAACCACCGCATTGATGAACCGGCGATTATTTTCGGCGTTGCGGCCTGGATCGCCCGGCTTCCCAGAAAGCAGCGGTTCGATTCGGTTGTACTGCTCATCAGAAATTTCGTGGCGTCGCCTCATTATCAAAAGGAGTTTGGGCCGATTGGGGCAAAGTTCCACATAGACGCTGACCTCCGAGCAAAGATGCTCCTTCTTTGAATCTTCCGTTTGTCAGTACGACCTAGCAGGCTGTTGCGCATAGACCAACCTTCACATATTCTCCGAAAACCGAAAAAATAGATTTCCCCTGTCGCACACTTTGGAGAAAAAGTTTGCCTGCAAAATACGTTTGTAGCCAATACCTCGTACGAAGCGATACTCAACCACCAACACGCAACAGGTTGCTAGTGCAGCTTCAACTGGTCTGTTGTGCAATCGAGCTTTGGACGGACCTCGTCCGTCCATACCTCAAGCTGGAGCTTGGAACAATAGCAAACTGATCTCCCCAAAAGATCGTTTGAAGCTGCACTAGTGCGCCAGCGCGAAGCGGCTGGTCGTTTCCTGCTCGGCGTGCCGCCGCATCTGCTGCTCGATCCAGTCGGCGGTGACCTCCATCCCATCCCGGAGGGCCGTCGGCGGCTCCCACCCGAGTTCCCGCTGGATTTTGGTGTTGTCCGAGTTGCGGCCATCGACGCCCTGCGGCTTCGTCAGATCGTACTCCCGCTCCAGGTCCACGCCCACCGCCGCCTCAATCACGTCCACCAGCTCGTTGATCGTCACCAGCTCGTCGCTCCCGAGGTTGATCGGATCGGTGATGTCGGAATGCATAATCTTCTGCGTCCCCTTCACGCAGTCGTCGACGTACATGAACGAGCGGGTCTGGGTCCCGTCCCCCCAGATCACAGTGTCTCCGCTCCCGCTCAGCTTCGCCGCAATCGCCTTCCTAGTCAACGCCGCCGGCGCCTTCTCCCGCCCGCCGTCGTAGGTCCCGAACGGGCCGTACACGTTGTGGTAGCGCGCCACCCGCGTGGTCAGATCGAAATCCTCCCGGAAGTGGCGACACATCCGCTCGCTGAAGAGCTTCTCCCACCCGTAGCCGTCCTCGGCGAGGGCCGGGTAGGCGTCCTCCTCTGAAAGCGGCTCGACGTCGGAGGTGCTTTGAAGCTCCTGGTTGTAGACGCAGGCGCTCGAGGAGTAGAAATACCGGTCCACGTCATTGTCGCGGGCGGCCATCAGCAGGTGCGTGTTGATCGTCACGCTGAGCATGCAGAGGGCCTTGTTGTTTTCGATAAAGCCCATCCCGCCCATGTCGGCCGCGAGGTTGTAGACGTGATCGGCGTTCTCTAAGGCCCGGTAGCAGTTCTCCTTCTCCCGGAGGTCGAGGGACCGGTTGTCCGCCCCGTCGAACTTCTGAAACCAGTGGCTGGGCGGCTTGATGTCGACGGCGCGCACCTCCGGGTAGCCCTGGCGCAAGAGGTCGGCCACGAGGTGCCCGCCGATAAATCCGCCGGCCCCACAGACGACGACGGTTCTGCCCGTGTCGACATCGCCCTCGAAAATGGGATCGGCCGCAATTCGCTCGCCAGCGTCCGACGAGAGATACGGGCTGGGGTCGGGATGGCCGTTGGTCGGAAGACTCATGATGAAGGGTGTTTGTTTTCGAATTGATCAACAGGAAACCTTACCTGCGGTCCGCCGCAAATGTTGCTCCAGAAGTGCTCACCCATTCCCTTTTCTTTCTCTATTCCTCACCCTTTTTCACTCCGTTCGAGCCCCGGAGGACCATCGCCCGATTGTCCACCACCACCGTCCGCGGGGGCCCGTCTCGTACGACGGCCCCAGTGCCTTTCGTCTTCCTTCCGCACAGTCCCCTACTCCGGCTCCGGCCCGCCCTCGCTAGTCCCGGACGAGCTCCTCTCGAACGGCGGCTCTTCCCGCGTGAGGGTGCCGTCAGGCTGCTCGTAGTAAATGCGTCCCCCGATGGAATAGACATTCGGAATGCCCAGCCGCCGGTTCTCTTCCTGCGCGCGGTGGACGGCCCGGTTGCCGATGCGTTTCAGCTCAACCATCCGACGGTACGTCCCCAGATCAAGATCTGCATCTATTTCTGAATGTGGAAAGGATCGGTCATCCATCGGTCTCAGAGAGGAAGGAACGAAAAACCTCAAAGTGGTGATCGTCAGTTACCACGTAGCGGTCTTCTTTTCCAAACGCAACCTCCTGAAACGTGTCTTCGGCGTTGGAAAAAGGATACCATTGGTCCAACAGACACCGATATGTCTCCCAGAAGTTGGCAATGCTCCGATGGAATCGCCGAATGATGTCGGGATGGCACGTGGTGCCCGCCTCGCTGAACCCGCTCTCGAACCCGCTGAACGCACGTATCAGGAGAATCGGGCGGCGCCTCACAGCTCCCGCACGACGGTCGCCGGATTGCCCGCCCCCACCGTCTGCGGCGGCACGTCCTGCGTGACGACGGCGCCCGCCCCCACGACGGCGCCCTCGCCGACGGTCACGCCCCTCAGAACCAGCGCCTCCATCCCCACGAAGACATCGTCCTCAATCACGATGGGCGCAGCCGCCTCCGCGTTGATGACCTCCGCCCCCCGGCACAACCTTCGCTTCTCCCCTGGAGACTCCAGTGGACGGAGTCTCCATCCGTCTTTGACGATCAGCCCGTCGCCTCGTCCGACGTTCTTTCCTCCACCGGCTGCCTCACTCTGAAAGCACTTCCTCGCTCCGCTCAGTGCGCTGTACCAAGGTGTTTTCGACCACCACCGCGTCCATGGCCGTGCGGAAAAAACAGTTGAGGGCCTGCTCCGGGGATTCGACGATGGGCTCGTTCTCGTTGAAGCTCGTGTTGAGAACAACCGGTGTCCCGGTCTTCTCAGCGAACGCAGAAATGAGCGTGTGATAGGCCGGATTTCGACCTTTGCCGACCGCCTGGAGGCGGCCGGTGCCGTCCACGTGCGTGACGGCCGGAATCTCGTCGCGCTTCTCCTCCCGGACCGGGTACACCTGCTGCATGAACGGATCAGGGGAGGGTCGGAATTCCTCTCGGTCTTCCGAATGCGTTCCGGCGTGTCCGATAAAGTACTCGTCGACGGCCTCCTTCAGGATCGACGGCGCGAAGGGACGAAACTCCTCCCGGTACTTCACCCGGTTGTTGATGCGGTCGCGGGCGTCGGCGCGGCCCGGATCCGCCAGGATGCTCCGGTTACCGAGGGCCCGGGCGCCCCACTCCATCCGGCCCCGGAACCATCCCACCACCTTCCCGTCGGCGAGAAGCTGAGCCGTTTTTTCACAGAGGCGATCCAGGTCGTCGTATTTGGTCCACTGGTATTTCGACGCCGCGTCCGGCTGACCCGCCACGATCTCCGGCACCCGGTCGTCGTCGTATTCGGTGCCCCAGAGCGTGTGGTTCATCACAAACGAGCGGGGCTCGTCGAAGTGCTCGTGCCACACGTGGTAGGCGGCGCCGAGGGCCGTGCCATTGTCTCCAGCAGCCGGCTGGATGTAAAGCTCCTCGAACGGCGTGTTGGCGCGCACCTTCCCGTTGGCCACGCTGTTCATGGCCACGCCTCCGGCCAGGCAGAGGCGGTTGGCGTCCGTCTGCTCGTGGACGGCGTTTAGGACGTGGAAGGCGTTCTCCTCATGGACGGCCTGGAGGGAGTGAGCAATGTCCTTGTGGCGCTGGGTGAGGGTGCTCTCCGGCTCGCGCTCGGGGCCGAGCAGCTCCTCCAGCGCCGGCGTGTAGATCGTGCCGAAGTCCGGGCGGCCCTCCTCCCAGTCCATGTCGTAGTCCTCCTGCCAGTGGCGGAAGTAGTCGAGCGCAAGCTCGAACTGCCCGTCCTTCCCGAGGGGGATGAGCTCGCGGATCTCGTCGGTGTAGGTCGGGTCGCCGTACGGGGCCAGGCCCATCACCTTGTACTCGTCCCCGTAGTACGGAAAGCCGAGAAACTGCGTGATGGCCGTGTAGAGCAGGCCCAGCGAGTGGGGGTAGTAGACGCGGCCCAGCATCTCCATCGAGTTGCCCTGCCCCATTGCCCACGAGGTGCTCACGAAGTCGCCCATCGCGTCGAGGGCGCAGACGGCCGCCTCCCCGTAGGACGACACGAAAAACGCACTCGCCAGGTGCGCCGGGTGGTGCTCCACGTTGTGCAGGGGCGGGAGCCCCCGCTTCGTGACGCCCAGAGCATCGGCGAGGTCATCCTTCACGTTCGTCACCCTGCGCGAGCTCATCGCCCGCTCCCACACCAGCTTCAGCGACGGGCGCTCGGTGAGGACGAACTGCACCTTCTTGCCGAAGTGGGCCGAGGGGTCGCGGCTGATGGCGACGTGGTCGAGGTCGGCCGCGTCGATGCCGCCGACGTCGAGGCAGCGGCGGATGGCGTTTGTAGGGAACCCCGCCACGTGCTTGATGCGGCGGAAGCGCTCTTCTTCGAGGGCCGCGACGAGGTCGCCGTCCTCCAGAAGGACGGCGGAGACGTCGCCGTGGTAGGCGTTGATGCCGAGGATGTACATCTCTTTTCGGTTTGGGAAGAAGAAGGTCGAAAAGAAAGAGTGGTGGATTCTCCAGAGCTGAGGTGCTCCGGTAGTGACGGCGGTCATCCCGAAGGCTTTCGGGATACTCGGTCGTGGCCATCTAAATGGCCTTGCTCCCAGCGCAGCCCGGAGACTACTCGGTCGTGGCCATCTAAATGGCCTTGCTCCCAGCGCAGCCCGGAGACTACTCAGTCGTGGCCATCTAGATGGTCTTGCTCCCAGCGCTGCGAACGGCAGTCGGCGGTTGGCTGTATTACAGACGTTCCAGAACAACCTGCCCACCATCCATATCGTACTCCCAGAGCAGGCTCATGCCAGCAAGGGGCTCGCCAGCTTCAACTACACGAACAGAATAGACTCGGTCCTCCATACTGACGAACGCTCGGTGCGTCTCCGCGAAGTGCAGCTCCCCGTTGGCGAGCAACATTCGCTCGCGGCCTACGAGCGAGAGGCCAAGTTCTTCGATGAGATGAGCGGGCAGACCCAGAACACCGTTGAATCCTGTATCGATCGCGGCGTCAATTTCGTGCTCTGTGCCTTCCCCCGAACGTACGAGGAGAGGAATCCTTGCTTCTCTGTCAGCGGTGACCCTTCCGATCAACCCCATGATTCACGTCTGCGTGCTGTCGAACGCCCCGAGACGATGCGCATGTTCGTACCCGACGCGCCGAAGCCAAATCCGCCCCTCAGCCTCGGGACATCGTTCAATAAGTCGGTCGGTCGCGTCGACCTCGCTTTCGTCGACCTCATACTTGCCAGTCTCGACGTCAATCGCCACGAACTTGTGCGACTCTTCGTCTACGTCGACGTTGGGGCGAACATGCTCCTCAAACAGGGCATTGCCCCGTCGGGCAAATTCTTCGTCGCTGAGGCCAGTGGCATCCATGGGAACCGGCTCGTTTCTGGACGATCGCACCTACATTCAAGCCGTGCCTTCACAACGGGGTTCCATACCGAAACCTGAACGCATCCCGGCTGCTTGCCGGCAATCATGATCCCCGAGGCACCTCAACAGCCGCAATACGACGGTACGAACCCCGTACCCGATACGGATGGGAGTGGAGCAGCATGCTCGCGGATTGGTTTGTACACCAGGCCTTCCGGTACGTGTGCAGAAAGCGGTGAAGCTCCGCGGATCGCTCCTTTTGCATCACTGCGTCATTCTGAGGGAGGCAGGCAATCTGGATTGCCACGACCCGAAGAATCTCTCCCGATGAGGCGGAAACAACCCAAAAAGCACAGCTTTCCGAGCTTGTTTCCGCTGAATTCAAGGGGATCCTTCAGCTTTGGCAAGCTGGGATTGCCTCCTTCGCTCCTGACCGCCGTCGGGATGACTCATGCTCATAGGGAGCTTCACCGCATCGCGCAAACCTGCCGGCCTTCCCGCATTGTGCGCTTCAATTCTCGGGACTCGACGGCCCACGATGGCGTCCGGTCTTGCTCCGCCTTGCGGGCCTCGCGCGCAACCTGTCGATTGGACTCGGACGGTTGCGAGATCGACTCTTCAAGAATACGAAGGAGCTCCTGGTTTAGGCTTCGACGATTCTTTTCAGCTCGGCGCTTCAGGTGCATGTGCACGTGATCGGGCACGTCACGAACGGGTTTCGTCGGCATGAGATCGGTCGGCCCTATTGGACGCCAGGGTTCAGAGCAACACCGCCATGAATGCAAAATGGTTTCATTTCACGATCGCTCTGGTGGATGCCCTCCTTCGGAACGAGGCTCTTCGCCTAGTTGCTTGTCCACCCGCAAAAGAGCGAGGAGGACTTCGGCGTAGGTGCGCTGGAGGGTGTAGTGCCACCCGATCCAGCGCGTCGGCAAGGTCGTCCTCCCCGTTCGTTACCTTGCGCGAGCTCATCGCCCGCTCCCACACCAGCTTCAGCGACGGGCGCTCGGTGAGGACGAACTGCACCTTCTTGCCGAAGTGCGCCGAGGGGTCCCGGCTGATGGCGACGCGATCGAGGTTCGAGGCGTCGATGCTGGCCATCTCCGGGCAACACTGAATGGCGTTCGACGGAAAGCCCGCCACGTGCTTGATGCGGCGAAAGCGCTCTTCTTCGACGGCCGCCACGAGATCCCCGTCGTAAAGAAGAACCGCCGCGACGTCGCCGTGATAGGCGTTGATGCCGAGAATGTACATCGCTTTTGAGTCCTACGATGAGCTTTTGAATCAATTTCGTTTCCATCTATTCCCCTGGTGCACCGGGCTAAGGGACTGACGTTTGGAATAGACGTAGGGCGGAACGCTCAGGTGAATGGTCCTTTCTCGCTCCGTACTCAAGAATCAAACCCGGTTAAAAGAGGGTTGTGGGGTCTCTCGGGAGGACGAGACGGTTGAAGCACAACGCCAATAGTATACGGAGACTATTGGTGCATCCTTAAGAAGGATCGTTTCTCTGGAAGCGCATAAGAATGAGGGCGTTCTCTTTATTCGACTGCCAGTACTCATCCGACGCTTCTCTTGTATCAAGAGGCACGAAACCGTAGCACTTTAGATATTCGTGCCACTTCTCCGCAGAAAAACGGTTCACTGATAATCTAATATACTTCATGAACTTATTTGTCTTTTCGTGTATTGAAGAAAGATATGAAATTAGGGGTACTTGTATTACTTTACGTAAGTACCATTCGATCTTTCGAGTTCGATTATATATATTTGGTACGGTGAATATAATAAAACCTCCAGGTGAAACCACCCTTGACAGCTCGCGCATTGTTCCCTCCAAATCTTTTAGGTACTCGAATACGCTAGAAGCCACAATAGCGTCGAAGCTTGAATCTTTATATGGAAGGGTATCCCAATCTGGGGGTAATATATTCCATTTTACGTTAGCCTGACTCTCACTTTCGGCAGCGTTTCGGATCATCGCTTCAGAAAAATCGCAAGCGCAGACCTCGTACCCGCATTTGCTCAACTCAGCGGCAAGGTCTCCCGTACCACATCCAAAGTCGAGAATCCGTTTCTCTGGGGCTAGTAATTCCTGTACGCCTGATAAAAACCTCTCAAGTCGAGGACGTAATTCACCACCAGATTTGTACTTTTTTCTCCAGTTGCTAGCCTTTTCAGTGAAAAGCCCTTCCACTTCGTTTCCGCGTTCGTTTTTTTCCATTAGTAGTTTTTTAGTGTGTGTGTAGTTTTTTAGTTTATTTTTTTGTGACTTTTGGTGTAGTATTTGGATGTACAAAGTATTTATCTTAGCAAAACAAAATAGGTTCTAATTTCACGTATTTGGTTCGTAGACACTCGAAGGTTATTTTTTGTCCACCTTTTCTTTCTTTGTTTCGGACGTATTCTCTTCCCCCAACTTCTTTACGATAAGGTTCATCACTCGCACAGCCTCTCGTCCTTCTTCGGCCGGCACCGGAGATCCAGTGTCCCGATGAATGCTGTCGACAAATTGCTCGATGAGAAGGTCGTGCGTCTTCTGGTAGCGACCGAGCAAGACCTGAGCGCCCGTCTGAATCGTATCCCCAATGGTTTGGAGGGACTGGGAAAGTCCAGATCCGGCGAGTTGCCAAGAATCGAGGCTGGGACGACCATGATCAGTAAGGGTCATAAGCTCCAGGTCCAGTTTTAGCATCCCCTCTGTTCCCCAAATATCGACTTGGGCGTCCCACTGATCGGTGGTATATATGCACGTAATGGTGCTGGCCGTGTCTTCCCCAACCAAGTCAACCCGATAGTCCTCGTACTTGGACCAGGGATAAGACATGTTCTTCAGTCCATAGGCGCGAACCTCTTGAACTGGATTAATGAACGGTAGAGTAAGGTACACGACGTGTGGTCCTGACTCCCCAATAACTCCACCGGGCAGCTCGTGGGCCCAATGATCTTCTTGAGAGGTCATGTAATCGGTTGGGGTGGACAGAAAAATGCGCATCCCCTTGAATTCCCCGATGTCTCCATTTTCGATGCGCTCCTGTGCCTGTAGAAAAGGGGGATAAAAGAGGTCGCTATGGGCAACACAGACCTTTCGACCGTTCTGTTCGGCGGCCTCCACGATCTCGTTGCACTCCTCCACATCCATGGCCATCGGTTTTTCGATGAGAACGTGTGCTCCCCCCTCGATGGCCTGGATCGCGAGATCCGAATGCGTCTTCGGCGGAGTACATATGTCAACGAGATCCGGCTTCTCCTGACTCAGCAGTTCACCTAGATCCGTATATGCCGAGGAAATATCGAAGCGGTTGGCTGCCCCCTGCGCGCTATCTGGGTCTACATCACAGATTGTGGTAAGGGTCGCTTCGGAGCCGAGACGCCGGAACGCCGGAATGTGCTTCTTGGTGGCGATCAGGCCACTTCCCACAATGGCTACGTTCAGTTCGGACATGCAAATTGACCTGTTAAGAAAAAGATATTGCTCTTCAGGCTGTGCCTCTATACGGACTGGGAGGATACATCCCAAGTTTTCCGTGAGTGCCCATGCCGATCCCCATACACATCAAAAACAACGCGTTTTCAAGACAATCGGGGTCGCAGAGCACTGAAAATGACACTACGTGCGTGACTGCAAACTTGGGATCCGCCGGCGGGATTCCTGGCGAGATTGAAATGGGAGACCGAATCGAACACAGAATGACATAGACGCCAGTACGGAAACGGTTGACCTGCCGACCTTCGGTTCACGAAGTAAGCTGATCGCCGATACGGCAATTTCTTCTATTCCTGCCTCCGGATGTTGCGGTCGATGAGTTTTAATGCAAGGAGCAGTTCCGTGTAGGTGCGCTGGAGCGCATAATACCATCCCGGCCAGCCATCCAGAATGAGCCCTTGTACGAACAAGCAGTAAAAAGGAATGAGAATGGGGGCGAGAACGCCGGTTTTTCGAACTCGATCGACGAGGGTTACCTCACTCGTTTCCTCTAATTTGTCGATCTCGAGTCGACAGTAGCGGCGCTGATTATCGAGCCACTCGGACAACGGCTTCCGGTCGTCGTGGTAGATGGGCGTTTCCAGTTTTCCCGCGTTCCCATCAATCCGAACGCGATGGCTATGTCCATCCCGGTGATATTTTGCCTGTTTCCGTCGGTAGAGAACCGTCCGGGGCGGATACAGAGAGCCACGCAAAGGGTGGCCGTGGACACAGTAGATGAACTCTACGGAGAACCCGTCGAACGCAGGAGAGGCCGGAAGCGAGCGAATCTCGCTGATCAGCTCCTCACTGCATAGATAATCAGCATCCAGAGAGAGCACCCATTCCGTATCGATCTGCTCCAGTCCGTAGTTGCACTGCGCATCGAAGTGGTCAAACTCCCGCTGGAGGAGATCAACGTTTTCGTACGATCGTACAATTTCGACGGTTGCGTCCTCACTGTAGCTGTCTACAATTACGATTCGGTCGGCCCACGTGAGGCGATCGAGAGTGCGATTGATGTTGGCCTCCTCGTTGTAGGTGAGGAGAAGGGGCGTAATGAGAGACAGTTTCATAACTACGAATCGGGCTTCTCGGCAATGGCAATCATCGATTTGGCAAGGGGCGGAATGCGACCGACACGCCGAAACCGGATGTTCTCAAAGCCCGTTTCGTCAAGAAGCTGTCCTAAGGTATCCCGCGACCAAAATTTGATGTGGCCGTGGGTCGAAAGTGCGGTAAAGTGTTCATCCATTTTCCCCGTGATTGCAAGTGCCAGATTCTTCCAGTATCCGTGGTAGGGGGTGGAAATTAACGCTATCCCTCCTCCTTCAAGGAGGCTATACACACAGGCCGCGTATTTTCTGGGGGAATATACGTGCTCGATAACCTCGAGACTAACGACAGCCTCGAAGGTGCCGTATTTCACTCGAAGGTCGTCGTAAGCTGAGCCAACGTGTACGTTCAGTTCTGGGTGTGCACTTCGGGCTTGCTGAATTCCTTCTTCCGAGGGATCCACTCCAGTCACGTCATACCCTCGGGTTTCTGCCTCGGAAGCAAAAGCCCCGTTGCCGCACCCGAGGTCAAACACTGATGCCCTGTCCGGAATTTCGCGATCCAGAACCGTAAAGATGGGCGGCCACAGATAGGATGCCGTATGCGAGGGGGCGGCACTTCCATACTCGTACGTACATTCGTACTCTTCCATTACGTCACCTCAATGTGATCAGGTTTTGATCCTCGCTCCAACAGCCACTGGTAGGCCTCGTTCATCCTCTTCCCCATGGCCCGCCATGTATAGGTGGTCTCGACGAGTCTCCGACCTCGCTTTCCTATCGCCCTAAGCGTATCCCGATCTAGACTCAGTGCGTTCCTCAGAGCACTTGCAATCGCATTTGACTCAGGGGCGACCCACCATCCGCACTCTTCGGTTTCGAGTGGTTCCCACGGCGTCCCCGTCGTCGTGAGGACCGGCACCCCTGCAGCCAGAGCCTCAGCCACGACAATCCCGAAGTTCTCGCTGTGACTGGGCAGGATAAACAGATCGGCAGAGGCATACTTCTGCCACTTGTCTGTATTATCGACCGGTCCGGAAAACAGAACCGAACCATCTAAACCGAACTCGGTGGCCTGGGACTCCAGTTCAGAGCGATGGCCCTTCTCACTGGGACCCACCAATTCCAGCGTCCACCCGTCCGGACGAACATCAGCCCATGCCTCCAGCAGCATCGGCAGGCCCTTTTTCGGGTGGAGACGAGAGAGAAAAAGCGCACGCTTCTCGTTCACGGAGGGTCTATCGGGCAGCAGGCCCGGAATCTCGACGCCGTTCGGCACCACGGAAACGGGCTGTGTCAGGTCGAGCATCCGCAAGTTGTCGACCTCCGCGGGGGCGGTGGCGTGAAAGAGGGCGGCCTGACGGAAGACGTGCTTCTGATACAGGTGCCACGCCACCCTCTTTTTCTTAGACTGGTGTGAGAGCGACCATTTCGTGATCATCCCTCGCGGAGTGGAAACCAGCGGAATGCTGGCGCGCCGGGCCACCCAGGCCGCCGTAATATTACTGGGCAACCACACGCCATGGTCGTGAATGATGTCGGGTTGTACCTCCCGGACGACAGACCACAGGCGGCGGTAAAAGCCAACGGGGCTTCGCAGCGTCCGCTGCAGACACGTTCGTTCTTCGATGCAATGCACGTGGACATTTCCTTCCGGAAGAATGGGCTCCTGGTCCGGCGAGGGGTTCGCCGGTCGGCCTGTGACGAGGTGCACGTCGACCCCTTCTTCGTCCAAGGCCTCACAGAGGGCCGGTACGCTACGCGAGGTGCCGCCGTGGTCGGCACGGGTGCTGGCCAAAACATGGATAACGGTGAGGTCCATAAGAAACACCTATCCGGCGTGGAATAATCCAGGGCGCATCGCTGACTCTCATCTTCGGCAGCAACTACGGCTGGACCGATCCATCTGTCTTTCCCTCCGCCGTTCGTACGAGGCGATCGAAAAGTGACTCTGCTTCCTCCATTTTTCGCTGGAGGGCCGTGTCTGTTTGCAGCTGCTCCTCAAGCCTTGAACGCACCTCTTCCTTAAACGTGTCTCGCCGTCCCTGAGGCCCTGCATGATACCCTCGGTGGGCGTGCACGGCCGCCTCATTTTCATCCGTGTGATCGAACAGGTCAAAATTGGTTCCAAAATACGTGTTTACGCCGTCAATCACACGCCCCATGTCCTGAATTGTAGTCCTGAATAGCGCGATGTACGCCCGGTCCTGATACGGCTCGACAGAACGGTAGAACGTGAGCCAGGCGTCAAGCAGGTCATGGAATCCAACGAGTTGGACCGGCTCGTCAATATTCTCTTCCACAAATTGCACTTCTTTGGCCAGCGCCGCCTGCGAGATGATAGCATCATCCGGGGCACGGACCAACACCAGCGCGGGGATGTCCCATTGGCACGCACGCATCACGTTGGCCGGAACGTGCGTGTGATGCGCGACCTGTATCGGTTGACTCTGCGCATGCTCGAAGGCTCCGACCGCAAAGCTGTTTGCCGATCGGGGAAATCCTTCGATACAAATGTCGGTCGTCTTCGTGACCAGGAGGTCTTCAAAAGATGAACGGCGCCGAAATATTGGAAAGAACAGCCAGGGCCGCGCCCCTACATACCATTTGGCCCGATGACGCAGTGTGCGAACCCACCGCTTTTTCCACCGGGGAAGGGAAGGCATCGCGGAGATAGACATGCGAATCCACAAGATCATCCGGAGAGCGACTCAAGATAATATCCGCTGTATCACCGTCCCGACGCGTCTACGGTAGGCTTGCCAAGTATAGTTTTGCGCAGCCTCGAGGGCCGATTCTTGCATGCTCGCGACCACGCTCGGATGTTCGACACACCAACACATCTGGGCGGCCAACGTGTCCGGGTTTCCCGGAGGGACCACCCATCCGCTCTCTTCTTTCGTCAGGACCTCCTTCGCCCCCACCTCTTCGCTTACGAGCGCCGGAAGGCCGGTCGCCATTCCCTCGGCCACAACTCGTCCAAACGAGTCGTGTCGGGACGGAAGTACGAGCACGTCGGCGTGCTGGTAGGCCTCCACGAGCTCGTCCCGGCTCAAGTATCCCAGCCATTCAACCGTATCCGGAACGTCCTGAAAGCGCTCCTCGCGTTCCCCCGCAAACCGAATGCAGTGGCTCACCCCGTTCGTCTGCAAGAGCCTCGACGCAGCCAGAAGCACGTCTGCTCCCTTGCGGCGCCCGACGTGCCCTACAAAAAGGAAGGTGAGAGGGGCCTCAGACGGCGTCCGCAGCGGCGACGGGGGCTCAAAGTCAGACAGATCGGCCCCCATGGGAACGGCGGTTACTTTGTTTTCAGACACGCCGGCCGCAATGTAACTCTCACGGGCGAGTTCGGAGACCGTGAGAATGTGATCGGCCTGCTCGATTTCCCGATCTTTACGGTCGTTGATGCGCGCATGTGCCTCGTCGGATTCGGCGGGGTCATAGACATCGTCCTGCCGCTGATGGTGCACGCTCGCTGCGTCGAGGATCGTCGTCGTTCCGTGCTCTTTTGCTTCCTGAAATGTGCGAAGCGCCGCGTTCTCGTAGCACACAACCGCATCGATGCCTGTCGGAATTTTTCGGGCACACCAGCGGTCAAACCACGCCATGGCTCGGTGCTGCCAAGTGACCGCCCGCCCCGGCGTACACAGTAGGTTCGTGAGCCGCCGGACGATCGGCACGACATAAAAGTGCCGGGTCAACTTGGGGGGAAGCTCAAGTGTGGGCTGCGGGCTCAGGCTCACCAATCGGCGATACAACGGTCCCTTTCTTTCTTGCGCACTGGATGGAACCCCCGTCCAGAATCCCGCAAGTGCATCCAGATCGTAGAGAGCGCGGGCCAGCTGGTGTGCGTGCTGACGACCCGGATGAGTAACGAGGATTTGGGACACTACCAGTGTGTGAAGTTAGCGGCCAACGGAAGGAGACGCCAATGGATAAATCGGAGAACCTGGTGTTTTGATTTTTGGACGGTGCGGACGAACACGATTGTCACGTCCAATGCAGTGAGGAATGATTTCCTAGAATCATCTGGTCCGTGAGCACAGACTCGGTTCTTGCGATTACGTCCTCCAGATGCCGGCGAGCAATATCTCGGGCCTCTTCCGGGACGGGAACCTTTTCCCGCGGCGAATTCTGATTAACCCTCTCATGTTTTGCATTCTCGCTCCGTTCGAGCCCCAAAAACTCGACCAGCTCCCCAATCACGTCGTCGGGATGCTCAAATAGGCGCTGCGACCCGACGACTCGAATCTGAGACGGCGGAAACCACTCCTGCCACCGCTGAAGCTGAATGTGATAGAGGGACCGCCGAAGGTATCCATAGTGGATGTGGTCGAAATCGAAGTACAACGGGTTCTCGAACCGCTTGAGGTACGACGGTTCCTGTTCCCAGTGAAGCCGCTCGGCGTCGTACTGGAACGCTTCCTCCGGACCCCGGACCTCGAGGTTCCGATCTCGGATCCACTGGTACTGTGAAACCGTCCGGTCTACCGGATTCCGGAGTGCGGCGACGACCTTCACGTCCGGAAGCGATTCATGGATCCGCTTCGGGACGGCCGGGTGATACAGGTAATAGGGGCTTGCTTCAAAGGTTGCGGTCGCGCCGGTGCGCTCCTCCAACGGGTCAAAAAACCGGGCATACCATGCGAGAGATCGGTAGTACTTGCTATCAAAGTAGTGGATTTCCTTCTGGAGCGGGCTTCCCGAGGCACTGGTTTTTTGTTGAAGACGGTCGTGCAGAAACGTCGATCCGGATCGCTGGGCCCCAATGATCAGGAAAGAGGGAAGATCCCCGGCCTCCCGTCCCCAGAGACGAGGCTCCGGCTGGAGAAGCCGCACGTAACGCAGTGCCCGGTGTTCTTTGATCCATCGCTTCACACCTCGTCGTGCTTTGCCGGTTTGGAAGTAACGAAACATACGTTTTATCCGAAAACGATCACGACTCGAGATAACATCAGAGGGGAGTATATCTCTCCCGAAACAGGTCAGGAAGGAGGCACCACGGGAGCACATAACAATGTCCTTCGTCCGAACCGTCTCACCGTCAAATCGGGAAGATCGAAGACTCACGGACTTCCTACAACTCCACTCTCTGCCGCTACAGCATGATGCCTGACCCGGAGCTCCTGCATACTCCAAGCATACACGACCAGTCCTGCCGCCGTCCAGTAGAAGACGGCACTGGTCGCTCGGAAGGCCACCGGAAAATAGAAGTGCAATCCCGTCACTCCGAGGGCAAAAATCCCTATAATCGTTTCAAACGGCGTCGAGGCCCGTGAAAAAACCCGGTAGGCCATCCAGAGTATCGTGCCTTTCAGGGCCAGGAGGACAATCATTCCGAGAAGACCCACTTCCATCATCAAACTCGAAAACCCGTGCTCCACGAACGATCCAGGAATCCACACCTGTGCTCCCTGACCCGGAACCAGCTTGGTAGCTGCCTGGTGGAGGGTTCCCGCTCCGTGACCGAACAAGCCGGCTCGACCAATTACCCGGAACGGCCTTGTAAAAACGCCTATTATTCGTGCTTCATCACTGCTACCGATTCTTTCCAGACGAGCTTGAAAGGTCTTCCATCCCTCAACGAGATCTGTTTGGGTAAACAGAATGGCGGCAATGCTGAATACAAGCATAAAGCTGAGAAGGAGTGTATACCCTCCCCCCCTCTTTTGAACTGCAAGTAGGAGACTAATTCCCACAATCAAAAGTGCGGGAAAGACGACCGCACTTCGGGATCCGGTCATAGGAAGAACGGTGACGCAGAGTCCTAAAAACCCCGCCCCTCCCCATCGCAACCATCGCCGACCATACAAAACACCGGCAGCCAAGACCGCAAAGCTGATCAAAGCATTAAACTGTAAGAAAGTCTCCATCCCGGTAATGTAGGAAAATGTCCCCGTAATTCGTGGATGCCCAAACAAACCGGCCACGTGTGCCTCATCAACCACATACTGGTTCACCCAACTCCCGGGCGGCTGAAAAAACTGATAGATGCCCACCAACAGCACGGGCAGCGCGATGAATGCCAGGTATCCCCCGATGTAATGCTCCGCCTTTCTTGCAGGAAGACCCGCAAGAAACGCAGGAAGGAGAACGACAAGGGGAACGTACGCCAGATGGGCCTTCAATCCGAGCACACTCACGGCCCAGTGGGGCTGTCTGAGATTCACAGCCTGAAGAAGAACGAGGTAGACGAATAGCCCCAGAATGAGCGCGAGAAAATGGCGCTGTGCCGGCCGCGGGAGCCGTATCGGGTTCCCGTGCAGCCAGTAAAGGCCGAGTGACACGAGCAGAACAGCATCCTTCAATAGGTAAAGAACCAGTTGCTGACTGGGGAGCACCCATTTCCGAAGTGCCCCATCAAACACTGCCAGCACAAAAAACGCCCCCAGCAGCCAAGCCCACAAAGGATGCTTCCGAGTCACGATTCTACTGAAGTCTGAATTCAGGCAAGAGTACGGAGCGGTTCACTGTTAAGAATCGATAGAGGCTGAAAGGAGCTCTAGTAGAAGTGCGACGGGCGCGACCGGACGGACTCTGAAAGGAGTTATGATCTCAACCTAAAGGCCACCTCTCACCCAGAAGCTGATACTGAAGGTATCCCTTTGCGTAGCTCAGAGCAGACAGGAATCGAGAGCGTCCCTTGTTTGCGTGAGGAAACGCTTTCGTCGGCACGTCCTTCGACAAAAAAGAACACAGCTTCTCCCACCCGTCCTTTTCCCAACATGCGACGAGCAGATCTTCCGGGCGATCTGAAAAATAGTTCTGGACGGCTTCATTGTGCCGGTGATACATCCTGAGATGTTCTTCTCTCTTGCCGAAGGGCATGGAATGCCCATAAACAATCTCCCGGTATTCCGTGGGTCCCGTACGAAGGGCGTGTCGCTTCAGGCTATCGTACCATGCCTCCGCGTCGGATCGCTGAGTAAGGATGAACTTTGTATTCTCATAGCGACGGTCCATTTCTTCGTATACGAGAGGCCAGGGCCAGTCTTCAAAGCTGTCAAATTGACCTGCGTGATCAAAGAGCGGCCTCAGGTGCCCACGCTGGTACGCACGCGTCAATTCGAGGTCGCAACTCGTATGGCAGAATCCGAGAATCCGAAAACACCTGGCGAGGGTTGTCGTCCCTGTCTTGTTGAGGCCAATCCCAAAAACCTTCATGGACCATTGACGCTTAAAGAGGAATGGAGAACGGTGGCGAGTTTGCCTCTGTAGCGCTCGTAGCTGAAAAGTTCCGCCCGTTCTTCTGCCTGACCGGTGACTCTTCGGTAACATGCTTCGTCGGTGCCGAGTCGCCGAATCGCATCTGCGAGTTCGGCTACGTCCCCCTGCTCTACGATGATCCCGGCATCTCCAACCGATTCGATCATTGGGGGCTGATCGGAGGCAATCACAGGCGTTCCTGCGAAAAGGGCCTCCGCGATCACAAGTGGATTGCCTTCTTTGTGGGTCGTCGACGGAACGATGAGGGCGCGGGCGCGCTCGTACAGCGGCACAAGGTCACGAGCCGTCAATCGCCCCGCGAAGGTGACTTTGATTGAGTCGAGGGAGTTAACCTGCTCACGAAAGTCGGACTCGTGTCGCCCCTCTCCAGCAACGATTAAGTGAAGAGACAGCGAGCCGTCCAGCCGTTTTAGGGCATCCGCGAGCACGAAAATTCCCTTCCCTTCAATCAGACGACCAGCAAAGAGGAAGGGGGACCCATCCTCGTTCCGTCCAGATGTCTCCGTGTAAAATTTTTGCGTCCACTTATCCACCGGGTTAAGCAATACATGAGCCGTTGCCTCCGGCACGTCGGTTTCGGTTTTCGAGTGGGTACCCGTAAACACGTTAAACGACGCGCGCTGAGCCAGTCTTCGGCGAAGGGCATTTGTTGCCCGGCGCACCGCCGACGCCCCTTTTGTCTCGAATCCACGAAAGCCATGATATATTGCTCCGTGGGACACGCCACGCAACCGCCCGAGCAAGGTGCTCCGAAGCGGAATATTTCCCCCATTCGTGATGAGAAGATCTGCCTCTCGTATCCCCCGAAAAATCTGTCTGGCGGACTCGCTGCGAACAAGCTGAAAAGGGTAACGATCGTCTTCTCCCGTCTCGGCTGTTGTTTCTGTTATCAACGTCACGCTGTGGCCAAGATCTCCCAGTGCAAGACACAGGGTGAGGGTATTTTTCTCAAGCCCCCCCATGTTCGGAAAAAATGGCTTCGAGTATACGGCAACGTTCATCGTCCAAGCCCCGCTTCTGAAACGTCCTGTTCGGTCGGTCCCGATGCCCAGTGTGAGACATCGAGGTCAAAATCATTTTGGATTCGTTGTTTCGTCGGCTCGTATATTCTCGAGAGGTATTCTCGATCTTCGTCTCGCAACGTTAGTCGTTCCGTTTGAAGAAATAGTTTTCGACCGTACCGCCGAATTTTTTCCATACGGCCTTCTACCCATCCCGAAAAAAACCGGTCAACGGGCTTCCATAGCCTGTAGGCCAGGGTGTACAGAACTCGAGAGGCCGGATACCGAGTTACGTTTTCTGAGTCGGAGGGAGACGCAGCGTCATTCACAGTTACCCCGATGAACTCACAAATCCGTTTAATTTCTTCGTCGGGATGGTTTCTCAGGTCCCTGTAGCGGAGAAGCAATAGTTGCGTTCGATCGAACTCGTCGAGAAAACGGGTCAGGTGCCGATCATAGAAGCCGTAATGAATAATTTCCTGTCGAAGTGGGTGTCCTTCGTTTCGGATGAATTCGCTGAAGTCTGTTCCTGGACATAGTGTTCCCTGCGTGTAGTAATACCAAAACGCAGAGTGAGCTCGTTCGACCGGGTTGCGCAGTACGAAGAGTAGCTTCACGTCTGGCATTCGCTCCGCAATCCGTCCGGGCGCCTCGGGAGTTGGCATCGTACGTGTAGAAGCCTCCCCAATCGCCGTTTCACCGTTCCAGTGCTCGAAATGAGAAGCAAACCACTTCCACCCCCGTCGACATCGCCAGTTAAAGAATTCCGTTTCCTTCGGAATACTCATGCACACATCCGGATGAGCACGGAGCGCATGATAGAGCGCCGTCGTACCTGCTTTTTGCGCTCCGCAAACCAAAAATGTTGGAAGGACCAATCCCTTCCGATCTTTACCGCTCATGCTGCGATGTTCTACATTGGGAATGTTTGTCACTTAAAGACGGAGCAGCTCCATTCAGTTTGCCTTACCGCCGACATGAAAGGTGTATTGAGCCAAGGAGACGAAATACAAGTCTACCTTCTTCATATCGGCGACTCCCTAGAAGATGCGTTTCGCGCCTTTTAGATCAGATACCCTCTCCCTCGATATCAGCACTTTACACACCGTCATCACCCCGAATGGCTTTCAGAACACCCCACGCGGCCTTCCGCGAATGAGCGTTTTCCATGTACCAGTCGTGTCCTTGGATGCCGAGCGCAGCCCAATCTGAGCTCTCCCACTCAGAACCAACCTCTATGGCTCGTTCAAGGGATACGTAGTGCGTCCCGTTTGAAAGTGTAGGATTGGGGGCAGACCGGTCCCTTAGAGCAATCACGGACGGGACGCCATGGGACAGATAGGCCGCAAGGCCTCCAGACTTCGTGAGGGCCACCGGATTTCGACACAGAAATCCAAAGGCAGCCCTCCGAAGGCACCGCGACACCACCTCCGGTTCCGCGACTCCCATTTTCGCGACCCGAATTCCGCCTATTTTGTCATCGGCATGTTCGGACGACGGTCCTATGTCTACGAGACGTTGAACTTTCGACTCGTGAAGAAATTGGACGAGCCGATCTAAATGAGCAGTATAGAGCGCGTCTTTGCCGCCCCCCCCGAATACCACAGCATACGAATCCCGCTCCTCCATCGGCGTGGTCTCATTTGGTTCTCCAACGTTCGAGAATACCGGTGCAAGACGGACAGATGAATCCGACACCCGCCGGAGCCAGCTCGCCGAATCAGGTCGATTGGTTATGACTGTCCCACTCATCCGGACAATACGCCGGATCACGTGCGCCTGTGGGAACGAGAGCCAAAAGTTTTTCGACCACGGGGGGCCGGAAGCGTGTAATTCGTGGAACATCGTGAGCAGGGGAATCCCCTCCAACCCGCAGACCTCTTCCAGTCCACACGCAAGCCAGAAGGGCATGCCGCGTGTCCCATAGCCGTAGGCGGAGTACTCCAACAGCACGGCCACGGGATCTTCGGACTCCTTGGAAGGGTGTACAATCGTGTTAGCTAAAGCCTGAGCCGAACACTGACCTCCGAGATTGACCACCGAAAAGTCTACCTCCGGTTCCGGTCCTTCCCGTGCTCCGGCCCGCACAAGCACTGGCTCCACTGCTCCGTCGGATATCTCTACCAGTCTGTGGGAAAGAATGGCAGTGTAGTCCGCAACCCCGCCGATGGTGGGCGGAAGCTCCGGCGCGATGTGAATGAGGCGAATAGGCTCCATCAGTGGAATTATATCGTGGAGGCCGTGGACTCAGAATGGTCTTCTGCAAGCGACGTGTAAATCTGTTCCAGTTGGTCAACGGCGTCATCCCAGCGCAGGTCCTGAACGCGCTCATACCCATTTCGAGCAATTCGGCGACGGAGCGCGTCGTCTTCGGCGAGGGTATCGAGGGCCTCGCACAAACGAGGAGACTGTGGTTCCGACAGAATCAGTGCCTCTTCCTCGTGCTCCAGCTCGTACGCAAACCCCACACCCGTGGCCACCAGCGCAGCCCCACAGGCCATAGCCTCTGCCATGACGAGCCCAAAGCTTTCGTAGATAGACGGAAGCACAAATATGGCGAGACGGTGATACCAGTCCACGAGTTCGCGACGGTCGAGGAACGGGATGACTTCCACCTGCCCGCGCACGTCGTCTGGGAACTGCTGGGCCACGTCGATGTCTCCCACCCCGACGATGCTGAAGACCCAGTCCGGATGGGCCCGCAGAAACTCCGCAACGTCCAGAACAAGAACGGGCGGGGCTTTTCGACGACTCCAGTCCCCACAGAAGCCGATCCGCTTTGGACGTTCGTACTGCACGTCTCGCTCCAAGAAGAGGTCGGGGAGGGGATTGTCGATGGCAAATAGCCGCTCCTCCGCAACGTACTGCCGCTCTGTCAAAAAGGGCACGTCGTACGAACCCACCGTCACGATGGCGTAAACGGCGTGAAGCCCCCAGTCGTGGAGTCGGGACAGGTTCCACTGAAACCACCGTGCGCTCTGTATGGCCCTACTCGCTGACTCCCGCTGAACCTGCTCCCGGTGCTGTTCGATCCCATTGGAGTGGTGAACAATGGGAGCATCCACATCTCGCCAACGCAGATACACGGCGAGGAACCACGACGTTCCCCCCCAGAGCTCAATCAGATCGTACGTTTGTGGCTGCCAGTGTTGAAGCCCGAAGTACGCAAGCATGAGGGGGTAAACGTACCGCCGACCGCGACGCAGTTCCGTCCAGCACCAGTCCTCCCGTCCATATGCGTCTACCTGATGCCCCCGCTCGCGGAGTCCCTCCACGTAGCCCGTAATGACGTAGCCACTTCCCTGGTCGGGATCATGCGGCGTGTTACTGATAGAGAGGATACGCATGACTACTTGTTCTCAACAAATAGAGTGTTAAACACATCCTGCTCCCCAAAATGCTCAACCGCATACCGGTAGAGTTCTACGTCCAGGTGCATATGCTCACGTAATGTCACCAGGGTCGATGTCGATAACTCCGATTTGGTTGGTCGTTCCGGGTTGGATTTCACGCGCTTCTCCGGAAGGTCCACCGACCAGTTAAATAGTTCGGCGAACATCTGCAGGGACTGGTTGAACTGATCCACGAGTCCGTAACAGGCATATCGCCGGCGAAGGTGATCTTTCGCCGTCTCGAGCAGCCATCCGTCAAGCGGAGCGAGGAGCCGAGAGTTTCGGAGCCGATGCCAGAGGCACCCGCCAAGAAATCGGGTCTGAATGTTTTTGTGCTGAGGCTGGGCGTAAAACGCCAACAGATCGTATTTCTGAACCTCTGAGTAAAGCGGATGCTCGTACGGGTCCCCCGGCTTTGTACTGCACGTATGAATAAAATAGTAGTAGGAGATTGCCCGCTCGATTGGGTCGCGCAGCATTGTAAAGTACACAGGCGTCCCGTCCAAGCCACGCATGTATCGATGGACTCCATACGGAAAATGCCCCTCGAGCCATTCGCATCCCGACCAGTTTGTGGTGAGAAGGTGCCGAAATCCCTGACTTTCCCCTCGTTTATCCACTGGGATATTGGGATAAAGCAGTTTCTTTCGAACGGCCGTTCCTGCCGTTTTCGGGATGTGTGTAAAAAAGGGAAGTTCGTCCATTGGGACCGCCTAATGCCCGTCATATGTTGAGCTTCACAGTACGGACTGGGTTTACAATCCGCTCTGCGAGTACTGGCCCGATTATCCGGTCAAGCATTCGGAGGAGTAACTGGGAGCGGGGGGGAGAAAAATTGGGGGAGATGTTTCGAATCTGTCGGTACATCGACGCAAAGCGTCCAAAGTCGTGCGGGGCCATCTTGTGCGCGTTTTGCCAGAGCCCCCGGGCAACCTCCTTTCTCACATCGTCACTGACGGTCGACTGTTGTCTACGCTGTTGGAAAGCGTCGACGAGATACTCGAACTTCTTCTCAATTTTCTCCGAAGTGGCAATCTGTTTCTTCTGAGTCGTAATGCGGAGGCGTTCGTGGGTGCGATGAGCCCCGACGCACGTATCGACCTGCACGCATAGCGGGTTCCGGGCCGCAATGGTAAGGGCGTATACGGTGTCCTGATGATAGGGCACCTCCGGTTGCCAGATCCCTCGTCGGGCCATCTCCGCCTGGTACAAAAACACGTGCGGGTACGTCGACACGGCCCCCGTGGCGATGCCGGCAAGCAAGTCCTCTACCGCTGGATTCGAATTTCGTCCCTGTATCCTTCCAGTCCCGTCCACAATGTCAATTGGTCCGTAGCACACGTCGGCTCCCGTTTCTGTAAGCATCCGCCACTGCTCCAACAATACACCGGGATATAAATAATCGTCACTGTCTAAGAACTTTATCGTGTCACCGGACGCAGTCTGTAATCCGGTATTTCGTGCTACCTGTGCCCCCTGGTTTTCCGATTGTCGCAGGTAGGTTATGCGATCGTCATTGAGCCCCTGGATCCATTCTCGAGTTCCATCTGTGCTTCCGTCGTCAACGACAACAACCTCGACTTGAAGATCGTCGTTTTCCTCAAAGCAACTCTCGACGGCTTCCTTCAAGAAGGAGACCCGGTTGTATGTGGGAATAATGACAGAAACGTCAGTCTCCATACATATTCAAATTAACGGTTGAGTGCAGCGACCGCTTGGTTCAGAAGACTCGACGAGCGAACGTCACCAATCGTTCTGACAACTGTGGACCGGCCAGTTTCACCATCCATCGGTAGATCTCGGACGAACTGGCGATGTAGTCGTTTTCGTGCAGGGATTTCGCCGTCTCAAAGTACTCGTCTGCAACAAGAGAAAAACCGGCGCGCAGGGCTTTGCGACCGCCGTGCCACGCGTCGCGGGCGAGATGTGCCCGGAGGCGTTCATCCAGCAATCCGCATTCCTCGGCAACCGTTGCCCGATGCTGTATGCGCTCAAGCCGACCACGCGGACTTCCCGAAAAATGATCCTGATTGCTAATCCGATCAGGGTCTCCGTGTTCGAGGACGCGGACGATGAGCGCTGGCCGATAGACAAACCGCGCCCCGTGCCCTGTGAGACGAAAATGCAAATCGTATTCCTGGGCACGGGGAAGCGACTCGTCGAACCCGCCGACCGCTTCGAGCAGCTCGCGGCGGTGGAGTGGGAGCGCAGTCTGCAGATTCCGCTGGAGGATGTGTAGAATCCGGTTGTCCTCGTCCGGAACGGCTTCAAAAGTGGTTTCCCGCACCACCGTTCCCTTCGGAGTGACGTACTCTGCATCCCCAAATACGACGTGGTGGCTCTCTTGCAGAGCGGCCGTCTGGGCGACCTGGTGCTCGATGGCTCCTGGGTACAGCCAGTCGTCCGCGTCTAGAAACTTAACGAAGTCTCCCGAGGCCATGTCCAGGCCCTTGTTCCGGGCATGACAGGCGCCTCGATTGGGGCCCGTATTCCATCGAATCCGTTCCTCGTAGCTCTGGATTCGTTCGAGACTGGCATCAGTCGATCCGTCGTCGACGACAATAACCTCCATTGGCTCGTGAGTTTGGTTGAGCGCGCTCTCAATCGCACTTGAGACCCCCTCTTCGTTGTTGTAGCACGGCATTATGACCGAAACCGTCGTTTCGTCCATTGGAGCTTGACCTAATGAGCACAGCTACTCTGTCAGATTCGAAGGGGCTCTTTGCAGATTGCAAGGGACGACCTTTCGGTTCTTCCTGTGTACAGGAGGCCCAATTCCTTGAAGTGGATACAGCGGAAAACGCCGTCACGCAATCGTCGACTTCTGGCGACATTGCGAAAACCCAGAAGAAACGTCCCCCTCCAGAATCGATCGGGGGAATTTACTCTGGCATCCTAACAACAGCCAGTGATTTTCGTCCGGAGAACGTGCTCACCTCAATTTCTGGCATCTCCTGTTTCCAAAAATCAACGACCTCCTGCTCGTCTTCGCGATTATAATCATCCAATACGAGGATTCCTCCAGGGGACATTCTGGAAGCAAAATAAGTGAACGCCGGTTGTCGTCGATGCGTCCCGTGACGAGCAGCGGGTCCATCCACGAAGATAAGATCTATCGTCTCATCCCCGAAGATGTCGTCCAACCCGTCGGTGTCGTACCACGGTGCCGACGGCTGAAATGGATTATCTGCCAGGGGAACGTGGTGTAGAATATGATCGGGCTCTATATCCCAGCCGGATAGTCTCTGGCGGGTCACTTCGACCCAGGAATCATCATTCTCGATAGATGTAAAACGGCGGTCCTGTTTCTCAGCCAAGTGGGCAAGCACGGGCGTAGAGGCCCCGCTTCCGAGTTCTACAATCACGGATGGGTCTTCCCCCTCAATGAGTCGGTGTAGCAGTAGTAACCCTCCCGGTTCAAGGGTCCACTCGTCCAGTGTGGGAACCGGAAAAGAGAGGTCAAACCTATCGTAGACCAGCGGCATGGCTTGAGCGACCGCTGCGCGCTCCGAAGACTTCAACGCCGCAGTGCGCGTCTTTCCTACAATCCGCTCTATACGAATACTGATGAGCACCAGAAAGGACAGGCCACAAAACAGCGCCCCGACAAAAAGCGAGATGTCGATGTCACGACCCGCTCCCCATGCAGAAACGACAACCCCCAGCATACCGACCGCAACACTGTATCCCAGCAGCCACTTTGGATTTCCAGTCGTGAGGAGCCTCGCAACACTTTTCTCCATCTTTCACGGGGTTTAGGATAATTATCTCAGATTTGTAGGGGACCCGTTTCGTAAGAAGGAAGCGTCCGTTCAGGACGTACTGAACTCATGACTACGAATATAATCCAGAAGACGATCGCTCGCTCTTTGCTTCACATTTCTAAGGTGCCCGGATACGTCTTTGGGCATCCATCCTTCCACGAAAATGATTTTTAGCTCGTTGATCAATTCCTCTCGTGTGGTAGCCGTCCGGGCGACGCCCTCAAAATCGTAATGCTGATAGGAAGTCGGAGGCTGTAATGCCACCGGCGGCGTATCTAAGAGCCCTGCTTCGAGAAGCACCGTCGAGCCCCCAGCAACTACTGCGTCCGACGCCGCTATGAGCGGATAAATCCCCTCCTCGTACAGCTTGAGATTCGCGCCACCCATCTCCTCGGCAGCGGTGCGCGCTTCCTCTTCTCCCCCATGGTACTGGTGTGGTTTTACGGCCAGAACACAATCCGTCTTTATTGTCTGCAGTGCTCCGAGGACCATCCGCGTCCACGGCCCCACGTGTGACCGCACTCCGGTACACAAGAGCACGATTGGTTGCCCCAACGGCAGTCCAAACCTCGTTCGCAACGCTGTCTTTTCTTTAGCCGACATACCACGATATTTTTCCATGAGTGAATCATGGCGCAGCCCTCCCACGGCCCAAACCCGATCGGCAGGAAACCCCTCCCATTCCTCAAATAGTCCTACGAACCTGTCTCCGAAGCTCGCAAAGTAATCAGGCAAAGGGCAATGGGCAATATGATCGGCTGCGTTCATGTCCGATAAATTGATTTCGGAATTGTGGAAGTGATAGACGGTATGCTCCCGTCCGATGAGGCCGTGCTGTACCCCGATCAGAGTCGCCTCTCCCTGCAAGGCTGCGGAAATCCGGCGCCCGCTTTTATAAAACTCGTTCCGGTACAATACTGCATCAGGCTGTACGGCCCGCCCGGCCGCCCGAATCTTCTCAACTTTCTGGAGCAACCCAAGTCCCCCGCTTACGGCTCTCCGGATTTCACTTCGCACGTGCCCCCCAAAATCGACCCCTCTGTACGTCCACACTCCGTCAATGGACCGCACTTCGAAATTCCACAAATAGACGGCAACCCACATAAAGACCGTTCCGGTGATGCTGGCGAGGGTCGACCATCGAAGCTCCATCGTGGAGGAGACGTCGGGAAGTGCCTGTGATCCCCGGTGCGCCCACTGCTCGGTCGCTTCCTCCGGCATCAATGGCATCCAGGCCACGGCACATCCTCGATCCCGTAGTCGCCACGGCGCCGTCTCGAAATATCGGTCCACATAGTCAACGTCCCGGTCGTATTCCTCCGCGTCTGTCGATACCCACGAGTGCGGAAATCTCGTCGCGAACAAAATCACCGGAGAGTCGGAATCCTCCCTCTGTATGATGCCTGCTTCCTCTCCCTCCTCCCCCGATGGCCTGCTGACCATTTGGAGAAGAAGGTTCGCACTGCGACGAACGAAAAGATAGACCAGCCCGAGCCCGCGACGCAGCGTTTCGAGTACGGCAAAACGATCTCGCCATCCGTTTCCATCCTGTAGAGCGTGCAGGTGAACTTGCGCGTCCTCAGGACACGAAGTTTTAAGAGCCTGACCCATCGTTTCCGTGGAAGTCCATAAATGCCAGTCCCGAACGTCGGACCTATGTTCCTGGATATGATCCAGGACCTGGGCCATGTAAAACAACCATCGATACCGCGCATTTACCGAATGTTTGATGGTCAAAGGGATAAACCACCAAAGGGAGATCTCACCGTTATAGACGAACAACTCTTTAACGGTCTGTTGGCCGGCGAGCGGTGCCTCCCCCTGCTGGGCAACCCACTCGACGTAGGCCCGACGCGAGGCCTCGGCGCAGGCGTCCGCGTACTGCTGTCCATTCTCCCATACAACCTGTTCCGGCAATCCTCTCTTGGCTTCTACCCGCTTCCTAAGGTCGTGAGGTGTAATGAGCTGGCCGGCGCTCAGATCGAGGAGAACCGCGTCCTCTTGCACCTGATCCAGAATGACCTGGACAACCTCTTCCGGCTGGTCTACCGGGCCAAGAACATGTACTTCAGGGGACCCTTTTTTCACAGTAGAAGAAACGTATGCGCCTACAGTATGAACGACAGCGAGCTCCCGGTTGTGAGGCAGTTATGTCGTCCACACGCTCACGTCGATCCCGACTCGTTCTTCGAGCCGTCGGTTGTATGGCGCGAAGTGGCGTTCGAGTTGCGCCCGCAGTGCCGACGAAAGTTCCGGGTATCCCGAGTGCTCTCGACGATTGATTTTGTACTCGAGTTTCTTGGCCAGAGAACCGAGAACTGGCACGTTGCCCAAAATGCCTCGGGCAAGGTAACGCGCGGAAACAGAGCGAGGAGCTACCGTGACATTTTTTCGATCCAAATTAGACTCCAGGTCAACGAGCTGTTCGTCTACCCCGAGAAAATGACAAATCTCTCGGAGAACCGATCTTGGGGCTTCTTTGAAGTCTTCTAGTTGACTGAAGTGCATCACCTCACGGTCAAAGTAGTCTAGAAAACGGTCAACCTGTTCGATGTACTGGCTGCGACGGACGTATCCCTTCCAAATGTTCTCCTCTATGCGCGCCTCTTCCCGCCGAACGGCCTCTTCAAAACTCAGCCACTCGCTTCCTGCGCAGGCGGCGTGCCAGTAGTTGGAGTACGCTCGATCTACAGGATTCCGAAAAATCCAGAGGAGCTTGGCGTCCGGCACAACCCGGCTCATTTTCTTTGGCACAGACGGGAGATAGGAATAGGTCGGCGTTTTCTCCCCGCATAGATCCGTCGGCGAAGCGTCTTCGAACTGCTGTTCGTACCATTCTACGCCTCGTTCCCATCGATCCGCATACTTGCCTCGGGCGTCGAAGAAGTGGAGCTCTCCTCTCGGCATGTATATCTCCGGGTGCTGCCGGAGGTGATGTGCCAGTGTCGAGGTGCCTGACTTCATTGCACCAACGATGACAAAATCAGGGGACATTCAGAGAAGAAGTGATGTTGGATAAGGGCCGAACTTGTAACTTCTAGTGATTTTATTCTGGCCTACGAATCCTCTCCAATAGTCCGGATATGTTTGTGATTAACTAACCACTCACACCAGGCCAAATCCAGCGCCGTGTCCACGTCTGCAGACCGTTTCCTGGGCATGACGTGCGCACGGGTCGGGTCTGTCACAAAATCCCTCGTTTCTCTAAGCCAGTCTGTACGCCCCACATACACCGCTCCGTTAAGCACGTAGGTCGTCGGGGCTTCCTGCCGGCGTGTAACGGCTTCGTCAGAGTCCAATACGGGCTCCAGCCGATGCTCGTCATTCAGCGTGTGCATCCATTGCGGCGGCTCGTCGGTTTCGGTGACGGTGGCGCAGGCCGGGGCTTCCGTTTGATGGCATCGTTCGATGGTAGCGTCGACGTCCTCCGCCGTGCGTAGGGGTGAGGTGGGCTGTAGAAGAACGACGTAGTCGTGGTCTGGCATCTGATCCAGGGCGTGGAGGAGGGCGTCCATGCTCGGCGTGTCGTCCTCTGCGAGCTCTGCCGGACGCCGAAACGGCACGTCGCAGCCATATTCCTCAACCACCTCCATGATTTCCTCGTCGTCGCTGGACAAGATGAGCCGATCCAGGTACTCCGACTCGTACCCGGCCTCGATCGTCCACGCTATGAGCGGTTTTCCGGCGAGGTCGCGCACATTTTTTCGAGGGAGCCCCTTCGACCCGCGCCGCGCCAGAATAACGCCGAGTACACTGTGATCGTTAATCATTCGTCGAAAGCCTCCTCATACTCTCCATTAGCGCGACGAAAGTCTTCCCTCTGCCCCACGTCCTGCCAGTACTCCCGAACGGGAAACACGCTGGCCTCGGCCTCCCGCTCGATTATTGCCTCGAACAGCTCGGTCATGTCGAAGAACTCGTTCCCGGGCACGAGACCGAGCGTCTCGGGTTCCAGGACGTAGATCTCGGCGTTCACGAAGTACCGCTCCGTGGGCTTTTCCTCGATCCCCGTCATCTGCTGCTCCTCCGTCTCGATGACGCCGTAGGGCACCTGTGTCTTATGCTCGCGCACGCACGTCGTCGCAATGGCTTCCTGGTTGCGGTGGTAGTCGAGCAGGTGGGCGAAGTTGAGCTTCGTGAGCAGATCGCCGTTCATCACAATGAGGGGTTCGCCAGGCCACTCCGGAAGCAGCGACAGGGGACCCGCTGTGCCGAGTCGCTGCTCCTCGCGGCTCCGTTCTTCGCGTCTTTGCAAGGCAATCATCTCCCCAAGGCTGGTCGTTCACTACCGGGCAAGCGACCAGTCGAGTGGCACGCCCCGAGCGATATCTTGTGCTGCCTCACCGTCAAGCACTTCGTGGTAATGTCGCGTATGGAGTCCATCGCCGGGCCGAATGCTCCGCACATTTTCCTTGGTGAAAGCTTCTCCTTCCTCGATATCTTGCACCGCAAACAACGATCGACGGAATGTCTTACTCTCCGACTCTTTCTCCGTCGTTTCGTAGCGCACCTCCCCGAGGGCCTTCTCCGTCTTCCGCACTGCCTGAACCATCTCGGCAAACTCGTCCGGCTCCAGCGAGAAGTCGCTATCCGGTCCTTCGTCGTCATGAGAGAGCGTAAGGTGCTTCTCGACGATTCGAGCCCCCAACGATACGGCGGCCACAGGAACCTCGGTCCCGAGCGTGTGGTCGGAGAGACCCGGCACCACATCGAAGGTCTCCGCGAGGTGCGGAATGCGGCGCAGGTGCATCTCCTCCGGCGGGGCCGGGTAGGAGCTCGTGCAGGCGAGCAGGGATAAATTCTTTCCGCCCGCCTCCCGGTATGCCCGCACGGCTTCGTCGATCTCGGCCAGCGTAGCCATCCCCGTCGACATGATCGTGGGCTTGCCGGTCACGGCTACCCGCCGAACCAGTGGCAGGTCGACGTTTTCGAACGAGGCGATCTTGTAGACCGGCACGTCCATCTCTTCGAGGAAGTCGACGGCCGTTGGATCGAATGGAGAGGAAAACAGATCCAACCCGTGATCGTGGGCAATCTCCTGAAGTTTCGGCTGCCAGTCCCAGGGCGTGTAGGCCTCTTCGTAGAGGTCGTACAGGGTTCGTCCCTTCCACGGGCCCTCCCTGATTTGAAAGGGCTCTTTTTCGCTGTCGATCGTGATTGTATCGGGACGGAACGTCTGAAGCTTTACAGCATCTGCCCCTGCCTCCGCCGCAGCCCCGACGATTTCGACGGCTCGGTCAAAGTTTTGATTGTGGTTGGCCGACATTTCAGCAACAACGTAGACAGAGGCCTCTCCACCAATCTTTCGTCCGTTGACGTAAAAATCTGTCACGTTTCATCCAGTTCACTCTTTGAAAAAGCAAAGCGGTAGGAGGCATCACCGTTTCTGACTAAGTCTTCCTGATGCATGTATCCAGCCTTCTCGAAAGCCCTCACAGAGGGCTTATTGGTTTCCTTTATGAATGCATCTACACGATAAGCATCACTATTCTCGCTGAGAAAGTGCCTAGTTCCTTGTCGAATGAGCTCAGTACCGTATCCTTTACCACGATACTCTGAATCTACAACAACGCTTACAACTGCAGCCTCCTCCTTGACATCGAAACGAACTTCCCCAACTGGCTTTCCTCGTTCTTCGGCAATATATATTTTCGAAGACGGATCCTTGAGCTTCCCCGAGAACCAGTTCTCATGCTCCTTTAGTGGGATAGGATCCGAATTATACGATCGCTCTCGAACCACTGGGTCGTTTGCCCACTCCCAGAGGAGCTCACAGTCTTGCTCTTGAGCGGGTCGAAGAAATAGTTCGCCTGCCATTGCGGACACGGCGCGCTCAGTGCCCCATCCGTCGACGAGCGCCTGAGCTTCGCCGGCCATCCGACGCCGCTTTCGCTCATTTCGGAGCAGCGATCCGACGGCAGACTCGATTTCCGACGCCCGAATTTCCTCGTGCCAGCCGAGATTGATAGCCGCTCCGGCATCACCGAGCCCGCGTGCGATGCCTTTCTGGTTCTCCGCGAGCACCACGATCACGTTCGGAATGCCCATGAACGCCAGCTCCCAGCATGTGCTTCCCCCCGCCGACACGGCAACGTCAGAATCGGCCATCAGCTCGGCCATGTCATCGACATTCTGCCGTACGTCAATCGGCACATGGGCAGACTCGGCCGCCACTTGGATCGCATTCTCGTGGGGATTGCTCCCGCCAATCACCACGGTCGCCCGGACTCCGGAGGCCTCCACGGTCCCGAGCGCCTTAACCGTCTCCGTGGTCACATTGTCGGGGTCCGCTCCGCCGAGCGTAACCAGAATGTGCTCGGCCTCCGCGCGGATCTCCCGGCGGGGCACCCGCCACGGCCAAAACTCCTTCCGCAGAAGCGCAAACTTTGGTCTCAGCAGGAGATCCGTATGCTCGGCCCGATCGGCGTAGAGGCCGTCCTCCGCGTCGATGTTCTGGTTGAGCACGAGGTCCGCCTCGTAGCGGTCTGCGTGACCATAGTCGTCAACGAAGAGTACCCGATGCCCCGCCTCCCGCAAATTTTGCTGGTTGGCTGCTCCAAAGTGGTACCCGTCCACGACGATCCAAGAAGCCCCAATCTCCTGGGCACACGCAGCAGTGGCCTGTGCGTCTGCCGAAGTTCCACCCTCTTCCTCCACCTCGATGAACTCAACCCCCTCCCCGACCAATCGCGCGCGCAGCTCGCCCGGCATGCGGCCCCGCACATGCACCTGCCCTCCCTTTTCCTGCCAGGCCTGGGCCAGCGCGAGGCACCGCATGACGTGCCCGGTGCCAATCTCCCGCGACGCGTCGGCTCGAATGAAAAGCGGACTGTGCACAACAAATTTTTATTTATTTATAGCCGTATCGAAGACCTCCATATTTCTATCTATTTCCCCATACACGTGCCAAGAAGTACTGATCACACTTTTGCTATTTCCATCAGGCTCAGTAATGTTTATACTTTTTAGCCCCTTTTTGTCGTACACATCTATTATGCTTTTCAGATCGTACTTGTCTCTCTTTTTGGGCAGGTTATTCCATATTTTTCTTACCAATATTAAGTCACATGGGTTGTCCACCGTCAGACGAACGTCCGGGCGCCTCAGCGAGTTCGGTGGGTTGACTCCAATAATTTCGAAAGACTCAGGATGCTCAGTGATGAAAGACGTAACGAGCTCACTTCTATGTCTATCTTCACCATTTTCGTGGGATCGCTGTAGTGCATTAACTGATACCACTTCGGTAAACGACCCGAGTGGAAGTTTTCTTGACACAACAAGGTCTGAATTCTTTTCGATCGCAATACTTATCTGCTCTCCTACTGACTCTTGGTAAATAAAAGGATTTTCAGTCGTTGTTCTAACAACAAATTCGGACTCTACTTGACGAGCTGCTTTTACTACTCTTCCGAGTACATCTTTTTTGCCACCAACGAAGTACTTTAGATCGTAGTCTTCTGCAAAACTTACGAATGCTTGCTTCGCGGGAGTATCACTAATTGCAAGTACGATTTCGTCAAGTGCAGTTACAGTTTTTAGCTGTGAGATTTGGTGTGCAAGGATCGATTTTTTTCCGACTAGTTGCAGTGGCTTTCCATACAGACGTGTTGATTCTGCTCGGCATGCAAGCACCGCAGAAACTTTATTCTGTACGTCACTCAACCGTACAGGAGTATCTTCTTTCACATTGCGAGTAACACTTTTTTTTGCAATTTTATCGATATTAGTTACTACCGACTCGTCCCAGCTTACAGGCCGCTTGAGGTCTACATCATCTTTAGTAACAGTATCTCCGACGCAAAGCTCTCGAGTAGCTACCGCGCATTTTTTATGAGCGTGTCGATACTCGATTTCACCCTTCGACATTTCGTGAGCATCTTCACCCATCACTTCCCGAACTTTTTCGATGTTCGCGGACATCATTTCAAACGCGTCCGGTTCCAGCGAGGAGTAGTAGTCGGGCCCTTCCGCCGACCTATCCAACGTCGTGTGTACCTCTACGAAGTCAGCCCCCGCTGCAACTGCCCATGCTGGAAGATGCTTGGCCTCAGCCATACTCCCCTCGACGTGGCTTGCGTAACCAACCATACATATATCATCAAATTGGGCGACGAGGTGCCTTAGTCTGTTTAAATGAGATTTCTTCAACTTCGTAGGATAGTTTTGAAATCCATATACAAGTGCAATATCTGCAGTCGAGACATTTTTGAACGAAGATACAGCCTCTTTTATTTCCAGACTTGTCGCCCCCCCCACCGAGATCAGTGTAGGCTTATTTTCTTCGGCAATCTTCTTTATTAGTCGATAATTTGACAGGTCAGAACTGTGTATTTTGAAACCGTCGATTTCTATTCCTATAGCACGCTCAAGCCCCTCATGGCCTAGAATATCCGCAAAAAGTTGTATTCCAGCCTCATGTGCCGACTCAACCATTTTTTCTATATCGCTCGCAGAAAGCGAAAGATCTTGATACAGGTCGTAGTTTTCGTGTGACTCGACTGCCAGGTCGGAGGCCGTAAAGACTTGTACTTTTGCCACGTCAGCCGAATCTGATATGCTCTCGACCATGTCGATGGCCCGAGATCGGTCACCTCCGTGAGCGTTTGCCAACTCAGCTATTACTTCAACATTTCTTAAGTCCATTTTTACCAGTGCTTATTTTCTAGTAGTAATGGTATGCCTTTTGGAAACCCTTATTTCTTTTATATTTTTTTGCCCCTATTCGCTCAATGCTCATACACGTTTACAACCTTTCGGACAGCCTCAGATACATCTTCAATGTCCTCATCCGTCATGCGGGGAAAAACTGGAAGTGTTATAATCCGTTCGTATGCTGCCTCGGCCGTTGGGCAGAGGCCCTCTTCCGTCCCAAAATAATCCCGATAATACGGATGGTAGTGGACCGGGATGTAATGAACGTTCACCCCAATGCCCTCAGCCTGAAGCGCATTGAAGATCTGTTCGCGATCCCCCCGCAGCTGGTTCAACTCCAACTGGATGACGTAGAGGTGGTAGGCACAAATTGAATCATCGCGCTGTGTAACCGGCTCAACGGCCTCTATTGGCGCAAATGCCTCGTCGTACGCGTGGGCAGTCTCTCGCCGACGCTCCACCCATCCCGGCAGTTTCTGGAGCTGGCTGATTCCTAAGGCGCACTGAAAGTCTGTCAGCCGGTAGTTCCGGCCGGGGTTGGCCACCTCGTAGTACCAGGATCCTTTTTCGGCCCGCTCGTGGTGCGTGCTGGTGATGCCGTGGTTTCGAAACCGCCGCATCTGATCGGCCCACTCGCTGTTGTTTGTCGTCACGATTCCTCCTTCTCCGGTCGTCATGTTTTTAACCGGATGGAAGCTAAATGTATTCAGGTCCGCCAGAGAGCCAACCGGTTTGCCTTTGTACGTGCCCCCCGTTGCGTGACACGCGTCGTCGAGGAGCACCAGATCGTGGGCGTCGGAAATTTCGCGAAGCGCATCGTACCGGCACGGCTGCCCCACGTAGTCGACCCCGACCACGGCCTTCGTGTCCTCCGTAATACGCTCCTTTACGCTCTGCGGATCGAGGAGGAGCGTCTCCGGATCCACGTCGGCAAACACGGGCGTCCCGCCCTCGAATACGACGCTGTTGGCGGTCGCCGCAAAGGTAAGGGTCGGCACGATCACCTCATCGCCGGGGCCAATGCCGATTGCGTGCATCGCCGCGTGCAGGGCCGCCGTGCCGTTGCTCACAGCCACCGCCTCCTCGGTGCCCACGAAGTCGGCAAATTCTTCTTCGAAGGCCTCGACCGTCGGACCCGTCGTAAGCCAGTCGGAACGCAGCGTCTCCGCGACGGCCTCCACATCCTCCTCCTCGATGGTTTGCCCTCCGTAGGCAAGGGTCTCATCGCGGACCGGCGTGCCCCCATCGATCGCAAGTTCTTCGGTTTCAACTACATGCTCCATGGTATGCTGCCCCAGTGTAATCAATGAGTAGGCGTACCTATCAGGCCTATTCGGCGGCCGTCGCTCTTGTCTCTCCGTCGGGCCGGGAATACTCTTCATCGTCAAGACCGATCATGTCCCGGATTTCCTCGGCCGTCAGCCAATGCTCATTCGTGTCGCTCCCATATCTAAACTGGTCCTCGCACCACGTGCCCCCGTTCTCCTTCTGATACCCGTCACGATCCCAGTCCCGAAATGCAGGCAGAACGGAGTAATAGTCCTCAAACTCCAGCGTGCGCCGCGACACGTTCCGAGGAATCATGACCTCATGGAGCTTCTCTCCGGGCCGGATGCCCACAATCTCGTGGTCGCAGTCCGGTGCAATCGCCTCCGCCAGGTCCGTGATCTCCATACTCGGAATCTTCGGCACAAAGACTTCGCCCCCCTCCATCCGGACCAAATTGTTCAGCACAAAGTCGACGGCCTGCTCCAGCGTAATCCAGAAGCGGGTCATTCGCGGGTCGGTAATCGGGAGCGTTCCGGTTTCCCGCTTCTCCAAGAAGAACGGAATCACGCTCCCCCGGCTCCCTACGACATTTCCGTACCGCACGACACTGAAACGGGTACCTCCCTGTCCTGAGTAGTTGTTGCCCGCCACGAAGAGCTTATCCGCACAGAGCTTCGTCGCGCCATAGAGGTTGACCGGATTGGCCCCCTTGTCCGTGCTCAGCGCAATCACCCGGTCTACGTCCCGGTCAATCGCCGCCTCGATCACGTTGCTTCCCCCCATCACGTTCGTCTTGATCGGCTCGATCGGATTATACTCCGCCGCCGGCACGCGTTTCAAGGCCGCCGCGTGAATCACAATATCCACGTCCGTGAACGCTCGGCAAAGCCGGTCTTTCTCCCGCACATCGCCGATGAAGTAGCGCATACATGGGTGCTCCTGCGGCGAAAAGCGGCTCTTCATTTTCGCCTGCTTGAGCTCATCCCGACTCAGGATGATGAGCCGGTTGGGCTCATACCTGTCCAGGACGATTTCCGTGCACTTCTTGCCGAACGACCCGGTGCCACCGGTAATTAAAATGTCCTTTCCATCTAGATCGACCATTAGAAAGACAGATGGTTGAGTTGGATTACTACGGTTTCCTCTCTGACCCTACCACGAGGCCCGTGGAAGTGAGTACGGAATCGGGATCAGCGCCGCGAGGTGATACACCACGTCGCCCCCCCGCATCGCCTCCCGCACACCGTTCGGGTCCCGCACGTCCCCGGAAAAGGTATCGATTTCGTTTAGCACGTCATCCTCAATCGTGTCGAGCCAACCCCACCGGTTGAAGGCGTTGTAGCGGACAAACGCCCGCACGTCGTTCCCCCGCTCGACGAGGGCTTCCGCGAGGTGCGATCCGATAAATCCCCCGGCACCGGTGACGAGGACGTTGGGCATGTGCTACGTGCTTTAAAGAAAAGAAATCCAAATTATACGCAAAGTCCGCTGTTGATCGTCTGCCGAGATATAAGTCCTGCATTTCGCCACTCCGAGTTCCTCGTAGTACCGGACTCGCCATCCTTCCTCTTCAAAGAAGCCACCGGCGAGGCGATTTCTTTAAACGACCCTAGGAGGCTGGTCAAGAAGGGGGTGATTTTGGGGGTATGCTGTTATTAACCCCTGCTTGAGCCGCTACAAACGACGATTTCGGTTCCTATTTCCGGGCGCAAATAACACTTTTTGAACACCGTCCTAGCCCCTGTGGCAAATGGGACGAAACCGACGAGTTGGCTCCAATCGAGTTGTCAATTCGTACTTCGACCGTTCCAAATGGAATGTCCATCCCGAGATCCGTCTCAGACCCGTCTCAAATGGGGCGACAGCTTCAGCCACATCATCCGATTCCGTGGTAAAGAAAAACGGCTCCATGCGCGTCAGGGAAACGACAGGCCATCATACCGCTGAGCCACAGTCAAATCTGTTTCTCGTAGATTTTGGTTCATTCCCGGTGCGCCTCTACCTCTCCTGGTTTTTTGTTTCAGCGGTTGCGATGCGGAAACGGCCGGCTGGGAACCTCGTGTCCGAGAAAAGAACACAATGTGTCCCACCTGTCTCCATCTATGATGTTCATCTCCAGAAACCGTTCTTCAGGCTTGTCCTCGAAAAACGACCGAACCCGACTGTCGAACGCGCGGTAGGCCGCTGCCCAGGTCTCATGCTGGGCATAAAGGCATTCACGGATCTGCACCTTGCGGATGCGATTGTACATTTCCCATTGATCGTCGTATTCCTTCCGTTTCGCTCGACGCCGCAATTCAACTGGCTTTTCCATCCCTCCATAATGCCTTCGAATAGACTGCACCCAGCCGTCGATGTCTCGTACCGTGTAGATAAACTTCGACTTCTCAAACGTGTGGTACAGAGCCTCGAATTGTGAGGAGCACGGAGCATCCGTCGCTGCATCAGCATAAAGGAATTCGGGCCATCCAAGGGTCTTTCCCTCTCTTCTCCAATGCAGAGCATTATAGCCCAGATGATCGAGGGCATGAGCCAGGGACGTCGTACCGGTTTTACTCAGGCCGATCCCGAACACTTTCGTTTGGGGCTTCCAGCCGGAGTCGGCACCACTGATACGCTGTTCAATTTCGTGGCGTAGGCGAGCCTGTCTCCACTCATCGGGAAGCCGGCAAAAGGGATCGGGAAGTTGACGGAGAACATCAGCTACAGCCCCGAGGAATGTGTCTTTCATCTAATACTTGTTTATAGGGACTATTATACCTTAAGATTTTTTATCTCCTTATAGGCTTTGCATGTCCACCATCTCTCGAAATTCCCCGTTTTCGCGCATCCGAAGCTCTTCATAGGAACCGGACTCGATCACTCGTCCCTCGTCGAGCACGTATACCCGGTCGGCGTTCTTCACTGTCGAGAGTCGGTGCGCGATAATTACAACCGTGGTCTCCCCCTTTAAGGCGTCTATGCTATCCTGAATATGCTGCTCGGAGGCGGTGTCGAGGTCGCTCGTCGCCTCGTCCAGCAGCAGCAAATTGGGCTCTTTGAAAAGCTCCCGTGCCACGAAGAGGCGCTGGCGCTGTCCCCCGGATAGGCGCACGCCGCGGTCACCCACCACGGTTTGATATCCGTTCGGCAGGCCGCGGATGAAGTGGTCGGCGTGTGCCCGCTCGGCGGCGCGGATCGCACGCTCTCGTAGCGCCGGGTCGTCTTCTATGTCGCCCCGCCAGAGGCTGATGTTGTTGGCCACCGTGTCGTCGAACACGACCGTTTCCTGCGACACGTATCCAATCTGGTCTCGCCAAGAGGCGAGGTCCACGTCGTTGTGCGGCACGCCATCGATTCGAATTTCGCCCCGGCGCGGCGACAGTAACAAGGACATCATGTCCACCAGGGTCGACTTTCCGGCCCCGGACTCCCCCACGAGCGCCACGGTCGCGGTCGCCGGAACTGTGATGTTTACGTCGTGCAGGACATTTCCGTCTTCCTCGTTATAGGCAAAGTACACCCCGTCAAACTCCATTCCCTCCGATAGAGGTCCGAGCGCCCGTCCCTGCCGGTTCTCTTGGTGGTCGAGGACCGTCTCCATCTCTCCATCCACCATCTCGACGGAGCCGATTTTGTTCATGGTGCTCTGCCATCCCCCCTGGATCGAAATCACTGCCTGCATGCCCCGATGAAATAGCAGCAGCGCCACGAAAATCGGCGCCACCGGGTCGTTGAAGACAGCCACCTGGAGTGCAATGAGCCCCACAATAAGAAGCACGGATGCTGGCTCCTTGAGGGATTTTGTAAAGGCTCCCGCCGCCCGTTGCCGAAAGATGTAGCTCGTCAGCCGCTTGACGCTATCGACAACCCCACTTCGCAGATGGGCCGTCTGATTGGTCGATGTAATGTACTTGAACGACTGGAGCGACTGCACCAGAAACTTATTGAGGTGGCTCATCTCCTCCGAGCGGCGTCGGGAGAGGCGCCGCACGTACGCATTCAGATACTTGAAGAGGAAGAGCAACACCGCCCCGACGGCGAGGGCCATACTCGCAAACTTCCACGTAATCGCGAACGCAGTCGCAAAATAGGCAGTCGTCGTAATAACCTGGGTAAAGAACCCGATGAAGCTCGAGAACGATGAAAAGAACCGATTGACCTGCTGATTGATGACGTTGATAAAATGCCCTGCATTCTGCCGGATGTAATAGCGATAATCCATCCCGCTGTAGGCATCGAACAACTGGATCTTCAGTTCGCGGAGCAGTTGTGCCTGCAGATACCCTGAGTATCCCCCTTTGGCGAACTGAAGTAGTCCTTTGCTGACAAAGACAATTGCAATAAAGGCCAGAATGCCCACCATGGAATCGGCGATGCCCATCCAGGCCAGCAGGTCGTAGAGGTACTGTTCGGCGGTGCCCATGTCCTCGGGGGATCCGCTCCCAACCTGTGAGGCTTTTAGCAATGGGAGCAGGAGCGTGATGCCGAACGCAGAGGCCGCCGCCGTTCCGATCGACAGGGCAAAGATCAAGTACATGCGCCGGCCGAGGTAGCGGCGGTAGATTTTAAGGTATTTTAGGAGGTCGCCAAAGGTGCTCATGTGCGTGAGGCGTGGAACGTAATCCGTGAGAGATGCCGCATGCCTAAATGACTCCCCAAGACCAGTGAGTTGGGATTCATTGGTATGCTTGAGGATCTTCGATGATACGAACTCAATCCCCAACCGCCAACTGCCGTCCGTGGTCCGCAGTGACGTCGTGAATCAGTTGCTCAACCCGTTCCCGATACGCCGAGGATCCAAACCGATCCCGGACCGCCGTGGGATTGGGGGGCACTGGCTCCGCCAAAATCGCGTCGATCAGTTCGTCGGGATCTGCGGGATCAACAAGCGTTCCAAACTCTCCGTCCGCTACGGCCTCCTTTCCGCCGTCGCGTGTGCTGGCAATGACGGGCGTCCCGCAGGCCAGCGCCTCCAGAAGCACGAGGCCGAACCCTTCGCCTTCACTCGGCATCACGAATCGATCCGCGAGTCGAAAGTGATCGGCTTTTTCGTCGTCAGGCACGTACCCGGTGAACGTGACGCGGTCGCGCACGTCGAGCCGTTCCGCCTTCGTTTCGAGCCGCGGGCGGTCCGGGCCCTTCCCAACGATCAGGTACGCCACGTTGGGCCGCTCGGCAACCACGTCGGGCAATGCCTCCAACACGCGGTCGAATCCCTTCCGTCGTTGCTTCCCGACTAGGCGCCCCAGGGTCATGAGCACGTGGTGGTCGTGAAGGTCGTATCGGTTCAGCAGAGATGGCGGTTTGGGACCCGGCGTAAGGCCGTCGAAGTCGATCGTATTGGGCACCACCGTGACGCGGTCAGGCTCGAGCCCACCCCACTCAACCAGCCGCTCCTTCGTCGTGTCGCTCACGCTGGCGACGGCGTCGACCCGCGCGACGAGTCGATCCGTAAGCCAGCGCCCGGTTGGCTTCCACGCCTCAATACCATGCACGTGCAGAAGCACCGGCGCGCCGGTTAGCCGTTTGGCCATCACGGCCAATGGCACAAGGTGAAGGTGCCCACACCAGACGAGGTCGAACGCACGGCCCGTTGCCAGGTGTCGCAACAGGGTCATCAGGTATGTGCCCTTTCCTTCAGCAGCGTCGGCCCGAAACGTCAGGCCACTTGGCAGGGCACTGCTGACCGATTCGGCCTGAAGGCGGGGCAGCGCCACGACTTCCTCCACCACATCCATCGCGCAGACGGCCCGCAGGAGATGCCGGTTCGCCGCGGCGATCCCGCCATACCCGCCGAAACTATCCGTATGGAGGGCGAGGATGCGCACGGTTGGAGCCGCGGTTCGCGTCGAGTGCTGTTCCTAACTGACGCCCTGATTTTCATACTGGCGGCCGACGGCGGTCGGCGGTCGGTCGTCCGCCGCTTTCACCCAGTCTCCCGACACCTCCACCTTCACGGCCTGCCGGATCGCCTCGACCCGCACCAGCACGGCCGTCTGTCCCCGGTGCTCCCGCACCTCGCCGGTGAGGCCGCGCAGGCTGTCGGGGCCGTCCGTAATCGTCACTGTCTCGCCCACCTGGGGCCGCGGCCCAGGACCACGTCCTCGCCGGCAATCTAGATTGCCGGGCTCACGGCGCAAATCGACGACCGACAGCCGGTCCGGGGCTGTCTGCGTCTTTTTCAGCTGCTTGACCGTCTCCGGGCGCAGCCGTGCCGGCTCCCCGTGGAAATGCACGCAGCGCACGATGCCGTTGGTCTTAAGCGTGCGCAGGCGGTCTTTTTCGTCAACCCGCGCAAACAGGTAGTTGCGGAAAAGGGGTTCCTCGACCTCCTTTGTGCGATCCGACCACTGCCGCGTCTCCCGCTTCTTCGGCACGAGCACGTCGATCCGACGGTCCCGCAGGCGCTCCTCGCACGTCTTCTCGGCCCGGGCCCGCGTGTAAAAGACCCGCCAGACTCGACGGGTTTGGGCATCGCTCATCTATCGAAGGCAGCGGTTTATTCGGGGAGGACCGTAGGGGGGAAACGGGAATGATATCGGCCGCCGGCCGACCGCAGACGGCGGATACCGTGTCGCAGCGTCAGAAGATGAAGGCGAAAACAGAACTCCGTCATCATGCTCGACGGGAGGATCCTACACGTTGGTATCGTGCTCCAACGTAGTATGGCGTCAACCGTCATCGTGAAGCTTCCTGCCCGAACAAGGACTGCGCGCGTGATCACGCAATACGCATCACGCAATACGTCGCCTAAAAACGGGCACTGCTGTGAAGCGGAACTGAAGACTTCGAGGGTACGGAATGAGTGTTGACACTGCAGTAGCCTTGGGATGCACCCTGAGCGAGACTCTCCCAGATGGCCAGCGAAGAAGTAGCCTTGGGCTGCAATGTGCAGGGCGATGCGATGCCCCGCTCGGGTCATCCGGTCCGCTACGTTATCGTGTTCATGCTTCGGACGCCGATTGGCACTGTCATGGATCTGGCCTGCCTCCTCAAACGCCCCGCAACATACAATCACCCTGCCGCTGCCAGGCCTCCAGTTGTTCAAACTTGTACGCCATTGTATTTTGAACGCGCCCTCTGGAAGATATTGCCCACCGGTACCGCGGTCCGTCGTCCGCACGTGAAGTATAACCTCGTGTTACTCGGCCCCAGACTGCCGTCGTGCGAAGATACAGCTCCGCCACGTCAGTCCCATCATGCGGAAAAATCAGGACTGTATCGGTTCCCAAATGAAATGCCTCCCTTTTCGATCCCGTATTCGCCCTCTACCCGTCCCCACCGCCGCTCATCGCCACCAGGACGCCCATCCCGACCGGGACGCGACCCTCACCTCCTCCCCCTCGTAGTAGTCCTGCAGCTGCCGGTAGGCGTAGCCGTAGCCGTAGTTGGAGCCGTCGCTGTAGAGAATGGAGTCGGCGTCGAACTCGTTGAGCACACAGCCGAGGAGGTCGGCGTCCACGTCGTGCAGCCGATCCACTGTGTGATCGAAGGCGTGCCCGTCGGTCTCGCCCGCCCGGGCCACGAGGATCGAGCCGTCGCAGTGCGGCGCCAACCCCAGCATGTCGCTGAAGAGGAGCGCCGGTGGTGTATCGACCAGCACGTAGTCGAATTGCTCGTCAAGCGTCTCGATGAGCTTCTTCATACGTCCCGACCCCAGCGTCTCGGCCGGATTCGGAACCTCCGTCCCTGCCGGAATGATCGACAGATTATCGATTCCCGTCTCGAAGGCCTCCAGCGCAGGAACCTCACTGTAGAGCGCCGACGAGAGTCCCGGCTCGCGCTCCAAACCAAACTGCTGGTGCAGCCAGGGCCGGCGCAGGTCCGCGTCAACGACGACGGCACGCTCCCCTGCGCTCGCCAGCGCAAGCCCCAGGTTGGCACACGTCGTCGTCTTACCGGCGCCCTTTTCGGCACTACTTACGACGAGCACCTGCATCTCGTCATCGGGCCGCGCAAACTGCAGGTTGGTGCGAATCCGCCGGTAGGCCTCGGCGGCGGCCGACATCGGGCTCACAATCATGGCAAGCGTGGTCTGTAGCGTCCGTCCGTCGACGGTGACCGTGTCCTGCCCGTCCAACTCCTCCTCAATCATCGGTGTCATCGACGGCACCACGCCCAGCACGCTATGCCCGTGGTCACGAAGATCGGCGGGCTGGCACACCCGCGTATCGAGCTGCTCGCGCAGAACGACGAGCCCTCCACCCAGCACGAGTCCCAACATGAGGGCCAACATAAGGTTCTTGCGCGTGTCGGGCCCGACCGGGTAGCCGCGTCCTGCCGGGCGGATGACCTCTGCGTACCCCATCTCGGACTGCTCCGAAAGGCGGGCCTCCTGAAGCTTCTCCTGCACAAAGCTGTAGATCTGTTCGGCCGAGCGGCGCTCGCGCTGCAACTGGGCCAGCTGCATGGAGCGACGCGGAATCGTCTGGAGCTTCTTCCGGGTTTCCGCCAGCCGGTTCGTAATCGCGGCGATCCGCGCCTTCAGGCCGTTGACCTCGATGCGCTGCTGCGCAATCTCGCGCCGCTGCTGCGCCACGTACGACACCCCGCTGCCGCCCCCTTCCCCCCCGCCGCCTGCCGCCACGCCGCCGGCCGACAGCGACTCCCGCACGTACCGGCTCGCCAGCGAGTCCGTCTTGCGGTCCAGCGTTGCCGCCCGCGCCTTCATCCGTTGAAGCTCCTGCCCCAGCCGACTCGTCGGGTCAAGATCCGGATTCCGGCGCTCTACCCGATCAATCTTGACCTCCAGCTCGGCCTTCTCAGTCTGGAAGGTTGACAGCTTCTCGCCGAGGTCCGACGACAGCCGCTCGGCCAGCTTCGGCTCAATCTGTCGAAGCTCTTCCTTCCGGGTCTCCAAGGTCGCCTGCTTCATGTCGAGCTCGATGCGCAGCCGGGCACGCTTGGACTCCAACTCCGAGATTTGCTGTACGACCCGCCCAGTCTCTTGATCGAGCGAGATTGCCTTTTCCTCCTGCATGTAATTCTCAATCTTCTGCTCGGCCGCCTGCACCTCCTGCCGGAGCGTGTCGGCCTGCTCCTCCAGAAACTCACGGGACGCCTTCAGGTCCTCGCGGCTTTTCTCTTTCGTGCGCTGGATATACTCCTCGGCGTAGAGGTTGACGATCAGGCTCACCTCGTAGGGATGATGGCTCTTCGCCGAGATATACAGCGCGTCGGTCTTCTCCCCGCTGGGCTGCGCGCTAATCATCCCCTTGACCTGATTGGCCACCTCCGCCGTCGAGCGTCGCTTCCCCTCGGGACCCCGCAAGATCTGAAGCGGCTCTCCCGTCTCCGGATGCGTGCCCAGGTCCTGAAGCCGTTTCGCCACCCGCCGGGCGATGGTTCGCGACTGCCGGAGGATGAGCAGTTCGTTCTGAAGGGTCTGGTCCCGCTGCCCGAACGGCGACCTGCGCCCCCGCCCCAGCCCCGAGAGCACCGAGGTCTGTCCCTCCCGATCCACCAGCAACAGGCTCGACGTCCGGTAGGTGGCGGGAATCGTGTAGGTGTACACCGCTGCGGACAGAACTGCGACCGCAACAATCCCCAGGATGATCCACTTCCTGTCCCAGAGCATTTGAATCAGGTCGTGGAGCTGCGAGGACCGTCGGTCCGAGTTGTCGTACAGCAGGTCTTCCACCGCGAGCGATCGCGAGCCAGGCCCCTCCTCTCCGGACGGATATCCGTTTGTAGAAGCCATTCCTCAAACCTGGGCGGTGAAAAAGTACGTGCGCGATCGCTCCAGCCTGTCTACCGTCGGAAACTGAAGATGCGAATAGCAAGCAACGTCAGCGACCCCAGTGACGATGCCACGGACAGCGCATCCTGCCACCCAAAGGGCTCGTCCGGCTTCACCGTCTCCACGACGACAATGTCGTTGTCTCGAAGCGACGGATAGGGGGCGTCTCCCTGCAACATGCGCTCCAGTTTCGCCTCAAAAATCTTCGATTTCGCCTCGTTCCCCGTCTGCGGCCGGTAGACGCGCACCGTGATTTCCGGCGCGTCCCGGTCCTCCTGCAACGGCTTCAGCGGCGCCCCGCCCGCCATCGTGAGCAGCTTGTCGAGATCCGTGGTGTCGGGAACTTCGTAAATCCCGGGACGCGGAACAGTTCCCCAGACCGAGATCTGCACGGTGGCCTCGCCCGGCTTCGCGTGGTAGAAGTACGCCACGTTCGACTTCGTCTCCTCCACCCGCCCGAACGCCTGACCGTAGGCCGCCCCACTGCTCGCCGCCAGCAGCACAAGCACAAGCGCCGCCTCCCAGACCGCCGGCGTCCCCCCGACTTGGTACAACGTCCGTGAACACATCGTCCGAAGAAACGAGAACCGAGTGCAGCCGCGAGCAACAGCGGACATCGGAGATGGATTCACGGATCGATACGCCAGCACTATGGGAGCACAAAGTGAACGTCCGGCTCTATGCGTGATCGCCACATCCGTTCCGCAGAACCCGGCTGGGCGTCCGTACGACGACTCTGTTTCTGTGGAAAGAGGCGCCGTTGCCTCGACCGAAGCACATGCTTCTTACTGATCCGTGCACAGGTAGGTGAACGTTTTCTCTCATTCTGTCGGAGACCGCGGTTCGCTACCAGTCGGCATCGTCTTCGAGAACCTATTCACGTACCAGTAATGCGTGGAGGCGTGGATGCCCGGAAGCAGAAACGCCGCCGCTTCCATGCTCCCACGCTTCCATGCCCCCACGCCTCCAAGCATCCACGCTTCCACGCCCAACCCCTCCCACGCCCAAACTCACAAACCCACACACCATCCCGGCACCCCGAGAATCGCAAGCCGGAAGAGCCGGCCGTCCACGGCCGACGCTCCCTCCCGCAACTGCCTCCCCGGAACGGACGACAAGCAAGGCGGGTACGGTACATCGAATTGTGATCTCCCACCAGGACCCTGCAAACGATGTCGTCCGCCTCGGCCCCGACCGGTTCCACCCGGCGCATCGCGGCCTTCGTCGGGAAGGTCCTCGCCTTCTACGGGATCTGGTACGTCCTGTACGACCTCTGGCTGCTCCCGGACGGCACGGTCGACCGGTGGCTGTCCCTGAACGTGGCCTGGATGAGCGGCGGTCTGCTTGAGCTCTTCGGAGTCAACGCCATCGTGGACGGGCGCGGGATCGTCCTGCCCGGCGTGCGCGGCGTCCGCATCGCCAACGGCTGCAACGGCCTCTCCACGCTCGGCCTCTTCGTGGGCTTTGTCCTGGCCTACCCCGGGAGTCCGTGGCGGCGGCTCTGGTTCATTCCTACGGGCGTCCTGGCCGTCTACGCAACCAACGTGGGCCGCGTCGTCGTCATGCTGCTGGCGCAGAAGTACTGGCCCGCCGCGTTCGAGCCGCTGCACGGCTTCGGCCTCACCACCATCTTCTACGTCGTCGTCTTCGGTCTCTGGGTGGCCTGGGCCAACTACGGCGACACGCCCGCCGCAGCGTCCGAGGACGCGGATCCGCCTGCGGCGGACGTCGACCCGGCCCCCGCCGTCTCTTCCTCCTGACGCTGTCGTGCTGGGAACACGAATCGTCCCGCTCACCATCGCCGCATTCCCCGGCTGACCCGCACCACGCGCCAATTCTCAATCTTCGCCCCTCGCCCTTCGCCTCTCACCTTTTCGCCTCTCACCTTTTCGCCTCTCACCTTTTCGCCTCTCCGCCTCTCGCCCTTCGCCCCTCGCCCTTCGCCCCTCGCCCTTCGCCCCTCGCCCTTCGCCCCTCGCCCTTCGCCCCTCACCATGACCGCTTGGCTCCACCGCGCCGTCCTCGCCGGTCTATTGCTGGGGGCCTACCTGTACGCGTGGACCCCTCTCCGAACCGAGTGGACGCGGGGCACGGCGGCGCTCTTCGACCGGGCCGCCTCTCCCGAACTGACCGTCACGACGTCCCCGCCAACCCACCATATTCGGATCCGGGCCGATGAGGCGCGCGTTCTGAAATACGTGGCCCCCGCCGGCGTGAAATTTCTGCTGCCCGGGCTCTTCCTCGTCCTCCTTGCCCCGGCGCGGCCCCGCCTCGGGCTCTTCCTGACCGGACACCTCGCGCTCGGGGCCCTCGCGGCGGGGGTTGGGATCGCCGGCCTCACCGGCCTGCCGGGCGGGATCGAACTGGCTGCCTTCGTGCGGTCGTACGGCGTGGACGCCTACGGCCTCGCGGTGCCGGTGCTCGTCTTCGTGCGGTCGCGGTCCCGACAGACGGGTCTGGCGTAACACCGACCGGGAACTCGTGGACTTTTGCGCCTCATCTGTTAGGACACGGCACCTCCCCAATGTTCATCCAGAGCCCCCAATGTCGAGGCTGAGCCGTCTCGGAGGTCTTCCGTGCGGGGAAGGCGCTAAATGGTGGGGAGACGTCTCGTCAATCTTAGGGAAGCTGGTCGGACCTAACTAATCTGATAGGCTACGGTCGGTTTTCTGGCGGACTGGAAAACGGGGTCTGCTCGATCTCATTCGACGCACCACTCTCCTCGCCTTCTGGACTCACTGAGGTTATGCGGTAATAGTACGTCGTTCTGTTTTCAGCGCTCTCGTCGGTGTAACTCGCCCCGCCAATACCACTTTTGAGGGGAGATCCCTCTGCGCCCCCCGTTGATTCAATGCTACGGTACACGTTGTACGTCTCCGCCCCGTCGGCCTCGCTCCAATCGAGCTCAATCTGGGAGTTGCCCGAGGTGCCCTCCAGATTGTTGGGAGCAGTTGGAGCCGTTGTGTCTCCCCCTCCGTTGGATCCGAACAAGCTGCACCCAGCGCCGAGCAGCATGAGTCCAATCAGGACGGCTCCCGTGAACAGCGTCCATGCGGCCTGCAGTCTCCTGCTCTGCGCACACCTGCGTTGAATCGTGAAATGCATGAGTCTATCTGTACGGTCGAAAAATGCAGATGAGAATCGGGAACGAAAGTCCAGGATTCACGGCCTACTGATACGTGAATGGGTTACTAAACACGAACCCTGCTGATAGTACAACACGGTCCAGGAAATCTGAGATTTCCAGCATCTTGCCGGACGAGTCCGGTGCCGGACAGGTCCGGCTGATCTCCTCACGCGGAGAATGTTTTTTACCTACCCGTGCACGGGTCAGTAAAGGCGATTACACCGCTTGGTTAGCGGACGACCGTGACCTTGCGGGTCACCGTCCGCCCCTCGACCTGAAGACGCGCGAAGTACACCCCGCTGGCGAGACGGTCCGCCTCAAGGGTCGCCGTGTGCCGCCCGGCCTCTTTCTTCCCGCGCGCAGGCGTGGCGACCGCCCGGCCCATCACGTCGTAGAGCCGAAGCGTCACCGTTTGCTGCTCCGGAAGTACGTACTCGATGGTCCCCTGCTCGCCGACCGGGTTCGGATACGACGTCAGGCGAACCTCTTCCGGCAGGGCTGCTTTCTCCTTCTGTTTGATGTAGTCGTCGGTCCCAATCGCCAGGGTCAGCCTGGTGGTGCCCCCCTCCGGAGCCACCCGAACCGAGGAGGTCCCTCGCAGGTCGTACGTTGTATTCGACGAGGGATGAATGAGCGCCACCGACGAGCCGTCCACCGTGTCGAGCCCATCGGTGGTCATCATCACCGTTCCCCCCGACTCGCTCTGGAGCCTCAGCGGGAAGGTCTCCCCCTCTCCCTCCAGCGTGCGGGACGCGGCCATGAGCATGCGTGCCCGGCCGGTTTTCTTCGTTTCCGACGCAATTCGCAGGCTCGTCTCCTCAAACCGGCCCGGCGGCGCGGCCACAGTCCGTTCTGCCGTCTCGGTCTCCCGGAGCCCGACCCGGACGGTCGAGGCCGGTCCGTCCCCGTTCCGAGCAGTCACCGACAACATCGCCGCCGAGGAGCCCGACTCGCTCTTTTGCGCCGGCGCTGCCTTCGAGGGCGACGGGTATGGAATTTTGAGGGTCGCCAGATTCTGATCGTTGAGAAAGTAGTACGCCTTGCCCTCAGCGGCCGACACAAAGGTGTCTTTGTCGTCGAACGCCCCGTCGAACCCCCAGAGTGGCTGCAACGTCCCGCTGTTTTCGGTCTTGACGGCCGACCAGCTGACACCGCTGTCCAGCGGATTGGAAATCACATTCCAGCCGTCCCGAAGCGGAATCTCAGCGACGCCGTCCTGCAGGGCCACGGCCGAGAAGTCGCTCGTTTCGGTCCACTGCTCGGTGCTAGTGAGCCAGAAGCCGTTCCCGGCCTCGAAGGTGAATGTGTCCGACCCGTCGTACTTCTGGAGAAAGTTGCTGTCGGAGCCGTCGTCGCGGTACGCCTGCCACCTCACCCCGGCCTCCCCGCTTACCGAGTTCTCGATCGAGAGCCCCGCCTGCCCCGGAAGGGCCACGAGCCGGTAGTGGTCGCTGTCCCCTCCCCCGTCGAAGGTGCGGCTGACGTTTGCCGAGACCACATCGGAGAGCACCTGCAGCGTGAAACTGGACGAGGCGGTTTTCCCACCGTCATCCTCAACAGTCACGGTTATGGTCGCGGTCCCGGTCTCCCCGTCGACCGGATCGACCTGCAAGCTTCCGCTTCCACTTCCGTCCGGACCACTGAGGGTGCGTCCCGATGCCGGCACGAGCGTCGCATTGTCGGAGTTCGCAGACAGGGTCAAATTGGCGTTACTGGTCTCCTCGTCCCCGACCGAAATGCTCAACGGATCGGGCTGCTGGCCCACTCGGACCGTCCGGTCGGGCAGGGCGTCGATGGTCGGCGGTTCGTTCAGCGTGGCTCCAGCCGCTGAGAGGTAGGCGTCGTTGAATGTGCCGGGACTCGTGCCGTTGACCTCCGCGAGCAGGCCGCCACTAAGCGTGAGATCCGCGTCACTCCGGATCACGGTATCGAAATCACCGCCGGCATCCGACGCGAGGTCCACAACCACGAACAGGTAGATGTCGCCCGCCGGAATGGACTGCCCGAAGCCGGAGAAGGTGACGCTATTGCTGTAGGATTTGGACTGCAGCTCCGTGTCGGTGCCCGACCCCTCAAAGGTACTGTTAGTGGAGGCCCACAGCTCGATGGCGGTCACGCCCGTGGGCGCTACGCCGCCGTCGTTCTCAACGGTGACGGTCTCGAGCGTCGCCCCCGTAACCTCCGCCGACAGCTTGAATCGTCCTACGGCGTTTTCATCGGCGCCGGCCGATGGAGACGGGGGGCTGTACGACTCGCCGTCCCGCCCATCCATGAAGGCGACCTCAAGGATGCGGAAGGTATAGACCCGTCCTCCATTTGCGACAGTAGATGGATTTTCCTGATGAGCGCCGATCACGGGTCGGGGCAGCCCGGCCACCGAAATTCCAAATTCCCCCTGATCCGTGACGTTGGGCGACGTGAGTTCGTCAATCAGGCTTCCCGTACTGCTCTCGAACACGTACGCGCGCCCTTCACGGTCATTGCCGCCGTTGATGGTTTCCCCGGGAGCCCCCACAATCACATCCGAGATGCCGTCTCCATTCACGTCTTTCGTTCCCGACACCGAGGCCCCGAAATCCCCGGCACTTGGTTGCGACCCGCTACTGCCTTCCGCGTTCGGCGAACTCAGCGTGATGGTGGAACCTTCTGGGTTGGCCCCGTCCAAGATATAGGCCCGTCCTCCGTCCGACGTCTCCCCTCCCCCCTCTCCTACAGCCCCCACGATGACATCTCGATCCCCGGCAGTCCCAAATGAATCGACGGCCACCCCGAAATTCCCGCCGCCATTTGGAGAGGAGACGACCGTCATGCTCACGGTGCCCTCAATGGTGCTTCCATCAACGAAGGCCACCTCTCCCCCTTCCCCCGGGCCGCCGGGAGCACCTACCACGAAGTCGGGGGTGCCATCGCCCGCCACCACATCGCCCACGGGGGCGAGGGACGCCCCAAACCGGCCGTCGGCCACCTCGGCCCCAGTGAGCACTTTCACCGGATCTCCCGTGAGATTGTCCCCGTCAAACACATAAGCATACCCGTCCCCCGAATTTTGATTCGGAGCGCCCACCACAATTTCCGGATTGTCGCCGCCCACCATGTCCCCAATCCCCGTAACGGCGGCGCCGTATTCTCGACCGCTTACGATATTCTCGAGGGCCGTTTGTAGTGTTTCCACGTAGCTTCCATCTTTCCCATTGTACAGGTAGGCAACCCCGGCATTGTCCGTTGCTTTCGCGTCGGGATCCTCATTCGGGGCCCCGACCACGACGTCCGGGAACCCATCACCCGTCACATCCGGGACCACTCCCACGGCCGCCCCGAAATCTCCCTGTGTGCTTTCATTCCGTGAGTTCAGCGTGTGCTCCACCGCACCGGTAGTTGCGTTCACGAGATACGCCTGTCCGGCGCCCGTTCGTCCCGTTGCCTCCCCCTCTGCACCCACGGCCCCAACCACCAGGATGGGATCCCCACCGTCCACCCCGACTTTCTCGACCGCCCCCCCGAATCGCTCATCCGTCTTTGGACTGCTCCGTTCGATGGTTGCATCGTCCAGGTACTGGGCCGACGCCGTCCGGGGGATGGCCCCCCCCAGCCCAAACACGGCCGTCGCGACGACGACCCCCGCAAGGCGCACAAGATCAAGCCGAACTGTACCCGTAGATGTGTACCGCATAAAGAAAAGGAACGTGAACGATCAAGACGAAGAGTCGCTATTACGGTTCCCCGAGATTCCTGCCTCCCCGGCTTCGTATGGGGAAAACATTGAAGGGAAAGCATTTCCCTCAATCGTTCGCCTCCCGTCCGCTTAGTGTAGACGGCCTTGGAGGGCAAACGTCGGCCGCGCAGCCACTTGCAGCCGCCTTGTAGTGTTTTTTAAACAGTGAGATTACCCACAGAATATAACTCTTTTAAGAGAAAATCAAGCCTCCGGGCGCCTTCGCCACGGCAATTGTATCTTGCTCTGTGATGGACACAGGAGACCGTTCGCGCACAGCGTTCGTGCTTCCATGCCTCCGAGCGTCCAGTCATTCCGGGCAAGCGGGAATGCTCAGCGGCAACATCGCCTCCTACGCTCCCGGAACTCTCCAGCATGGGACTGCCCGCACGAATCGTCCGCATTTTGCATTTGTAACAGCTTGCAGATTTATTCGTCTATACTACGCCGAACGCATACAGAGGCGTTTCCGAGGCGAAGCCGAGGTTTCATTTGCCCGCCTCCACCACTATCATTAATGAATCCAACCTGGAAACTGAACCAGTATCAGCGGTTGGGGCCTTTCTGGCACACCTCTTGATGCCCATCCTCCACTGGGGTTCCCCGACTCTTTCCGCAACCTGACACCGATTCACCATGAATACTGATCGCTACTCCTCGCCGCTCCGTGTTTTTCGGCCCCTCGCGCTTGGGGCTCTCGTCTTGATTCTGGCGGGGGCCCTCACGGCTCCGCTGGATGCTATGGGGCAGACCTGTTATTCAGTCAACACCGGTGATTGGGAAACTGCGAGTACATGGGCCGATAATTCAGGCGGAGCCGCAGGATCCTGTTCGGCCTCCAGTGGTTACCCGACAGGTGGAGAGAACGCTGTCATTGAGAATGGCCACTTCGTCCAAATTGATACCAGTCCTAGTACTGCTCTGGATGTCGGCGACGTAACGGTAAAAGATGATGGCACTCTTCAGCCTTCCCTGACCCCAGAAGAAACACGCTCGTTCACCCCCGTAAATCTTGAAGTATTGAGTGATGGGGCCGGAGGTGCTTTACTTGAATTCGTGAATAGTGGAAGCGGTCGTTTGGACATTACTGCTTCGGGGACGTTTAAGAACGAAGAGACCGTTACCATGACTGGTCAGTCTCTCTCAGTGACTGGCTTAGGGGATTCGAGGAATCAGGGATCAATCACTGTCGGAGACGGTGGCGTCCTGGATGTCGATGACGATTTCTTCAACGATGCGTCGGGGTCGCTTGACTACACCGGTGGCACACTTGAGTTTGGCAGCAACTTCCAGAACAGCGGGACAGTCACCAGGGACAAATTTTCCCTGGCTAAGTTTGACGGGGGTGGAGATACGCAAACGATTAGTGGGTCGAATTTGACCGGAGGCAACGGAGGCTTTTCCGAACTTACAGTTACGGCCAACTCCAAGGTCGACCCAAGTCCGGACAACGGCAAAATTCTGGTGACGGGGGCCCTGACAGTAAATTCTGGTGGACAGTACGGAACAGATCCGGCTGTCGGTGGCCAAGAGGACGCCGATCTTAGATACGAAGGCGAAAGTTTTTCGGTCGACGGAACGCTGTTCGCCGACGTAGTCGAGTTCGCCGCCGATAACATCGGATCCAGCTATACCACAGTCGCAGGGGCGATTTTTGCGAAAGTCGACATCATTAACAACACGGCCGTCGAAGTCGGCACGTCCTCATTTACCGTCAACGGACCCGTGTTCGTGAACAGCGGAAATGCCCTCAACGTCTCGAACAACGGCACCTCCCTCGAGCTCGCCAGCGACTTTCAGAACAACGGAACGATTGAAGCCTCCGGGTCCGGAACCATCAAATTCAACGGGGAGGGTAAGGAAACGGATTGTTCGCTCGGCGGGACCTCAGACCTCACGTGTGCACGCGACACGGGCAATTCTAGCGACAAGAACTCCGTTCAGGAGTACGCGGGCGCCAGCGCAACATATAACGCCCTCCGGATCCAGGATGGCGATGGCGATGGCATCGCCGAGACGGACGTGAAGTTCGCGGACAGTGGGAGTCCCGTCGTCGTCGATTCCGATCTCATTATTAAGGAGGCGTCGCTCGAAGCGGTGCGGCCCATTGAGCTCAACAATGGGAATTTAGACGTGCGCACAGATGGCACCATCGACTTTAGCGGAGACCGCGTGCTCACCCTGTCGGGGAGTAATCCTTCATCTGTGACCACCCAGGATCCGCTCTCGATTGCCGAGATCACAGTGGATAAGTTTGAGGGTACTGCGACGTTCAACAATGACGTCACCGTCGCTGAGCGCCTCAGCATGCTTGCCGGCACGGTCGAGCCCGCAGGCACGCTCACCATCGAGAACGTGCTCCAGCTCGGCGACCCCAACGTCAACTCCACGAGCCCCGTCATCGACGTGACCGCTGGCGGCGGCACACTCAAACTGGTATCGGACGGTGGCAACGACGCCTACGTCGAGTACGTCGACTCCGACGGCGACGGCACCAGCGATGGGAGCATTGCGGGGCCGGTGACCTATCAGCGCTACCTGAATGGATCGGTGGACTGGTACTACATGGCAACGCCTGACGGCACCAATACCACCTTCGACGAATTTCTGCAGCAGGGCCCCAACTCCAACATCAACGACCTCCGGACGCGCGGGGTGACGGGGGCGGACGACAAAGAAAATAATTCCTTGTTCGCCAGCGTCCGCCTGTACGACGAATCGGAGCCCGGCCCCATCGACCCCTCTGGTAATGAAGTAGACGCCGGCTGGAAGGCGATTGACTGTGAAGGTGGATACTCGGGGTGCGTTACCGGACTTGGCGACCCAATGCAGAGCGGCCACGGATACGCCGTGTACGGCTATAAGGACGACGTGGGCCGCACGAGCCAGTCCGGCTTCTCGAAAACCATCGATTCCAACGTGGAGTCGCCACGCACGAACACAACCTTCGACTTCACACCACTTCTTCAGGCCAACGGTCAGGGAGACGGTATCGACAAAAACGACGGCTGGAACCTGCTCGGCAACCCGTACATGACGACCCTCGACTTCTGCGCGATGAGCGGATCGAACCTGCAGGGCAACAACAACGACAACACAAAGCCGGACGTGCAGGTGTGGGATCCACAGAATGGAGGGTACGCGAGCTACAACTGTGATAACGATGCCGCCGTCGGCGCGGGCAGCGGTCTTGAAAACGGGTACATCGCTCCCCATCAGGCCTTCTTCGTGAAGGCCACGACCACCAGTCCAAGCCTCACCATCAACGACATCACCAGCGTACAGGGCGATACATCTGACTTCTTTCAGAAACAGGCCCCGCAAGATTCGAAGCCCCCGGCGGTTCGTCTTCAGCTGGCTCTCGATGATTACAAGTACACGACCTCGGCAGCCTTCCTTGAGGACCGTACGACCGGCGTGGATAACTCCGACAGCTACTACTTCGGGGGCAAAAGCAAAAAGAGCGGCATGTCGTTCTACAGCGTCCTCGACGACGGAACGGCGATTACGTCCAATGCGCTGCCCCGGGACCTCTCTGACGAAGTGACCGTTCCGCTTGTCATCGACGGCTGCTACTACAAGACGGCGCTACAGGGAGAGGCCGAAATCACCTGGCCGACTCTTCGCAACCTCCCGGAGAGCTGGGGCTTCGTTCTGAAGGACACTCAGACGGGTGCGGAGATCGACCTTTCGTCGAAATCGAGCCATACCTTTAACTACGATGCAACCGGCAACTGCTCGACCGCATCGAAGTCGGCATCGTCGACGAGCCAGAAGAAGTCCCTGTCTGCCGGCGTAGTGCAGCACTCCGTCGCCAAGGACGGCAGCGGCCCCGACCCCCGCTTCGAGCTCGTGATCAATCCGGACGCGGCCCTGAACTCGATCGAGAACTCGATGGGATCCGGAAGCTTCACCGTCCGCACAACCTCGGACGAGGTGGTGATCGAAAACCTGCCGCCTCCGAACGCCGGCGCCAACGTGGAGGTCCAGCACAAGCCCGACGGCAAGGAGAACGCTGACTTCACGACCCTGACGACGCTCAGTGCCGACAAGTCCACAGATAGCCACTCCGTGAAGAAGGAGGAACTGGAGCCGGGCGAACACACCTTCCGTCTGCTTGCTACATCTAAAAGCAGCAAGCGCACGCTTGCCGAGCGGACAGTCGGCATTTTCGATGAGGACATCGTTGTGTATCCGAATCCGGTCGAGCCGTCGCAGCAGGCCACGGTGAACGTCTCCACTGAGGAGTCGAAAACCGTGACCCTGGCGCTGTACAACACGCTCGGCCAGAGGGTGCGAATCCTCTACAGGGGAGAGGTCCGCGGCACGAAGTCCATTACCATCGACACGGACCAGCTCGCCAGCGGTGTGTACTTCATTCGGATGGAAGGCGACGGCGTCTCGGGGGTCACTCAGATGACGGTGCTCAACTAACCGTCGGGCCGATGCCTCCCGAACGCCCCCTCTTCCTGCCCAAATCTCAGCGGCGCTCCCGAGACTGGGGGCGCCGCTTTTCTGTTGGGTCATCTCTTCCACATTCCGTGGCGACCAGGACATATAGAACGGAGCCGCACGGGGAACGCAGGATTTTCTGCATCCACGCCCCCACTCATTTCCGGCACAGGCGCCTCCGGTCTCCCCGCAAGCATTCCCCGCACAGTTGCCACGCCCCTCTCCCTTCGCCCCTCACGAACGCCGCGGCAGCGTGAACACATCCTCCCCCGCGCTCCCGTGCTCCCACGCTCCCGTGCCCCCGCGCTCCTTCTCTCGCAGCCGTGACGCTCGCCGGCCCAGGGAAACGGCGCCTTCTCCCGAAGACCAATCCGGACGTTGTCGGAACTCACGCGCTCACTTTGAATTTTCTTAACTGGAAGCGATTTTGCCATTCCCGGTACGTTCTTTGCAGCACTTTGCAACCACGAGTCGGCTCTCTTCTCCAACCCTTTGACGCCATGCGGTACCTAACGTCCCTCGTCCTTGCCTTCGCCCTCCTTGCCGGCAGCGCATCCGTCGCGCAGATTACCACGGAGACCAGTGGCCTGACGGATGTCAAGCGCATTGAGAGCGAGAGCATGCGCTCCCTCAACGTGAAGAGCTATTCGGGATCGAGCGCCTCCTACCGGGCCGCGTACATCAACGACCCGAACGACGGCATCTCCTGGGTGATCTCGTTCTACGGCTATACGAAGGAGAAAACCCAGGTCAGCAGTTCCAATCAGTTCCGGGTTGTCGCAGACGGCGAGCCGTACGAGCCGGTGCGCCTGGAGTCGAAGTCCCGCTCGATCGACGGCACGCTGCTCGAAATCAAGCGGGCCACCTTTCCCCGAGCTGCGTTCGAAAAAATCGCCCACGCCGGCACCGTGACCTTCTCCATCGGCGGGGCTCAGTTTGAAGCCATCCCGCCGCAGCGCAGGGACATGCGGCAGGTTCTGGAGAAAGTGCCGAGCAATGCAACCCCGCAGACGGCCAGCAACCGCTAGGGCCGCGTTGCTCTTCGGAACGCACAGCCTGACTCAACGGGCGCTCTCTCCACTGAGGGAGCGCCCGTTTTCGTTTGGGGTCCCTCTAGAAAGGTCCACGCCAGGCGTACTCGCTACGCAGGGCCTCAACGCCGGCGATCGTGTGGGATTATGAGATTAACCGCAGCACGCGTTACTATTTCGCGACGTATCGCCTTTCCCCAAAGAGACGTGCATCCCGACGGCTGTCGCGGATTGCCTCCATCCAGACGGCCACTTCTTCAAGGCCGAGGGGTGTGTTCTGTCGTTTCGCTGCTGTTTTCTGTTTGTGCAGCATCCGGTATCTAATCTCATAAAGGCACAAGATCGCCTCGCCCAGAAGGGCATCACGTGCGTCCGCTGATTTGCTCGGCCCCGGGAGATGTCAGGCGACTGTCTTGCCTCCCCCAGGGTCTCATGAGTGCGCTGAAAGAAACGGGGCCATGCATGACGCACGAGTGCGGCTGTGCGTAAGCACTTCGAGCCCTCGAGAAGAGCGACGGCGTACTGCGGATGCCCTCCCCCGTTGGGAGACCCGCGTTGTCTCCCGTCCCCGTCGATGCGCCTGCGTCGCTGTAACCGAACGTTGTAGGCAAGAAAGCAACGAGGAAACGCACGAAACGCCTCCCGCACCATCCGTCGCTCAAAACGGGGGCACGCGATCAACCCAATAACAGAACCTTATAGATCCGTCGCCCTCGATTCCGGGTGCGGGGCCGTCTACGTTATCCACAGGCTATACACAACGGGCGCACGTCCGGAAACAATAACGGAGTACAGAACGGAGACCGCTCATCCTGGTCTGCCGGAGGTCTCGGGCGGTGAAGACGCTGTCATTGTCTCCGGGTGGACGCTGCCGCTCGCCGTCCCCGACGTTATCCACACTCGGTGTGGTCGACTCTCGTCAACAGCGCCTCGTGCCCATGATGGGGCATACGCCTCCCTTACCGTCATGCTCTCTTCTCCCCCTCATACGGACACCATCCGGCAATACCGGGATCCGAAGGGACCTGCGACTTCGTGGTTCTTGCGCAAAACGCCTTCTGCATTGGAGATCTGAGATCTCCCCCCTGGTAGCGCCGCCCACTGTGTCTCGGCTGAACATCAGTCCACCAAACAGCTTCTCAAGCTCACTCGTGAGCCCGAGTGGACCGACCGAGGAGATCTCTGTAGGGGTATGAGATGAACCGCAGGATGCGATTTGAGTGTGAGACCTGACAGGTCTGCCGAGAACGGTTCTCCGGCGGCTCGATGGGGCTGGGAAAACGTCTTCATGCGTCGCCGGGCATCTTGATCTTGAAGGGGACCCAGACCTGTCAGGTCCTGCGCGGATTGCGTGCACCGAATTGCACGGCTACCGGGACGAGATCCGGTGTCCAGTCTCAAAAAGACGCACAGATTCCCAGCGTCAGGCCGTTTCTTCACAGGGGGCCCTTGCGGGTCATCCCGGGGGGTCGTGATCCTTTTGGTTCGTCCGCGACGGCTGTCGGGATGAACACCAAGTTGCCGGAAGGGGCGCGTCATCAGGAAATGAGCAGCCACCTTTCGGCGAAAAAACACAGTGTGCCGATCAGCACCGGGCGAACCGGATCTTGACACGTTCCGTCCGGGGACGGAGGCCCGCTTTTCCCCCGATCGGCAACAGTGCCGGGGACGCACGGGCGAGAGGCCCCCTGGCCTGGGGGCAGGGGGGAGGACCGCCCCAGGCTGCCGGCGTCGGCAGAGCCTGGCGTCTATTGAGATGCGGTGGGCGTGTCGGTCGGTGAGGACGCAACGGCTGTCCCCTTCTGCCTTTCGCCCTCTCCCTCTTCCCCTTCGCGTTCTACGTAGTCGCCTGCGCCCCGCGCGTCCCCCGGGCCGCCGACGCGTTCTCGTCCCGCTGGTAGGTCCCAGCGCGCACCCCCTTGTCGAGGACGTGCCCCATCATGGCCGCCACCACCTGTGCGGGCCCCGCCTCGTCCGGCAGGTTGAGCGTCGCGTCGAGGGCATAGACCGAAAACAGGTAGCGATGCTCCATCCCCGCGGGCGGACACGGCCCGCCGTAGCCCCGGTCGCCGAAATCATTAACGGCGGCTCGGGGCGCGGGGGGCGTGTTCGTCAGACGCGACGCAGCCGGTCGGTAGTCGCGCGGAAGCGTCGTCACGACGGGCGGCAGATTGTACACCACCCAGTGCGTGAAGGACCCCGCCCCCGGCGCGTCCGGGTCGTCGACCACCACGATGACGCTTTCGGTGCCGTCCGGCGGGGCCGTCCACGCCAGGGGCGGCGACACGTCGGCCCCGTCACAGGTGTACGCGGGCGGAATGGATGCCGCGGGCGCAAACGGAGCGTCGGTGATTGCAAATGCGGCCACGGCTTCACATCGTTGGTGAGAAAGAAACGGGTCCTCCTCTCCCCCAAATTGGGGGATCTGCCCCTTCGGTCTCTCTATTGTATTTGTTGAAACCGCGTCCTCCTCTCCAGGAAAGCCATCGATGGGGACCGATGCAAGAATTTTTGCACTTCTTTCAGTCCCCTCTTATCTAAAACACTGAGGCAGCACTCACCCGTGCCCTCGTTCGCGTCGCCTCTGGGGCCTCTCGCCGAACATCGTTGGACCGGCGCCCCCGTTCGACAGATGGACGATCCCGTCATCTCCTCCCTTTGCAGTTCCAGTGAACGCAGTCCCATGATTCAGCCCGTCCTCCCCTTCTCGATTACGCCCATTTCCCCGACACGGCTCGCCGTTCTCAGCATCCTCCTCGGGGCCGCACTCGGTCTCCTCTCACCCGCCCGGGCCCAGTTCACGGGGCCGAACACGGTGAGCCCCCCCTGCACGGCCTGCTCGCCCACGGACGTGCACGCCGCCGACCTGAGCGGCAACGGAAACGACGACGTGATCGTCGCCGCGGCCGACGACGGCAAAATCGCCTGGTACAGAAACACCGGCAGCGGCTTTGCCGACCAGCAGCAGGTCATTCGGACCGGCCTCTTCGGGATCGAGGACATCTATACGGCGGACCTGGACGGGGACGGGAATTCCGACGTGCTCGCTGCAATCCCCGGGGCCGGGTCGATCGTTTGGTACAAAAACCTCGGCAGCGGTGATTTTTCTTCCACGCCAAACACGATTCCGACCGGCGTAACCAATCCCCAAGTTGTGCACGCAGCCAACCTGGACGGAGACTCGGGCCCTGATGTGGTGACCGCGTCTTCCAGCTCTTCCGGCGAGGTCGTCTGGGCTGAAAACGACGGATCCGGCAACTTCTCTTCGGGAGCGACGAAAATCTCCTCCAACGTGGGCAACGTACGGGCCCTCACCGTCGCCGACGTCAAGGGAGAGGGGAACCACCCGGACATTATTACCGGAGGCGACAGCCTGAGAACAATCCAGGGGAATGGTAGTGGTGCGTTTGATTCTGAAGATGCAGTGCCCCAGATCAGTGATGTCTATGCCCTTCACGCAAGTGACCTCAACCCTGACTCCACTCCCGAAGTGTTGTACAGCGACAGCGGCGGAGTCCATCTGGGCTGGTTTAACAAAAGCTCAGGTCCCGAGGGTATTGCGAGCGGGTTCGGGACTGTTGTGTCACTGTTCGCGGCTGATGTCGACACAGCCGGCTACAGAGACATTGTCTACGCGGATCAGACCAACGGCAAGGTTGGCTGGGTCTCGGTTGGTTCCGATCCCGCCCCATTCGGCTTTTCCAACAAACTCGTAATCTCCGCCGCTCCGTCCGTGCAGGCCGTCTCTGCGACAGGCGTGGACGGCGACGACGACGCGGACGCCCTCTCGGCCTCGCTGAACGACGAGGTGGCCTGGTACGAAAGCAGGGTCAACGAGGGAGAAAACTTCGAAAGCGGCGTCGCCATCAACTCCGTCCCGCCCGTCAACGGCCCTCAGGCCCTGGCCACCGCCGACCTCACCGGCAACGGCCGGCCGGACGTGCTCTCGATCTCCGAAGACGACCGATCTGTGTCGTGGTTCGAGAACAAGACCGCCGGCGACGGGGGGTTCGCCGTCGACACCATTACCACATTGCCCACGGGCAACTCCGGTTTCGCCGACGTGCACGCGGCCGACCTGAGCGGGGACGGCACCCCGGATGCGCTCGCTGCCGGGGGAGCTAACTCCAGTCAGGGAGGCGGCGTCTTCTGGAACAAGTACAGTGGGAGCGGCGACGGCTTCTCCGCCACGCGTAAACAGATCTTCGCGCCGCAGGGAAACCCCTACAGTGCGGTTCATGCCACGGACCTCAACGAGGATGATAGCATGGATGTCGTCGCCGTGAGCGCCGGAGAGGGTACGCTCTTCTGGTCTCTCAACGGTGACGGCACGTTTCAGTCCTCCCCCCCCAACACAAAATCTGGATTGAGCAGCCCCAAATCTGTCTACCCTGCCGATGTAGACGGGGACGCAAACCCGGACCTGATCGCGGCCCTGCGCGGCTCCAACGAGGTCGTGTGGTTCGAAAACCAGATCGACGGGGACGGGGGCTTCTCGTCGAAGACCGTCATCGCCTCGGGCGTGACCAACGTCCAGGACGTACACGCGGCGGACCTGGACGGGGACGGCGACCCCGACGTGCTTTCCGTCTCGCCCGACGACGGGGAAGTTGTTGCATACGAGAATACGGAAAGCGGGTTCTTGGCTCCCCGGGTTCTCACCACCGACCTCAACGGAGCCAACATTGTCCGGACGGCCGACCTCGACGACGACGGGGATCCCGATGTGGTGGCCAGAGCCCCCGGGGCCGTCGTGGCCTACCGGAACGGACTCGACGACGGAACTGGATTCTCTTCTCTCGGGGCCATCCCGACGACGCAGAATCCGACGGCGTTTGCGACCTCGGTGGCACTCGCGGATGTGGACGCCGACGGCGCGCCGGATGTGCTCACGTCCTCCTCCACCCTCGACGGGATCGACTGGTTTAAAAACTGGTTCAAAAACGATGTCTCGCCCTCTTCCCCAAATATCACCCTCAGCGGCCCCGACACGCCCCCCTCGCCCGGTGAGAACACGTCCGTGTCGGTGACCTTCCCGGACGGCTTCACCCCCTCCTCGGCAACCCTCTTCTACGGGTCCGCCCCGGCCGGCGAATTCCAGTCCACCGGCCTGGACCTGGCGTCGCTCTCGTCGGAGGACCGAACCGTGTCCGCGCAGATTCCCGGCTCGGTCGTCACCGAAGGCGGGGTCCGCTATTATCTCAGGACGGGCGGGTATACGATTCCGTCCACCGCGCCCGTAGACGCTGCTTATCTTCCCGTCCGGCTCAGCGACGTGGCAGCGGCGGGCGCCTTCCAGGCGCAGACCTACCGCATGCTGACTGTGCCGGTGGCATTCGAAGACCGCTCGGCCTTTGAGGCCCTGAAGCAGCAGTACGGCGCCTACAATGCCGCCGACTGGCGCCTCGGGCGATGGTCCGCCCCGGCGGGCGAATACCGCTTCGGCCCAAACGTCACCCCGCTGGCCCCCGGCGAGGCCGCCTGGCTCATCACCGCCGGGGGCGAGCTCCTCACGTTCCCGGAGGCCCAGTCGCCTGATGTCACCGGCCCGCAGCCGATCACGCTCGACCCCGGCTGGAACCAGATCGGCAGCCCCTTCCGCTTCCCCGTCGCGTGGGCGAGCGTGCAGAAGCCCGCGTCGGTCCGCGCTCCGGTGGCCTACGACCCGTCCAGGCCGAAGGGGGATCGCTTCCAGTTCGGTGCCGCGACCCTGGAGCCCTGGGACGGCGTCTTCGTCTACAACGGGGCCGGCGAGGCCGTCACCATCAAGGTGCCCCCCGTAGGTGCGGGGTCCGCCACCGAAGTCCCCGCCGCGAAGCAGTCCCCGACGGCGAAGACGCCGTCCGGCTACCGCCTCCGGGCCATCGCCACGCTGCACCGGAACGGCAAGCGCCTGCAGGACCGCAACACGGGGCTCGGCTTCGCCGACGGCTCGACGGAGGGCTTCGGGCCGAAGGATCTCGCCAAACCGCCCGCCGTGGGGGCGCACGTGCGCCTCTACGCGATGCCGTCGTCCGGCCCGGGCCTCGCCCGCAGCCTGCGGCCCACTCCCGAAGACGGCGCGGCCTGGAACCTCCGCCTGCGCTTGGCCCTCGACGGCAATCGGCGGTCGACGGAGACCGTCACCGTCCAGCTCGCCGAGCAGGGCGCGCGCCCGGACGGCTTCCAGCGGTACGTGATCGACCGGGACCGCGGCACGCGCCTGCCGATCACCAACCAGTCGGTGCAGGTGCCGGTGAAACCGAACGAGTCCACGCGCCGTCTGCGCGTTATGGTCGGCACCGAGGCCTTCGCCAAGACCCACAGCGGCGACGCCTCTCTTGCCATCGAGGAGACGGCCCTGCTGCCCAACGCCCCGAATCCCTTCTCCGCGTCGACCACCCTCTCCTACCAGCTCGCCGAAAAGCAGCCGGTGACGATTGCCGTCTACGACCTGCTGGGGCGGCGGGTCACGACCCTCGTCGACGGGCCGCGCCCGAGCGGGGTCCACCAGATCGAGTGGCAGGCCGGACGGGGACAATCCTCGCTGTCGAGCGGCGTCTACATCTGCCGCATGCAGGCTGGATCCTACACCGGGAGCCAGAAGCTCGTGCTGGTGCGGTGACCCCCCGCCTTCGTCCCGGGCGGAACCGTCCGGACCGGGCGTGAAGCAGTCCGACTCCCCCTCTGCCAAGGAGAACGACGTGCCCGCAGCGGGCCGCCCCGCTGCCCTTCGACCCCGGAACGCCCAAGGAACGTCCGAACAGCCAGATTCCGCACGGCAACGGGCCGTCTACGTCTGTCACGAGAGCGCATCTGATTGAAGCAAAGCCTCCCAAGTTGACAACTCGACAGCCTGTACAGCGGGTCTGGGATAGCAGGTCTGATACCAAATCGGCTGCAAGCTTTCGGTTTAGAGAGGTATAATTCTCGTTGCAGGCAGGTGTTTTTCTGTCCTACATCGCAGAAACAGGTTCTCGTAGCGCCGTTGGACTCCAACGGCGCTGCAAAGCCGGGTCACAAACCAGAATGAATCTGCCGGATTGGGTATCGCATCGGCGTGCCGGGTCACGACGCGGTCGGTGTGGAGGCCTTCTTGTCCCGGTCGGTGGTAGTCAGGTAGCGGTCGAGTCGCGATTCGTCGTCCTGCTCGTCCCAGCGGGCCAGCACCTGTACGACCGCCGCGTGCGGATCGAGGTGAAACCGATTGGCCCCCACGCGCTCGTGGAGCCCCGACCGTCGCACCCTCTCCCGGACCGGCCCGATCAGGCCGGTCAGATGCATCTCGATGCCGGCCTCCTCCATTCGGTTGGCCACGGAATAGAGCGCCTCCACCGCCGTCGCGTCGAGGGCGTTGATGCTACTGCCGTCCACAATCACGACGCTTACCTCGCGCCCCTCCCGCTGACTTTGCTCCAGCAGAAAGTCCCGGAAGTAGTCGGCATTGGCAAACGAGTACGACGCATCCACCCGCAGAATCAGGATGTCCTCCAGGCGGGTGGCCTGCTCGAACCGGTCCAGGTCGCGGAAGCGACGGGTCCCTGGGACGTGCCCGAGCTCCGCCACGTTGGGGCGGCTGATGCGAAACAGAACCGCGAGCACGGACGCCCCAATGCCGAGCAAAATGCCCTCCTGCACCCCGATCAAGAGGGTGCAGCCCGCCGTAAAGAGCGCAATGTACCCCTCCCGCCGCCGCGTCCGGAAGAGGGCCCGCAGTTCCCGCAGATCAATGAGGCCGAGCCCCGACACCACAATGATCGCGGCCAGGGCCGGCACCGGCAGATAGTAGAACAGCGGCGTCAGAAAGAGCAGCGTTAGCGCAATCACCGCCGCCGCAAACGCGTTGGCCAGGGGCGTCTGAGCGCCGGACTGATCGTTGACCGCCGACCGCGAGAAGCTGCCCGACGCCGGAATCCCCTGAAACAGGCTCCCCACCACGTTGCCCGCCCCCACCCCGAGCAGCTCCTGATTTGGATTCAGGTCGTAGTCGTGCCGCTTCGCAAAAATGCGGCCCAGCGACGCGTCCTTCATGAACTGCATGAGCGCCAGCGTGACGGCCGCCGGGAACAGGGCATTCAACTCCGAGAGCCCTGCGTCCCACAGCTGCGGGGTCGGCAGGCCCGTCGGGATGGAACGAACGAGCGCCACCCTCTGCCCCCCCAGCCCGAAGAACCAGCTCGCCGCCGTGCCCACGGCCACGACCACGAGCGGCCCCGGCACCGCCGGCGCCCACCGCGCCAGCCCCACGAGCATCCCGATGAACCCGAGACTGAGCCCGAGGGTGAGCCCGTGCGTCTCCCCAATCCGCTGCACGGCCTCCCAGATCAGCACGTGCACGTACTGGGACCGCCCCAGCTCAATGCCGAGCAGATTGCCCAGCTGGCTGCACGCGATAATAATCGAGGCGGCCGACGTGAGCCCCGAAATCACCGGGCGGGACAGCAGGCTCGCCAAAAAGCCGAGCCGGAGCAGTCCCATCCCAATCTGGAGCACCCCCACCAGGGCCGTCATCAGAATCGCGAGGGCCACGTACCGGTCGGTCCCCGTTTCCGCCAGGGCCCCCACTCCCGCAGCCACAATGAGCATGTCGAGCGCCACCGGCCCCACGGCCAGCTGCCGCGAACTGCCGAAAATGGGGTAGACCAGTAGCGGGACGAGCCCCGCGTACAGGCCGTAGATGGGCGGAACCCCCGCGATCACCGCGTAGGCCATCCCCTGCGGAATCATCATCGTCCCTACCGTGAGCCCCGCCGTCACGTCCCCCCGAAGCCGCTCGGACGTGTACTCGGGCATCCACTGCAGAATCAGAAGCCGCTCCCGCAACCAGGTCGCAATGCGCTGTAGCATGAGTCCTGCACGTCGTCAAAAGGAGCGATCGACCCCCGACACAGCCCCGTCCGTCGGCGCTCGCCGGGACAAGACCGACCGGATACAGCCTTCACGAAGCCGTCTCGCCGTCAAATGATCCGTCCGCCGTCGCCACGGGAAGCTCGTCCCACCGGGTCGTGTAGCGGGGCGACATGCGCTGCCGTTTCATCGTCCAGTCCCGCCCGGCCGATTCCTCACCGGGCAGGCCCGCCGCCGCCTGCCCAACTCGTGTCGCGCCCGTACGCGCGGCTGATCGCGTCGACGGCCTCCGCCGGGGCCTCCTCCTCCTGCGCACGCCGGCGGCCGAAGAGGCTTGCCTGGTGGGGATGCGCAGGCCGAAGGTCGTAGAGCCGAACGCCCGCCTTCCTGTACGGGCATCCCTCCCGATAAATCACCGACAGCAGGCGCCGGGCCGCCCTGACGAAGGCCGCGCCCCCCGCCGTGTGCTCCGGAAGCGTCCCGCCCGCTCCGTTCGAGTAGTAGGGCGGATCGCCGACCCGCTTGGTCGCGATGAACACCTCAGAACCTGTTTTGCGAGCGGGTGCGTCGCCGAGACACAGTGGGCGAAGCTGCAAAATGGCGCCCGAATGATCCTGGCAGGCGTGCTTGCCTCTAGCGGCGCTACCAGGGAGGAGATCTCTGTGACCTCATGAGATTAATCGCCGGACGACTGATTTTTTCTCACGGCTCGAACGGGAAAAGTGCACGCCCGACAGATTCGGCCGTGCAGGCCGGCCCTTCCCCGTAGGCTCCGGTCGCCGAACGGAGCCCTCCTCCCTGTAGAGCCCTCCTCCCTGTAGAGCCCTCATCCCTGTAGAGCCCTCCTCCCTGTAGAGCCCTCCTCCCTGCCGCCGGTCGCTCCAATCGTCTTGTTCGTTGCCGAAAGCGCCGATTCTGGAAATCTCAGATTTCCTAGTGCAGCTTCAATTCGCATCGGTCCGCAGCCCCAGCGTCGCCGTCGACGTGCCGCCCTTCGTCTGCGCGGTGACGCGAAGCGCATAGCCGGTCCTGCTCTTCGTCGCCCGGCGCTTGGTTCGTGCCGCGGCGCCGGACGTTCCTCGGGCCTTGTCGGCATTGTTGGCATTCACCGGCGGAATCCACAACGTGTCCATCGTCGCCGTCGCGTTGAACACGAAGTAGCCCCGCCACGGCGGCAGGGACGAAGCTTGCTGAAAGCGCCCCTCCTGACGTCGGTAGGGCCCGTCGAGCGCCGACGCCGCGAAGCCCGATCCGGTGCGCACCGTATCCCAGGGCACCGGGTACGGAGACGGCGTGCCCACCTGATTCCACCCCGGCTCAATCTCGACCGCCCGCGGCGTGGAGGCGTCGACCGTCTTTGCCTCCCGTATCGACGGCGGCGTGCCCTTCTTGGTGATCGGCCAAAACGCGTTCCCGGCCCGCAGGTCCGTGGAGTCCAGGTCCGGAAACTCGCGGTAGGTCTCATTCGCGGCATCCCACTGCAAGACCCGCCATTTCGACGCCTCGTACGGCCCGGATGCCCCGGTCTGCCGCGTCTGCGGCAGCCCCCACAGAGACCGAATGAGGGGCCTCGGCACCCATGTCCCGCCACCCCGTACGGACGAGGCGTTCTATTTCCGAATCGTGGCTCTCCCCCGTGACCGTAAACGTCGTCCTGCCCATCCCCGTGGACCGGGCCTACACCTACCGCCTGCCCGACGCGATGGCCGACGCCGCCCAGCTGGGCGCCCGCGTGCTGGTGCCCCTCCGCAACCGGCACCTCACGGGCGTGATCGTGGAGGAAGGCCCGCCCGCCGACACGCTCGACTTCGCGGTCAAGGACGTGGTCGACGTCCTCGACGACGTGCCCGCCTGCACCAACGAACTTCTCGACCTCACAAAGTGGATTGCCGACTACTACGTCTGCACCTGGGGCGAGGCCCTGAAGGCCGCCCTCCCGAGCGGCACCACCGTCGAGAGCCAACGCGAACTGCGCCGAACCGACGCCGAGCCGGGCGACTGGGCGAATCATTCGGTCGGCCGTCGTATCCTGGACGACCTGGCCGAGCGTCCCGGCACCACGCTGTCCGCGATGCGCAAGCGCCTGGGCCCCGCCGTGCCGCTGGCGCTGGTGCGCCGCATGGCCGCCGACGGCGTTCTGGATGTCGACACCACCCTCTCCGACGATCAGGTCACCGCCAAAACGGCCACGCACCTCCGCTTCGCGCCTGCGTTTCAACGTAAGGACGCGCCCGCGGAGCTCATCGAACAGCTCCGGGGCGAGAAGCAGCAGGCCGTGATCCGTGCCCTCGCCGGCTTCCGCGAGGCCGGCACGCCCGAGCCCCGCCAGGCCGACGTCGTCGAGCACACCGACGCCGCCTACTCCACCATCCGCAGCCTCGTGGACAAGGGCATGATCGAGAAGGTGGAAAAGGAGGTCCTCCGCTCCCCGCTCGACGACCTGCCCGCCCCCGATCCGCCGCCCAACCACGACCTGCTTCCCGCCCAGCAGGACGCCCTCGACGCCGTCACCACGTCCGTCGACGCCCACAACTACGGCACCTTTCTGCTGCACGGCATCACCGGCAGCGGCAAGACGGAGGTCTACATCCGCGCCCTCAAGGCCGTCCGCGAACAGGGGCGCACCGGCATCATCCTGGTGCCCGAAATCGCCCTGACGCCGCAGACCGTCCAGCGGTTTCGCTCACACTTCGGCGACCGGATTGCGGTCCTCCACTCGCAGATGAACCGGGGCGAACGCTACGACGCCTGGCGCCGCCTGCGCACCGGCGACGCCCCCATCGCCGTCGGCCCGCGCTCCGCCGTGCTGGCCCCGCTGGAGAATCTGGGCCTCATCGTGGTCGACGAGGAGCACGAGTCCTCCTACAAGCAGTTCGACCCGGCGCCGCGCTACCACGCCCGCGACGTGGCGGTGATGCGCGCCCACCGAAACGACGCCGTCTGCATCCTCGGCTCGGCCACGCCCAGCCTGGAGAGCACCATGAACGCGCGCTGGGGCAAGTACGAGCGGCTGGCACTGCCGGAGCGGGTGCCCGACGCCGACGGCGAGGCCGCCGCGCTGCCGGAGGTGACCGTACTCGACCTCACGCTCCAGCGCAAAAAGCATCAGCTCGACGGCGCCCTCGCCGATCCATTGCGCGACGCGATCCGCACGCGGGCGGAGCGGGGCGAGCAGACCATTCTCCTGCAGAACCGCCGCGGCTACGCGCCGGTGCTGGAGTGCGAGGACTGCGGGTGGGCGCCGGAGTGCGGCGCCTGCTCGGTGACGCTCACGCTGCACCGCGACGGCGGACGCGGCCGCCTCCACTGCCACTACTGCGGCCACACGACTGGGACCCCGCAGCAGTGCCCGGACTGCGGGGGGCACGACATCAGCCAGATCGGCACCGGGACGCAGCGCGTTGAGGAGGAGTTAGCGTCGGTCGCCCCCGACGCCACCGTCCTCCGCATGGACCGCGACACCACGAGCCGCAAGGGCGGCCACCACCGCATCCTGCAACAGTTCCGGCAGGGCGCCGACGTGCTGCTCGGCACGCAGATGATTGCGAAGGGCCTCGACTTCGGACAGGTGACGCTCGTGGGCGTGGTCGACGCCGACGTGGGCCTGCTTTTCCCCGACTTCCGGGCCGAGGAGCGCACGTTCCAGCTGCTCACCCAGGTCGCGGGCCGCGCGGGCCGTGCCGACCTCCCGGGCGAGGTGATCCTGCAGACCCGCAACCCGGACCACCCGGCCATCCGGCACGCCACCGCGCACGACCACGAGGGCTTCGTGGAGGACGAGCTGCCGACGCGTCGCCAGTTCAACTACCCGCCGTTCGGCCACGTGGCCACCGTCGAGTTTCGGGGCCCGAAGGAACAACGCGTCGAGCGCCTCGCCGAAACCTGGACCGACCAGCTCCGCCGTGACGCCGGGCCGGTCACCGTCATGGGGCCGGAGCCCGCCTTCATCCAGCGCGTCAAGAAGCAGCACCGCTTCCGCACCCTCCTCCGGGTGCAGGGCGGCTCCGCCCACCCCCTCCAGACCGCCCTCCGCCGCACCCGCGAGGCCTACGGCACCCCGCCGAACGGCTACCACGTCGCCATCGACGTCGACGCGATGGGCGTGCTGTAACACCGTCTCGACGAACACAGAAGCGCGGTGGTGCACACCGCATGCCTCCATGCGTCCAGGCGTCCATTCATCCCGGCCCGATGAGTCGATGAACGGCAAACGCGCCCCCTGCGTTGCCGGACGTATTCCAGCACACACTCCCCTGGGCGCGGAACCGGTCCACTTGCATTTCCGGCCCCCACCCGTTTTCCTCCCTCAAGTGAAAGCTCATTTCTTATTAATTTCAGTGGGTACGTTCATGTCTTGCCGTTTGTCGTCGTGTGCTCGTCTCGTAGGACGTTGTGACATCGAATGGCCGGAATTCAGCGGCGACCGCACCGGAGACTCCGCCTGGACGAGCGCCTGGAGCAAAGCCTCGTGCCTGCTGGTGCTGGCGGGACTGCTTCTGCTCGCGGCGGCGCCGAGGGCCGGGGCCCAGACGCCCGAGGACGCGCTGCTCCGCGCCTCCAATGCCCAGGGGGACGACGAATTCGGCTACTCGGTCGCGGTTGACGGGGACCGCGCGGTCGTCGGAGCCTGGGACGAGGACGGCCCGTCGAACAACAAAGGCGGCGCGGGTGCGGCCTACGTCTTCGAGCGCGGCGAAAACGGAGCCTGGCAACAGGTGAAGGTCCTGCGCGCCTCCAACGCCGAGACGGGCGACGAATTCGGCATCTCGGTCGCAATTGACGGGGACCGCGCGGTCGTCGGAGCCCAGTGGGAGGACGGCCCGTCGAACAGCAACGACGACGCGGGTGCGGCCTACGTCTTCGAGCGCACCTCCTCCGGCTGGAACCAGAACGAAGACAAAATCCTCCGCGCCTCCAACGCAGAGACGAACGACGATTTCGGCTCCTCGGTCGCGATTGACGGGGACCGCGCGGTCGTCGGAGCCCGGGAAGAGGACGGCCCGTCGAACAACAAAGACGACGCGGGTGCAGCCTACGTCTTCGAGCGCACCTCCTCCGGCTGGAACCAGAACGAAGACAAAATCCTCCGCGCCTCCAACGCCGAGGGATCCGACCGATTCGGCTCCTCGGTCGCAATTGACGGGGACCGCGCGGTCGTCGGGGCCCGGGAAGAGGACGGCCCGTCGAACAACAAAGCCGGCGCGGGCGCGGCCTACGTCTTCGAGCGCACCTCCTCCGGCTGGAACCAGAACGAAGACAAAATCCTCCGCGCCTCCAATGCTGAAAGCAGCGACTTCTTCGGCTCCTCGGTCGCAATTGACGGGGACCGCGCGGTCGTCGGGGCCTGGAGAGAGGACGGCCCGTCGGACAACAAAGACGACGCCGGCGCGGCCTATCTCTACATTTCGGAAGCCCCGACCGCCTCGACCGACGCCCCGTCGCCAACCTCCGCCACAACGGCCGACTTCTCCGGTGCGGTGAACCCCGGCGGCGCCGAGACGGACGTGACCGTCCAGTACCGGGAAGCCGGCGCCTCCTCGTTTACGAGCGTCCCGGCGGCGGAGAGCCCCGTGACGGGCATTACCGACCAGTCGGTCCGTGCCTCGGCCAGCGGTCTGGAGCCGGCGACCGAGTATGAGGTAAAAGTCACCGCCTCCAATGCGGAAGGTAGCGACGAGGGAAGCCTGAGCACATTTACCACGCCGGCAGCGGCCCCGACCGCCTCGACCGGAAACCTGACGCCCACCTCCCGCACGGCGGCCGGTCTCTCCGGCACGGTCAATCCCGGCGGCGCCGAGACGGACGTGACCTTCCAGTACCGGGAAGCCGGCGCCTCCTCGTTTACGAGCGTCCCGGCGGCGGAAAGCCCCTTGACCGGGACTTCGGATCAGCCCGTCAGCGCGTCGGCCTCTGGCCTCACGTCCGGCACCGAGTACGAGGTCGAGGTCACCGCTTCCAACTCCGAGGGCAGCGACGAGAGCAGTCTGTCCACCGTGCGCCTACCGCCGGGAACCGTGACTGCCACTGTCGACCGCGCCTTCGGCGACGCCTCCGGCCCGGACGACTACCGCCTGGTGGCCCTGCCCGGTGAGGTCGACAAAAACCTTTCCGCCTCCGTCAGTGGCGAGAGCGGCCGCGCCTGGCAGGCCTACCGCGACGACGGCTCCGGCAGCAACTTCCTCCAGCGCTTCGACGGCTCGGACACGTTCACCTTCGAGCCGGGCGGCGGCTTCTGGCTGACCGCCACCGAGAACTGGACTTCCGGCCTGGAGGTCTCCAGCGTTCCGCTGCAGAATGGAACCACCGAGATTGATCTCCGAGACGGCTGGAATATCATCTCCAACCCGCTTTCCAAAGACGTCTCTTGGGCAGACGTGAAGTCCGCAAACGGCGGGTCGCTCGCGCCCCTCTGGGCCTTCGACGGCACCTTCAGCAAGGCCTCGACCTTCGGCTCCGCCACCGCGGGCACCGCCTACTATTTCCGTAACGACCAGAACCTCAGCCCCCTGACAATTCCATATCCCTCGGCGGCAGGCAGCAAGTCTGCCCAGAAACAGGTCGCGTCGTCCGAGGACGCGCCTGGAGGCGCGCTTACGCTCACCGCCATCCCGGCCGGCGGCGACGGGCCGCGGTCGACGATCCACGTCGGCACCGACGAAAGCGCCGACCTCGGCCTCGACTCCACCGACATGGTCGGCCCGCCGAGCCGCTTCGAAACCGTCTCGCTCCGGTCGGTCGCCCCGACTACGGGGAAGAAGGCCGGGGCCGAAGACGGCTCGCCCAAGCGGACCCGCACCCTGATGACCGACCTGCGCCCGCCGGTACGGGAGAGCGAGGGCCGGACCTTCTCGCTTCGCCTCCGGGACCGGGTCGACGGGCCGGTGGTCCTCTCCGCCCACAACGCAGACGACCTCGGGCGTTCGGTGGCGCTTATTCGCCCTGAGGCCGGGAAGACCTACGACCTCACCGAGACGAAGAGTCTCCGGATCACGCCCGCGGAAACCAGCGGCGCGGAGCCGCTCACACTGGCGGCCGGCAGCGAGGCATACGTGGAGAAAGCCGCCACCGACGCACTTCCCTCTGAGGTCACCTTGACCGCCTACCCGAACCCGATCCGCGAGAGCGGCACCCTCGAATACACGCTGCCGGAAGCCACCGAGGTCACGCTTCGCCTCTACGACACCCTCGGGCGGCAGGTCCGGACGCTCGCCACCGGCCGCCGGGACGCGGGCCGGCACCCCATAGAGCTCTCCGGGGCCGGGCTTTCGAGCGGTCTCTACATCGGGCGCCTGCAGGCACACGGCCAAACCCTCACCCAGAAGATCACCATCGTCCGCTAAACGGGCGCTTACACAATTCAACGGCCGCTTACACAACACTGCGCTGGGACACTGACGACTGCGTTGGGAGAGCCTGCTTCTTCGGCGACGGCGAGACGCGAGACGGCGTTCCAGCGACGCGCGTGTTCTTTCAACCCTGTGCTTTTCCAATCCAATGACTTTGTTTTCCTCTTCAGTGCGGGCGGGGCTGACCGCCCTTCTCGTCGCGGTACTTGCTACGACCGGAGCCGGGTGCAGCCTGTTCGGCTCCGACGGCGGAGGCGGGGATTCCTCTGAGACGGAGGCTCCGGATGCGCCGTCGGGCCTCTCGGCCACCTCCGGCAACAGCCAGGTCGAACTCGACTGGTCGACGGTCGACGGCGTCCAGGCGTACAGGGTGTACCGAGCAGAATCGTCCTCGTCAACGGACCCGCTGGCAAACGAGGCGGTTATGGAAGTTTCGGATGCCACCACCTACACCGACGGCAGTGCCAAAAACGGCACCGAATACAAGTACGTCGTCACGTCGGTCGGGACGGGCGGCAGCGAGAGCGCCCCCTCCAACACAGCCCGGAGGACGCCCTTCGCCGAACCTGGGAGTCGGCCGAGCGAGTGAGCCCTCGTCCTTCCACGCTCGGCGTCGTGGGATCATTGCATCGTGGAGTCTCCCCCGCCCGGTTCTCGGGTGGGGGTTTCTTTATTGTGCCGCATCGCTCCCCAACGGCTACCACGTCGCCATCGACGTCGACGCGATGGGCGTGCTGTCATAAGGCTTCTTCTCCTCCGATCAATCCGCCACGTACATTCTCGCGCGGATCGGGCGGAGGGCGTGTTGAGCGCAGCGGGACTAGTGGTGCGTCAAGTTTTCCATGTCGGGTAGAGCGCTGACCGATGGATGGCCTTCAAGCTGTTGGAGGCTGTATTCAACGCATTGTCCTCGATTCAGCACTCGCCATCTTCGGCTTGACTGACCACTACCGTCCGCCTCTACGCCTTCTCGTGCCGGACAAACTCACGCCGGGCAAAGGAGGGCCCCGGGAAACGTGCTTTCAGCATTTCCGGACGGCCTCCAGCCATAAAATGGTCTGAATCAATCATAAAAGTGCCTGAGTGGGTCTTTCCCGGCAAGTCTGCGTACTTTTACGTAGGACCCTGGACGTATGAAACCGATTTTGCAATTGTCGTCGTTCTTCCTATCTTGACGGTCGCTTCGCTCCCTTTTTTTCCGGAGCACTCTTTTCTTCCGCGCTGCTGTTCCGACAGGTCGGCCGGCGTCATGGTCTACAAAACCTATACGGTTGGACAATACCTCGTGGATCGCCTCCGGGAGTTGGGCGTGCGCCACCTGTTCTCCGTGCCCGGCCCGCACGGCGCCGAGTGGCTGCACGACTACGTAGAGGCGACGCCCGAGATCCAGCGATTCGGCACAACGAACGCCGCCAACGCCGGCTACGCCGCGGACGGGTACGCCCGCATGACCGGCCTCGGGGCAGTCTGCGTTCCGTACGACGTCGGCACGCGGGCCCTTCTCGAACCCATTACCGGAGCGTTCGTCGAGCGCGCACCGGTCGTCGTGGTGAATGGAATTCCCCCGGCCGCGTCCGATGCGACCTCCAGTGTTCAGAAACGGCACCCACTCGTGGGCGGCCCTGACGGCAACCGCCGTCTGTACGACGACGTGACCTGCGCCACCGCTCGTCTCACCGATCTGGCCCGTGCTCCTGCGCAGGTGGACCACCTGCTGCTGTCGTGCCTCCGCCACCGTCGTCCCGTCTACCTCGAACTGCAGACCGACATCCTGCACCGCCCCTGCTCGGCCCCACAGGCCGCCCTGTCCGTGTCTCCGCCGGCGCCCGCCTCCGATTCGCCCGGATCGGAAGCGCTTCCCGCCCTCACATCGGCGCTGTGCCAGGCCGACTCGGCGGTCCTGTGGGGCGGCGTCGAGCTGCAGCGCCACGGGCTGGAGCAGGAATTCGACGCCCTTCTCCAGGCCCTGGACGTGCCGTACGTGACGAGCCTGCTCGGCAAGGGACTGCTGCCGGAAACGCATACACACTTCGCTGGCATCCTCGACGCCGGCGGAACGGCCTCGCCCGTGCGCTCCCTGATCGCCGACGCCGACCACGTACTCGGCGTCGGGGTCGGCCCGGCGCTCCACACCCTCCCATCCGGCCTCCCGCTCGACCGCACAACGCTTATTCACAGCGGGACTTCGCCTCCCGGATCCCCACCGACTACGCACGCGGTCCCATCGGGCGTCGCCCTTCAGTCCCTGCTTGCGGAGCTGCGCACCGAGGTGGCGCCCGCCGTCTCCACATTCGACGGGCCCGCGATCGCCGCCCGGACCCAAACCGATCAGTCCTGCGATGCCCCTCCCGACTCCCCAAACACCCACATCACCTACCAGGGCTTCTTCGATACGGTAGCGCCGTACGTGGACGACGACACGATTCTGGTGAGCGGCACCGGCCTGGACCGATGGGGGAGTCAGTCGGTGCCCGTGTCCGCCCCGTCGGGTTTTGTCTGCCAGGCCGTGTACGGCGACGTCGGCCACGCCCCCCCCGCCGCCATGGGCGTAGATCTGGGCTCGGACGACGAGCGCGTGATCGCGATCATGGGCGACGGCGGCTTCCAGATGACGGCACAGTGCCTCGGCACCATGGCCGAGAAGGGCCTGGACCCTCTTCTCCTCGTGCTCAACAACGGCGTCTACGCCTCGGAGCAGTGGCGGATGGACGCCGTGCCATTCGCGCAGGAAGGTCCCTTCGCCCCACAGGACCTCCTGCAACAATGGCATTACCGAAAGCTGCCCGAGGCCCTCGGCGGCAAGGGCTGGCGGGCCGAGACGTACGGACAGCTCACCGACGCCGTGGAGGAGGCCCTCCAGTACACGGGCGGCCCCCTGCTCATCGACGTGCGCATTCGCCAGAAGAGCCTCCCGGACCTCGCCGTGGACGGCGTCGAAGAGGTCGAGGTCGATCGACACCGGACGGCCTCTGTGCTGGGGCAACTCCCGTGAAAGCGGCACAAAGATCGTGGCATGAGACAGACGCAGGAACCCAGCGTCGATTCCGCAGGTATAGGTCGGTCCAAAATTGAGCGAGGTACAGCCTCGCACCGAACAAGGGCAAGTCCCGCACGGCCAGCTCCCTCTAAACCCCGTCAGGGCCGGAAGGCAGCAGCGGTAGGAGGTCGCAGCGGCGCGCTGCGGGTCGCTTGCCCTTTTTCTTTGGGTTTTCCCGATGTCCCGCCCTCGTCTCGTCGTTCTGTCTGAACGGGCGGTGCCCCCTCCCGTAGGAAGTCGCTACTTGTGCGGAGCGGTTCTCCGCATCCGTCGATTGCTCATTGAACTGTGGATCGTTCCCGCTTCATGCTCTCCTCCTTTCTTCCTGCGTTCATCCCGGTGGTACTCATGACTCAGTCCGGCGGGGGCTCTGGGGGCTTCATGGGCCTGCTGCTGCCCCTCCTCCTCATCGGGCTCGTCTTTTACTTCTTCATCTACAAGCCCCAGAAGGATCGGGAGAAGGAGCACGACGAAATGGTGGCCAATCTGGAGCAGGGGGATAAGATCGTGACGATCGGCGGGGTCCACGGCACCATTCAGCGCATCGATGAGGACAGCATCCTCGCCCAGGTCGACAGCAAAGGCACGAGGCTGCGCGTCGACAAGCAGGCGATCGCCAACCTGAAAAACGAAACGGAAGAAGAGACGTCTTAGAATGTCCCCCTACAACCGGGGCAATTGCAGCGTGCTCTATGAGGAGTACAGGAAAGCGCGAGGGCACAACGCCCGTGCTTCCATGCCTCCAGGCGTCCGTTTATCTTGGGCAGATCGGTCGCTGAACGGCAAAAGCGCCTCCGCCGTTCCGCTGCCTTGCCCCACCAGCTGCCACACTGCTTCCTGTCGTCGCTCCCCTGCCGCCATGAGTCTGTCCCGTTCCGTCGACGCCTCGTTCGATCCCATTGAGGACGCCATCGATGCCATCCGGTCGGGCGAGCTCGTGATCGTCGTGGACGATGAGGACCGGGAAAACGAGGGCGACTTTATCGGGGCCGCGGAAGCGATAACCCCCGAGCTCGTCAACTTTATGACGAAGCGCGGGCGCGGCCTGCTCTGCACGTCCATCCCGCCCGAGCGCGCCGAAGCACTCGACCTCGACCTGATGGTCGAGTCGAACTCCGCGGCGTACGACACCCCTTTCACGGTGTCGGTCGACTACAAGAAGGGTACCAGCACCGGCATCTCGGCGGCCGACCGGTCGAAAACCATTCAGGCCCTGGCCGACCCCGACGCGTCTCCCTACGACTTTGGGCGACCGGGGCACGTCTTTCCCCTCCGCGCCCGCTCCGGCGGCGTACTGCGCCGGGCCGGGCACACCGAAGCGTCGGTCGATCTTGCGCGACTCGCGGGCTTCGAACCCGCCGGCGCCCTCGTCGAGATCATGAACGAGGACGGCACCATGGCCCGCGTGCCCGAGCTCCGCGAGATGGCCGACGAGCTGGACATGCCGCTCATCACCATCCAGGACCTCATCGCCTACCGGATGCAGAATGAGCGGCTCGTGACCCGCGAGGCCGAGGTCCCGCTTGACACGGCCTTCGGCACGTTCCACGTTGCCACTTATCAGGAAACGCTGACCGGCGATGTGCACCTGGCCCTTCTCAAGGGCGAGTGGGACCCGTCCGACCCCGTCCTCGTGCGCGTGCACTCCCAAAACGTCCTCGGCGATGTGTTGGCTGCCCGCCGCGAGGAGTACGGCGAACAGCTGGCCGAGGCCCTCCTCCGCATCGAGCACGAGGGACAGGGCGCTGTGCTCTACATGATGCAGAGCAACCACGGCCAGAGCCTGCTTTCGAAACTCCGTAGCATGGAACGCCAGCAGTCGGACGACGAGGCCGATCCGGATCCCTCGCTCGACATGGACCATCGGGATTACGGCATCGGCTGCCAGATTCTGCGCGACCTCGGCATCCGCCGGCTCCGACTCCTCACCAACAACCCCCGGAAGCGGATTGGGCTGGCGGGGTATGGCCTCGACCTCGTCGAGCAGACCCCCATTGAGTTGCCGGACGAGGCCTCCGAACACGTCGATCGCCTCGCCGCAGACCGGCTGACGCCGCTGCTTACGGACCTCTTCGACGCGAACTCGTAACCTCTCAACGCTCCTCCTCCGCATGTCCAGCACACAGGCGTTTAAACTCATCTACGCCGGCGTCGCCGTCTTCGGCTCCTACCTCCTGGTGGTCCGCCTGCTTGACGGGCAGTGGCTCTCGGCCCTCATTCCCCTGGCCGCGGTCCTCCTCTGCGCGTATCGGCTCGCCACCATGGACACCGAGCCTTCGGCCCCCGACGCGTAGCCGTCCTTTGATCATGCCCCAGGGATTCCTGGAGGGGATTGATATGTGGCTGCCCCTCCCCATTCTGTCCCTCCTCCTCGTTCCCCTCTTCGTCGCCGATGATGAGGAACCGCCCAACGCGTCCTGGACATCCCGGCTAAAGGCCGTCGTCACGTCCCCGCTCACCGCCCTCGTGGTCTTCGGGGCCAAGTGCACCTGGGCCCTTCTTTTCGGATGGGTCGGGTCCGCCTCGTCGATGAGCTTCACCCTGGCCGTTGATCTCCTCCTGTACTTCTACCTGGCGTACCTTGTGGTTCGGCGACGGGCCCACGTGTATATTTCAGCTACGGTTCGTTCCCGCCGGAGAGATCCTCGATGTCGACGACGAAAGTGCCATGAGCTGTCACGGGGACTGGTTCTTTGCGGGCAGCGCTGGGGAATTTCTCTTCTTCGGCACCACTCGGTACAAGCGGTCTCGCCCCCTTGACGACGCCCTGACCCGACGCTTCGAAAACTCTGATCGCGCCCTCGACACCATATCGTAGCACGCGGCCACGAGTCCGTACGCGACATTCGCGGGTACGGCTACGTGACCCGCTACTACGGACCCGAGAACACTGCTCGTAAAACCGTTCCCCGGCTGGAACGCTTCCGCGTCGTCCGGGATCCCTGCTCTCTCCGGCGATTTCGTCCGGGCGGCGTTGCCGGAAGTCGCGAAGGCCTCGGGCGGAGAGCTACCCGCTCAGAACGTGCAATCTTCTCGTTTCCACATATGTGTCCCCCTTGACGTTGCCGGGGGCAATCATTATCGTACTGTATCGGAGATTGAAGGGGGGCGCGAGTTCCCCGTCAGGACTGAACGGAAGACCGGAACGGGGTTTCCGTTCATGTGTCGCTACGGGATTTGAGCGTCGGTTCGAGCGGCCTACACGGCTTCCGTTGCACGCACCCGGAGACGGTCCGCAGTCGGGACGGAGGAGACAGACACACTTCGTCTGCACGTTGTTGGCAACCTGTGAATAAGTGCGCAATCTTCTGCACTCACCTCTTGGCAAGACCAGCGTTGCCGTCCCCGATGACGACCTCTCTCCTACACAATCCCGGGAAGAATCTGCGTAACAGAAGGTTACGGGTTGTTGAAAACTTGTTTACAACTTGTTTATAACTTGAAAATCGCCGTCCGTCGGGAGGTGTTTCTTTCCACCGGGGGGCGTTTCTTGTGGATAGACACCGGGGCAGCGAGCCGGGCGTGCGCCATGCTGACGGGTACGCCGCCCCCCCGTCGTACGCCCCGTCTCATGTCCGTACATCCCCGCAGAACGCATGCCGGGGCGCCGTTCACCGAGCGGCGACCGACACGCTGCGTTGCCTTTTGATACTCTGCCTGCGGGCGCACAGCGTCTGCACGGCGGTAGCTTCCCCCTCTCGTTATGGACCAGTCCGCCGATCGGGTTTGGAGCGACTGTCTCGACGTGATTCGGGACAACGTAAGCCAGCAGAGCTTCAAGACGTGGTTCGAGCCGCTGGAGGTCCAGTCCCTTGACCAGGAGGACGACCTCAAGAAGCTGACCATCCAACTTCCGAGCCGGTTCTACTACGAGTGGCTGGAGGAGCACTACTTCTCGCTGCTCCGCAAAACGATCACGAAGGTGCTCGGCGCCGACGGACGTCTGTTCTACGATGTCGTGATCGAGCAGGACGACCCGGGGGATCCCGACCAGGGGGCCTCCATGCAGCTACCGGCCCGGCAGATGGACGAGGAGGCGTCGCCGGAATCGGGCCCCGACGCTTCGTCTCCGCCCGAGCATCCAGATCCCTCCTCGTCGTCGGAGCCGGAGCGCTCCGCTCCCTCCCCTGCGCCACAAGGACGCTCTGCCGGCGACTCCGCCGAGGAGGAGGCCCCGGACCCGCCGGTCCAAAATCCGTTTGCGATTCCCGGCATTCAGGACAAGGACGTCGACAGTCAGCTCAACGAGAGCTACACCTTCGAGCGGTTCATCGAAGGGGACTGCAACCAGCTGGCCCGAAGCGCGGCCTGGGCCATCGCGCAGGACCCGGGCGGCACCAGCTTTAACCCCTACCTCGTTTACGGCGGCGTCGGCCTCGGCAAGACGCATCTCATCCAGGCGGTCGGCAACTACGTGACGGATCAGCCGACCGACAAGACGGTCCTGTACGTGTCCAGCGAGCGGTTCACCACCGAGTTCGTGCAGTCGATTCAGCGGAACCGCATCAGCGAGTTCTCGATGTTCTACCGCCAGGTCGACGTGCTCATCGTCGATGACGTGCAGTTTTTCAGCGGGAAGGAGAAGACGCAGGAAGAATTCTTCCACATCTTCAACGCCTTGCACCAGGCGGGCAAGCAGATTGTCCTGTCGGCCGACCGGCCGCCGCGCGAGATCGACGGCATTGAGGAGCGGCTCCTGTCCCGCTTTCAGTGGGGCCTCTCGGCGGACGTGCAGCCGCCGGGCCTCGAAACGCGCATTGCCATCCTGCAGCGCAAGGCTGAAGACGATGGGATCGACCTCGACCAGGACGTGATTGAGTTCATTGCCCACAACATCCAGAGCAACATCCGGGAGCTGGAGGGCGCGCTCATCCGTCTCCTCGCCCACGCCACGCTTCATCAGCGCGACCTCGACCTGGACCTGGCGAAGGACGTGCTCCACGACCTCGTGCAGGACGAACAGGTGTCCCTCACAATCGACGAAATCCAGCAGATTGTGTGCGAGTACATGAACATCGACGAGGATCGCATCCGCGGTAAGACCCGGAAGCGGGAAGTCGTGCGGGCCCGCCAGATTGCCATGTACTTCTGTAAGCAGTTTACGCAAAACTCCCTCAAAACCATCGGCCTCCACTTCGGCGGACGGGACCACTCCACGGTGATCCACGCCAACAACACGGTCGAGGACCAGATGGAGACCGACGACCAGTTCCGCAACACTGTCGAAGACATTGAGCGCAAGATCGAACTCCGGTCGCGGTAGGGGCTTTCTCCCCAGCGCCGCCTCCGAACGGTCCTGGGACGAACGGTCCTGGGACGAACGGTCCCGGGATCGGATCTCTCGCCCCTGTCAGGATGTGTTGAAACGGGCTTCCCTGTTCCTTTTATTGAATGTCTTGATCACGGCAGTTGCACGTTCCTCTTGATTGTTGAAACGCGCCAATTATTGGCCGGAAGGGCCGCCGGTCCGCAGCCCGCCGGCAGAAACGGGGCGGAGCCTGCGACGCCGCCCCGTCCCATCCGCGCTCCGGCGTGCACCTGCCTGCATTCGCCCATCGACAGACCTCGACCCACGCCATGAAATTTACCGCCTCCAGCGCCGACCTCCTTGAGGCGCTCAACACCGTCAACCGGGCCGTCCCCTCCAAAAGCACGATGCCAATTCTGGAATGCGTGTTGTTTGAGCGGGGGGGCGACACCCTGCGGATGAGCGCAACCGACCTCGAAATTTCGATCACGCAGACCGTGTCCGTGCAGTTCGAGAAGAACGGCACGCCGGAAAGCACGCCGATTGCGGTGCCCGTACAGCGCCTGCTCGACACGTTGCGCGCGCTGCCGGACCTTCCCATCGAGTTCTCGGCGGACGGGGACTTTGAGATCCGCATGGAGACGGACCAGGGGCACTACAAGATGGTGGGGCACGACGGGGAGGATTACCCCGAGCTGCCGGACCTGGAGGGGCAGCACGAGATCAACGTGGAGGGCGGACTGCTGGGACAGGCGATCGACAAGACGGCCTTCGCCGTGAGCCAGGACGCGCTCCGGCCGGCCATGATGGGCGTGTACTTCCAGATGAGCGCGGACGACACCCGCGTGGTGGCCACCGACGGGCACCGCCTCGTGCGCCTTGACCTTCCCGACCTCCAGGCCGATGAGGACGTGGACTTCATCGTCCCGGAGGAAGCCACCAAGCACGTGGGACGAATCGTTGAGGACGATGAGGTCTGCACCATCCGGGTCGACGAGGGACACGTGGCCTTCGACTTCAAGAACGCCCGTGTGCTGGCCCGTCTTATCGACGAAACGTACCCCAACTACGAGGCGGTCATCCCCGACGAGAACGACCGCACGCTGACCGTCAACCGCGAGGATATGCTCAACGCCGTGAAGCGTGTGGGGCTCTACTCCTCCAGCATGACGAACCAGATTCGGCTCGACATTACGGGCGACACGGTCACGATCTCGGCGGAGGACGTCGAGCGGTCCAGCGAGGCCGAAGAAACCATCCGCTGCGACTACGACAGCGAGGACATGGAAATCGGCTTCAACTCCGAGTACCTCACTGAGGTGCTGAGCAACGCGACGAGCGACGAGGTGGAGTTTAAGCTGAGTTCCCCAAACCGAGCCGGCATTGTCCTTCCGCAAGAGCAGGAAGAGGGCGAGGACATCCTGATGCTCATCATGCCGGTGATGCTCAACACGTACGCCTAACCGCACGCCGAGAAGGTTGGAGATTCCGAACGGGTGTCGGCGTGTGCCGGCACCCGTTTCGTCTTGGGCCCCACTTCTTTCTTGCCTTCGTTGATCGTGTGATCGTATTCGGGAAAGCACAACCAATTCGTGTCAGCGACCGGCATTGTCCCCATCCCCCATCCGCATGAGGGCCCGGAGAATGCGACGGGCGTCTTCTTGCCGACGCCCTTCTTCCTGGACGACATGCTCGAAGTAGGATCGTGCCTCTTGCAGATCGCGCTGCGCGAGGTGCACCTTTCCAAGGTAGAAGTGAGCCTCGAGGGCAAGGAAGGATCCCTCGTCCGTCCGCCGGACCACCTGTTCCAGTCCGTGCTCGGCGTGTTGGAGGGAGTCGGGATTATAGCGGGGAAATAGGCCCAGCGTCGACGCCCGAGCGCCCCGGAGCGTCGAGAGCGTCCGCATGTACAGGGTCCCTGCCGTGAGCGTATCGGCCGTCGACGCCGGACGCCCCATTGTTCGCCGGTAGTTGTCGAGCATCTGCTCGTCCACGGTCATTGTCGACAGCCGCTCCAGAGGCGTCCGTGACCATCGGTCGGCGGCGGCAAGCACCAGATAGATCCCCAGCAGCGCCAGCAGGGCACCCGCAGCAATCCGAACGCTCATAGGAATCGCTGCAAGCCACCCAAGGTACGACCGAACCTGCTCCGCGACGTTGTCCATGCACTGTCGAGTCCCTCAACGAAAATTACTGACGGTCAACCGTTACGGGGACCGGGATGCACACGATTCGTGGTACGGGACTGGAATCCCGGACAGTGTATGAATGGAATCGTTGGCGTCGTGGATACCGCCGATTACCGACCGACGTACTCCTGCAACCCTTTGTCGTTGCGGAGTCGCTGGATCGCCTTGTGCTTGTAGGTGCGAACAGTTGACATGGACTTTCCGGTCCGCTCACTGATCTCCTCGAAGCTCCTGTGCTCGAGAAAGTAGAGCCGGGCCGGGATTCGCAGATACTCGGGCAGTCGGCTGATGGCATCGTTCAGCACCTCGCGGGGACATACAAGCCGCGTGGAGGGGTGGTACCCGTCCCCCGCCGTCAGGGTGGGCCCGTACTCGCGGTCAACCGACTCTGCCACGCGGGTGCGCCGTGCGTAATTGAGGAACGTGTTCTTGCAGATGACGCCCACCCACCTCGAAAAGCAATCCGCGGCCCGCACGCTGTCGCGATTTTCTCGCACCTTCTCGTAGGTCTTCGTGACCAGTTCGTCCTGGATCGCCGCCCGGTCGAAGGCATTCCCGGCGTCTTTCATCAGGAAGTACCGACAGACGTAGCAGTACACCCACAGCTTCACAATCTGCCCGGCCTCGGCGTCGTCCTGCTGCTGCCAGCGACGGAACGCATCGTTGACCGCGTCGGTGTCGTCCATCGGGAACGGAAGTTCATCGGAAACGGCTCGCAGATGGGACGAAGCGACGGACATGACGAAATCGACCCAGTGAACAGAGATCTGAAGGGCGGTCGCGAGAGGTGAAACCGGCGCCTTTCCCGAAAATGTATCCTCAATTAAATATTTCTTTGACTCAGACAAAATGCAACCCTGCCGGTCCGGCGATCTCCCCCCTACCGAGACGGCCCTCCTCTCTCCTGCACTCTCCGTCAAGATTGAGGGAATCTCTCCCGTCCCGAAAACCTGCCCTGTACGAGAACGTGCCAGAGGCTTGCCGTAGGGTTTCGATGGCAGGATTTGTATGCCTGCTGTCGACTCGTGCCGACCGTTTTTCGCACTGCGCGTCGGTCCTCCGCACCGTGGAGGAGCCGCGACGCTTGCGGTCCGGCCGTGCCCTACGCCCGTTCCCGAATTGAGTGAAGCGACCGAGCCCGATGGACACACAGAGCTTTAAGACCTACAACGCCACCCCCAGCGACATTGAGCCCGACTGGTACGTGGTCGACGCCGAGAACCGGGTGGTGGGCCGTCTGGCCTCCGACATCGCTCGCGTGCTTCGCGGCAAGCACAAGCCCACGTTTACCCCGCACATGGATACGGGCGACCACGTGATTGTCGTGAACGCCGAGAAAGCGGAATTTACCGGCACGAAGGAAACCGACAAGAAGTACCTTCGCTACAGCGGGCATCCCGGGGGCGACCACACCGAATCTCCCGAAGAGGTCCGGTCCGACCGGGCGACCAAGATTATCGAACGAGCGGTGGAGGGCATGCTGCCGGATGGCCCCCTCGGTCGCCGCACGTTCAAGAAACTTAAGGTATACGAGGGTCCGGACCACCCGCACGACGCGCAGGAGCCGGCCCCGCTCGACACGGCGTAACCCCTTTTCAGACGACGTTTTTTTGACGACTTGACTCTTTTCTTATGCCTACGATGACCCAGTTCCAGGCCATCGGGCGTCGCAAGACTTCCACGGCGCGCGTCTACCTGCGCCCCGGCGACGGCTCTACCTTTGAGGTGAACGAGCGCGACGCGGAAGACTACTTCCCGAGTCCCTGGCGCCGCCGCACGCTCGATCAGCCGTTCGACGTGACCGAGACGCTCGGTCAGTTCAACGTGAAGGTCAACGCGTCCGGTGGCGGCCTCACCGGCCAGGCCGAGGCCATTCGCCTCGGCATCGCCCGCGCCCTCGTCGAGTACGACGAAGAACTGCGCGGCCCGCTCCGCGACGCCGGCTACCTGACCCGCGACGACCGCATGGTCGAGCGCAAGAAGTACGGCCAGCCCGGGGCCCGGAAGAAGAGCCAGTACAGCAAACGTTAGCCGGTTTCGAATTGCGATTGGCGAGTGTCGGATGGATGCAATTCGACATTCGACACTCGCAACTCGACACTGCATCAATCAACCATACGGCCCGATGCGACAGTGGGTTGACCGTGCATGAGCATGAGAGCACGGGTGCGTGGGTGTGGAGCGCATACGCGTTTCGCTCCCTGCTGCCCCATGCCCCCACGCTCAGCGCCCGGTTTCGCTGCGCAAGCGACGGTCGTAGTAGCCGAAACCCAATCTTTCCATCCCAACCAGTACATCATGGCCGACGAGACGACTGCGCAGCACCCCGACACAAGTGAAGAGATGCCCGACGACGCGGTGCCCGAAGAGGACATCGACGACGCGTCCGATACGGGCGAGGAGCAACAGGAATCCTCCCACCGCGTCACCATCGAAGAGCTCCTGAAGTCCGGCGCCCACTTCGGGCACCTGACGAGCCGGTGGAATCCGCGCATGGAGAAGTACATCTTCATGAAGCGGAATAACATCCACATCATTGACCTGATGCAAACGCAGGTCCTCCTGGACAAGGCCGCGCAGGCCGCCAAGCGGTTTGCTCAGCGCGGCAAGAAGATTCTTTTTGCCGGCACCAAGAAGCAGGCTCAGGACATTGTCCGCGAGCACGCCGAGAACTGCGGCATGCCGCACATGGTGGACCGCTGGCTCGGCGGCACGATGACCAACTTCCAGACGATCCGGAAGTCCATCCGGCGGATGGAAGAGATCGAACGCATGAACCGGGACGGCACCCTCGACAAGCTGAAGAAGAAGGAGAAACTCCTTCGCCTCCGCGAGCACGAGAAGCTCGAAGATACGCTCGGCGGCATCCGGGACATGCCCAACCTCCCCGGCGCCCTCTACATTGTTGACGTGAAGCGGGAGGAGATTGCGGTCAGTGAGGCCCAAAACCTGGGCATCCCCATCATCGCGATGGTCGACACCAACGGGAATCCGAAAAACATCGACTACCCGATTCCCGTCAACGACGACGCGCTCAGCTCCATTGAGCTCGTGACCTCCACCATTACGGACGCGATCGAGGAAGGCCTTCAGGAACGGAAAATGAAGAAGGAGGCCGACAAGAAGAAGGCCAGGTCGTAACGACGGCCCATTGCCCTGAGATCGTCCTTCGTTGACTCTCTTCCGACCATTCAGACAATGAGTATCTCTGCGAAACAGGTAAAAGAACTGCGCGACGCAACGGGCGTCGGCATGATGGACTGCAAGAAGGCTCTCAAGGAGGCCGACGGCGACTTCGACGAGGCCGTCAACCTCCTCCGAAAGAAGGGCGAGAAGGTCGCCGGAAAACGCTCCGGCAAGGAGGCCGACGAGGGTCTCGTCGTCACGGCGTTCTCCGACGACCACTCGCTCGGAGCCATCGTTGAGGTCAACTGTGAGACCGACTTTGTGGCCCGCACCGACGACTTCCAGGACTTTGCTGATCGGGTGGCCGAGATTGTGCTCGACGAGCAGCCGGACGACCTGGATGCCCTGAAGGTGGCGCCGTACAAGGACGACACGACCGTTGAGGATGAATTGGTGGCCCTCACCGGCAAGATCGGCGAGAAGCTGGCCGTCCGCCGCTTCGACATCCTGGAGAGCGGCGACGGACGACTGATCTCCTACGTCCACCCGGGCTCGAAGCTCGGCGTGCTCGTGGAGGTCGACGGCGACGGCAACCTGGAAGAGGCCGGGCGCGACGTGGCCATGCAGATTGCGGCGCTCGAACCGATCGCCGTGTCCCGCGAGGAGGTGCCCGAAGACGTGAAGGCCGAGGAGCGCGAGGTGGCCCGCGAGGCGGCCCTCAACGAGGGCAAGCCCGAGCACGTAATCGACCAGATCGTGGACGGCAAGCTCGACCGTTTCTTCGAAGACAATGTCCTTCTGGAGCAGGCCTTCGTGAAAGACTCCTCGGTCTCTGTGCAGGAGATGATCGACGACGCCGGGCTGACGGTCGAGCGGTTTACCCGCTACGCACTCGGCGACTAGCGACGCTCCCCGCCGGCTCGCATTCATTTTCAACGGATTCAGCCCGTCGGGCTGCCCGTTCCGGTTGACTTTTCTCGATGGGTTGCTGATTGTGGGGCTGGCAGCATTGACGGTAGCGTCGATGCAGCCTGCCCCTTTCCTCTGCCCGTAGATCAGATTTTCTTATGAGCACTTCCGGCCAACCGCAGGACTTGCAGTATCAGCGCGTGTTGCTGAAGCTGAGTGGTGAGGCCCTGCTCGGGGGCGAGCGTGACTTCGGCATCGACGAGGCCGTCCTCCGCACCTACGCCGAAGAGGTCCGGAAGGCCGTGGACCTGGGCGCGGAGGTCGCCATTGTTATCGGGGGCGGCAATATCTTTCGGGGCGTCGAGAACGCCATGGAGGGCATGACGCGCGCCCACGCCGACTACATGGGCATGCTCGCCACCATGATCAACGGCATGGCCCTGCAGGACGCCTTCGAGCAGGAGGACCTCGTGACCCGGCTCCAGTCCAGCATCAAGATGGAGGAGATTGCCGAGCCGTTCATCCGGCGACGGGCCATCCGCCACCTCGAAAAGGGCCGCGTCGTGATCTTCGGCGCCGGCACCGGCAACCCCTATTTTACGACCGACACGGCGGCGGGCCTGCGCGGCCTTGAGATCGATGCTGATGTCATCCTCAAGGGCACCCGCGTGGACGGCGTGTTTACGGAGGACCCCGAGGAGCACGACGACGCCGAGCGCTTTCTCCAGATTCACGGCCAGGAAGTAATCCAGCGCGACCTCCGCGTGATGGACATGACGGCGCTCACGCTCTGCCAGGAATCGAAAATGCCGATTATCGTATTCAACATGGGCACGCCCGGCAACCTGTCGCGCCTACTGTCCGGAGAAACCGTGGGCACCCGCGTGCATTGGGACGAGTCAAAACAGGCTGCCGAACGCGTCCCGGCGTAGCTACCGGAACTCGGATTCTCAACGTTGATTGGGGGGTTCCCGATTGTCCCCTTCGCTCTCTCGACGCATCACCGCCGCACACTGCCATGCCCGACGATCCCGTACAGGACCTTCTGGATGAGGTCGACGAGCGAATGGAGGAGACTGTATCCTACTTCCGCTCTGAGCTCAAGACGATCCGCGCCGGGCGCGCCTCGCCGGGCATGCTCGAAAACGTGACGGTGATGTACTACGGCTCCCAGACGCCGCTCAACCAGGTGGCCAGCGTGAGCGCGCCCCAGCCCGATCTGCTGGTGGTGCAGCCGTTCGACCGCAACGCGATGGAGGACATCGAGAAGGGCATTATGAAGGCCGACCTCGGCCTCAACCCCAACAACGACGGCGAAAAGATCCGCATCCCGATTCCGCCCCTCTCGGAGGAGCGCCGGAAGGAGCTGGCCGAAAATGCCCGCGAGCGGGCCGAGGAGGCCAAAATCGCGATCCGCAACATCCGCGGCGACGCCAAAAACGAGCTCCAACGCATCGTCGACGACGAGAATCTCTCGGAGGACGTGCTGTACGGCGGGGAGGAGGACCTTCAGGAGATTACGGACACGTACACCGACCAGGTCGACACGCTGCTGGAAAAGAAGAAGGAGAAGATTATGGACGTGTAGGCAGTTGCAAGTGTCGATTTTCGAGTTGCGAGTTTGGGAGTGTCGAGGACGTTTCAAATTTCGGGGGAGAGGGGTTTGGCCCGGATCACCCGCCTCCAATTCGACATTCGACACTCGCAATTTGACAGTGCTTTCCCTGGAGGGGTGACCGAGTGGTCGAAGGTGCTCGCCTGGAAAGCGAGTGTGCCGCCTTGCGGTACCGAGGGTTCGAATCCCTCCCCCTCCGCCGCTTTTGCGTTCCATCCCATTTTGCAGCGAGCCGAGTCGGCGTCCGGACTCGGCTTTTTCTGATTTGCCCCGCGTGATCCGTTGAGCGTTCGGCGTCGAGCGTTCAGCGTTTTGCCCGCAATCAACGCATAACGCTCTACCGCTCAACGTCTTCTCGTCCTATGATTCGTAGTATGACGGGCTTTGGACACGGGCGGGCCGGGGGCGACGGCACGACCGCGTCCGTGGAGCTCCGATCGACCAACAAGCGGCACCTGAACGTCTACGTGCACCTCCCCGACGCGATGGCGGAAGCAGAATCTGAGCTCCGAAGTCGGGTGCAGGAGGCCTTCGAGCGCGGCCAGTTCGACGTGTACGTCACCGTCGAGCACAGCGACACCGACGATCTGCCCGACGCCGTCGACTCCGACGCCGCCCTGCGCTACAAGGAGCGATTGGAGCGGCTGAGTGCAGCCGCGCAAATCGAGGAGCCGGTGCGGCTGGACCACCTGCTCCAATTCGAGGACCTCTTCGCGGCGGAGGAGGAACGGGAAGCCGCCAGAATCCAGCGGGCCTGGTCGTACGTGCAGGAGGCCCTTGGCGCGGCCATCGAGGATCTGCGTGCCATGCGGACGGACGAGGGCGAAGCACTCCGCGAAGATCTGGAGGCCCGCACGCACGCGATCGACGATCACCTGAACGCGATCGAGGACCGTGCCCCCAAGCGGGTCGAGGAACGCCAGGACCAGCTCCGAGAGCGCCTCACGGAGCTTGTGGCGGACGACAACGTGGACCCGGATCGGATTGAGACGGAGATCGCCATGCTCGCCGACAAACTGGACATCACCGAGGAGTGCGTGCGCCTCCACTCTCACCTCACGATGTTTCGAGAGGCGCTCGACAGCGACGAGCCCGCCGGGCGCAAGCTCAAGTTCGTCACGCAGGAGATCCACCGGGAGGCCAACACGATTGGCGCGAAGGCCGACGACGAAACCATTTCGCGTCACGCCGTGGACATGAAGGAGGAGATCGAAAAGATCAAGGAGCAGATCCGGAATGTGGAATAACGCTGCGGTATGCATTCTGGGCGGCTGGGTGTCCTATCCCATTCCCAGAATACTGAGCTGTGCCCCAACGCTTGACGCCCAACGCTTGACGCCCAACGCTTGACGCCCAACGCTTGACGCCCAACGCGAAGTCAATGCCGAACGCGAATATTATCGTCCTCACCGCCCCCAGCGGCGCCGGGAAGACCACGATCGCCCACCGCGTGATGGACGCCATGCCGGAGATGCAGTTTTCGGTGTCGGCCACCACACGCCCGCCTCGCGACGACGAGACCGACGGCGAGGACTATCACTTCCTGTCGGTCGACGAGTTTGAACAGCGTATCGACAACGGGGATTTGCTGGAGTACGAGGAGGTGTACCCCGATCGGCTCTACGGCACGCTGCGCTCCGAGGTCGAGACAAAGTCCGACGCGGGCCCCGTCCTGCTCGACATCGATGTGGAGGGCGCCCTCAACGTCAAGAAGATTTACGGCGACGACGCCCTGGTGCTCTTCATCGCGCCCCCTTCGAAGGAGGCCCTGCGGCGACGCCTCCAAAAGCGGGGCACGGAAGACCCGGAGGCCCTCGCCGATCGCCTCGGCCGCGCCGACCGGGAGCTCGACCGGGCCGACGACTTCGATGCCGTTGTCGTGAATGACGACCTGGATCCAGCCGTCGAGGAAACCTTGACCCGAATTCGTCAGTTTCTGCAATCCTAAACGTCTCTTGTTTCCGCGCAGACGCCTTTCTCGATTATGGCCATCGAAACGCTCAACCTTGACGAACTCGCCGAAAAAACCGGCAATCTCTACGAGACCGTGGCGATCCTCTCGAAGCGCTCGCGCCAGGTCTCGTCCGACATGCGCTCGGAACTGGAGGACAAGCTCTCTTACTTCGAGGGCTTTGGTCCGGAGATGGAGGACATGCGCATGAAGGAGGAGCAGGAAAAGGTGTCCCTCGAATACGAGAAGAAGCCGAAGCCGACCGAGATCGCGATCGACGACTTTCTTGAGGACAAGCTTTACTACCGCAAGCCGGACGAAGAAGAGTAACACGATTCCGGTTGCGACTCGTCGCTCCTGTTGAATCCGGCTGGTGACTCGCCGCTTGCCCCCGACAGTTGTCGGGGGCGGCGCGGTTGCCGACCGGGTTTTTTGTTTCGTGCCCTCGTTGGTCCCGTTCTTATTTCCATGAGTACCCCCGATCTATCCGGCCGGCACCTGCTTCTGGGCGTGACCGGAAGCATCGCCGCCTACAAGGCTGCGTCCCTGGTCCGCCTCTTCACGACGGCGGGCGCGGAGGTGCGGGTACTGATGACGGAGAGTGCATCGGAGTTTGTAACGCCGCTCACGCTGGGCACGCTTTCGGGCGGGGAGGTTCTGACGGATGTCTTTCCGGAGAACGAGGAGGGGAACTGGACGAAGCACGTCACACTCGGGGCGTGGGCCGACCTCTTCGTCGTCGCGCCCGCAACGGCGCAGACCGTCGCCAAGCTGGCGCACGGCTTCTGCGACTCGATGCTAACGGCCACGGCGCTCTCGGCACGGTGCCCGTTGCTCGTGTGTCCGGCCATGGACCGGGAGATGTACCGCCATCCCACTGTACGGGACAACCTGGAGCGGCTCAGTGAGATCGGATACGAGGTCATGCCGGCCGAGCGCGGCGAACTAGCAAGCGGGCTCGTGGGGCAGGGCCGGATGCCCGAGCCCGAGGCCATCCGGAGTCGGGTGGCGGAGCAGTTCTCCGAGTCCTCCTCCCCGACCCAGCACAGCGACCCGTCGCCCGGGGAGGACACGCCGCTCTCAGGAGCCGCGGTGCTCGTCACTGCGGGGCCGACCCGGGAACCGCTCGACCCCGTCCGGGTGTTCACTAACCGGTCGACGGGCACGATGGGGTACGCGATCGCCGAGGCCGCGGCGGCACGCGGGGCCGCCGTCACACTCGTGAGCGGCCCGACCGCGCTGGACGCACCGGCGGAGATGGAAATGGTACAGGTGGGGACCGCTGCGGAGATGAATGAGGCCGTGCAGGCCCGCCGCGACGACGCCGACTACGTGTTCGCCGCCGCTGCCGTCGCCGACTACACCCCCACCGATCCGTCCGCTTCGAAGCGCAAGAAGGAGGACGGCGACCTCGTGTTGCACCTCCGGCGGACGCCCGATATTCTGAAGATGGTGGGCGACCATCGCCGTCCGGACCAGGTACTCGTCGGCTTTGCGTTGGAAACCGAGGACGGCCTCGACAACGCCCGTCGCAAGCTGGAGGACAAGCACCTGGATTGGATCGTCCTCAACAACCCGACGGAGACAGGCGCCGGCTTCGGGCCCGCCACAAACCGGGTGACGCTTCTCGCGCGCGACGGCGCGATGGAGGAGCTGCCGCTTATGCAAAAAACGGAACTCGCGAACACCCTCCTGGATCGAGTGATCCGTGCGTCGCGCTCCGGTTCTCCTGCGTAGTGCAGTCTGTGGTACCCCGCAGCCGCTGAGCGTCCTTCGTCTCTCACTCCTCGTCCGACGCCGTACGATGCACGAGCTTTTGCGGGACCTGCGAAGCATTCTTGAACACGAGCAGTCCCTGTACGGGGCACTGGTGCCGGAGGGGAAGACGTCCTCTTCCCCCGACACCTCCACCACTGCCGCGTCGCCTTCTGAAGACGCCTCGTCCGCTCCTGCCCCGACCGACGATGCCTCCGGCGAATCCTCCACCGCCCCCTCAGATACCCCTGAGGCGACAGCCTCCTCCTCATCCCCTTCTTCCTCGCACGACGACGCGCCCGACGCTATGCCCAACAAAGACCTTTTCGGCAACCGCACGCGCCCCCCCGAAGAAGACCCGACGCTCCCACCCTGGGAGCGCATCGACGCCCTCGTCCCCGACGACGCGGACTACAAAGACGCGGAGGCGCTGGACGAGGTCGAACAGCACCTTGCCGACACCGTGCTCGTCCCCATCGACGAGGACCGTGAGAACCCGGTCTTCGGCGTCGGCGACCCGCACGCCGACCTCGTGATTATCGGCGAGGCCCCCGGCCGCGACGAGGACAAGGAGGGCGAGCCGTTTGTAGGGCGCGCCGGGCAGCTCCTGGATAAAATCCTCGACGCCATCAACTTTAAGCGCGAGGACGTCTACATCACCAACATCCTGAAGAGCCGTCCGCCGCGGAACCGCGATCCGCACGCCGACGAGATCGATGCCCACCTCCCGATTCTCTACAAGCAACTCGCCCTCATCCGCCCGGAAATTATTCTGGCCGTGGGCAAGGTGGCCGGCAATACGCTTCTGGATCGCAGTTCCTCGCTTTCCAACCTGCGGGACAAGGAGCACGACTTTTACGGAACCCCGCTGATGGTCACGTACCACCCGGCGGCGCTTCTCCGCAACTCCAACTGGAAGCGGCCCACGTGGGAGGACGTGAAGCTGCTTCGCACGCGCTACGACGAGCTCACGGCCGACCCAGAGTCGTAAGCCGACGCAGAGTCGTAAGCCGGCCCAGAGTCGTAAGCCGACCCAGAGTCGCAAGCCGACGCAGAGTCGTGGATCGTACCTCTGAGTTGGTTCGTTTACGCATACCGGCTTCGTGGAACATTTCCGTCGCCCGAGTGACCGAAAGGTCCCGTGTGCCCGGCCGATTTCAGCACCCACCCCTTTCGGCGTCCGTTTTACTTCGCCGTCCTCCTTCCCGGTCGAACGCGTCCGTCTCGCCTCATGGCCGATAACGAAGAGTCCGATCAAGACCTGAGCATCAACGAGTCCTCCTCGCCCCCGCTCGATAAGATCCGAGGCCGCGAGAGCGACAAGCGCCGGCAGCAGGCCGACGAGGTGCACGAGCAGTCCGGCCGGCGTCCCCCGCAGGCCGTCGACGTGGAAAAGTCGGTACTCGGGGCCATGCTCATCGAGCGGGAGGCGATTCCGCAGGCCATCGAGGTGCTGCCGCCGGAGGCCTTCTACAGCAACAAGCACCAGAGAATTTTTGAGGCCATCCTGAGCCTCTTCGAGCGCAGCAATCCGGTGGACCTGGTGACGGTGGAGGAGGAGCTGAAGCGCCGCGACCAGCTGGACACGGTGGGGGGCTCGTACTACCTGACGGAGCTGACCACGCAGGTCGCGTCGGCGGCCAATGTGGAGTATCACGCTCGGATTATCGCGGAAAAGTCGCTGCTCCGCAAGATGATCGAGACGATGACGACGATCGTCGGAAAGGCCTACGACACGGGGGCCGACGCCTTTGAACTGCTCGACGAGGCCGAGAGCAAGATCTTTCAGATCTCCGACTCGGAGCTGCGAAAGGCCGCCGCACCTATGAGTACGGTGGTGAAGGATACCTTCGAGCACCTGGAGACGATTCACGGGCAGGAGGGCGGCATTACCGGGGTGCCGAGCGGTTTTCCGAAGCTCGACGACCTTACGAGCGGCTGGCAGCCGTCGGATCTGATCATTATTGCGGCGAGGCCCTCCATGGGGAAAACGGCCTTTTCTCTGGCCTGCGCTCAGAACGCCGCCACGCACCCGGAGCGGTCGACGGGCGTCGCCGTCTTTTCGCTGGAGATGGGCGCCCAGCAGCTGGCCCAGCGCATGCTCACCTCGGAGGCCCGGGTGGACGCCCACAAGGCCCGGACCGGGCAGATGAACGATGAGGACTGGCAGCACCTAGCCCGGGCCGCCGGGAAGCTCAGCGACGCCGACATCTTTATCGACGACACGCCGGGCCTCAGCGTGCTGGAGCTCCGCGCCAAGACGCGGCGCCTCGTGGCCGAGCACGACATCGGCCTCGTGGTGGTCGACTATCTGCAGCTCATGCAGGCGTCGGGGGGCAACCTGCGTAGCGGCGCCAACCGCGAGCAGGAGATTGCCCACATCTCGCGCTCGCTCAAGGGCCTGGCGAAGGAGCTGGACGTGCCCGTCGTTGCCCTCTCGCAGCTCAACCGCGCCGTCGAAAACCGGGGCGGCGACAAGCGCCCGCAGCTCTCGGACCTTCGCGAGTCGGGCTCGATCGAGCAGGATGCCGACGTGGTGGCCTTCATCTACCGGGCCGAGCGCTACGGCATTACGGTCGACGAACAGGGCAACTCCACGGAGGGAATCGCGGAGATTATCATCGAAAAGCAGCGGAACGGCCCCATCGGAAGCGTCGAGCTGGCGTTCGTGAAGCAGTACGCCCGCTTCGAGAACCTGACGACGCAGTTCGACGGGCCGGAAGGCGGCGACGCGGCGCCGGGCGGCATGAGTCCCCCGCCGGGGGGCGGGGGCGACGGCTCTTTCGAGGACGACGCGCCGTTCTAGCAAAGAGTTTTGAGACTGCGGTGCGACGGCTTCTACCGCAAAATAGAAGAGTAGAAGCCTCAACTGTTACCTCCCTGAACAGCTACTCCGACTATTCTGGCGGTGCCAATTCACAAAAACGGTTTTCATGCTCTTCACTGAGCTCCATGTCTTCGACGAACGGAGTGAAGTCCATCGTAGGAAGCATGAGCTTTGAGTAGGGTTGGCCACTCGTAGCATCCGCCAGTCGCGTCCGGATGATTCCGTAGAGGATGCTTACGCTGCTCTGCATGAAGAAATCGGCCAGGTCATCGGCCGGGGGGCGCTCCTCCCGCTCATCCTGAAACGCAAATTGGCCGACGACTGAGATCCGAGCTCTGTAACGGTGATCTTCAGCCCATTCCTCTACGTCTGCGTTCACGTCCACGACCATACGAAGGCCAAGAATTGAATCGGCACTGGATTCAGTGAGCAGATCGAAGCCGAATCCAATCTCGTCTTCTGTCTCCTGCTCATCCAGTTCCTCAGCGCGCTCGGGATCGGTCAGATACAACTGACTCGCTTCCAGATGGAGTTCGTCAATGATGTAATCGTCAAGTTGAAGGGCAGAAAGCATAGCTTTTATACCGCCATCGCGTACGAGTAGTCATCGGCGGACTGCTTTTTCCGCTTCTGAAAATAGAACGTCTTCTTTGACGATCCGGCTTGTGCCTTCATCCGGGCGTGCATGACCTGTTCTTCATGCACTGCTGCCTTGAAACGACTTCGCTGCTTCGCCCAATGACAGATCTTGTTGGTCGGGGTCGCTTTTTCGTCGAATCCTTCGTCCGTTCGGCCGAGAATGTCGAGAAGCACCTCCGGCTTTTCGCGAGCCACGCGTAGGAGCGTCTCAGACGGCCCCTCGGGCTGACGTCGACCCTGCTCCCAGTTTCGGACAGTCGAAACCGACACGTCAAGGAGATCAGCAAACTCTCGCTGAGTTAGGTCCAGCTTGTTACGAATGGCTCGCGGATCCGGCTCGTCAACGAAGTGAATCTGATCCTCGTCCAGATTCTTTTTGCCTTCCGCGTGAGCCGTTGCCTGCTCTATGCTCTCGGAAAGCTTATCGAACATTTCGTCTTCCATGGGTAGGGGCTGTGTTAGCAGTCGATGGCGTCAATGAGGTAATCCACCTGCCGCTTTAGCTGCTTCTTCTGATCGCTGGTGAGCGACGACACCTTGGACTTTCGGTATACGAACAGAAGATAGTAGATTGAACAGGGATCGTGGTGGTAAAGAATAATCCGGAGCCCGCCGCTTTTCCCTCCTGTTCGGGTTCCCCAGCGGACCTTTTCTAATCCACCAGTGTGTCGGATCGTGTCAATACGGATGCTCTCCTTGAGAATTGCATTCTGCAGATTCCGGTACCCTTCCTTCGTAAGAAGGTGGTCGTCGTACAGGTCCTGCAGCTAGTCGGAGAAAACATCCGTCTCGACGAATCCGGGCATGATGTGGTTGATGTGACCCTCACTGGGTGGCTGACTACGCCATTGACGTAGCCGTGTTCACGTGAACGGAGCTGAATTCACAAAACTCCTGTCTGAGTGAGACTGACATTCACTTTTCAAAGGCTGGAGTGCAAACGCTAATGTGTGCCGTCAGGTAGTATTCGTGTTACTGGCACTTGAATGGGTTTCGAACGATCTCTGCTGATAACACAACACGGTGCCAGAAATATGTGTGGATTAACCCCCAACGTCTTACACATCTTCGAAAAGCGAATATTGTTTACTTTTCCGTACACGAGTTAGTATATCTGGAATTATGTTGAGATGCCTCCGATTTCTTTGTCGCCTCACGATGTATTGAACCTCGAACGACACGCCGTTCGACGAGTTTGTCTATCATCCACTCAATAAGAATTGATTTGGAGTTGGATTATTATCTACTTGGAAGGACTACCCTGATCCGGATAGTATACCATCCTCGTCTACGGGCAGGTCGTCGTGCTCGCGCACGAAGCGGGCCAGCACGTCGTAGCGCTCCTCCTCGTGCCCGTGCCGGGACGGGGGGTAGCTGCCGGCCTCGTAGATGCGGCTAATCAGTTGGCGCAGGGCGGTGGCGCAGCGGTCGGCAAGATCAGCGGGGTCGGCGTCCGCGTGGGCCGGAATCTTGTCGACGAGCACGCGGGAGAGCTGGTTGGCGGCCCCCTCGATGCCGTGCGCGTGGAGAGACCGCATCCGGGATTTGTTCTGCTCGTCGTCGCGCCACTGAACGGTGGCATACATCCGAAACTTGCCGCCCTTCTTCCCGACCTGAAAGCCGAGGCCGCGGATGCCGGTGCGCGTCATCTTCTCACTGATCTTGCGGCGCGTACCCTCGGCGTGCTCGCGATGGGCATCCGGGCCTGGTAGTTCGCTTAGGGTGAGATCCCGCCACGCGCGGGCGGCAAAGAGACAGTCGTCCGGACTCGCAAAGCGGCTCAGCGCAAAGAACTTCTGATAGGTCTCCCCACCGCGCCAGATGCGGACCTGGAGGCCGGAACCGCGCCCCTGCGGCACGTAGCTGATGTGCCGGGGCAGCTCCTCAAATGCGTCCGGGTGGGGATGCTCATCCATTACTGCGAAGGAGAAACGGCAATCAGTCGTCGTGAAACTGCTGGGCCCCTTGTTGGAAGACTACGCCCCGACGTCCCAACGGGGTTCAAACAGAAAACGCCCACCGAGCCGGGACTCAGCGGGCGTGAACGGAGGTGACGGGCGGATTCGAACCGCCGTAGGAGGCTTTGCAGGCCTCTGCCTGACCACTCGGCCACGTCACCGCAAAATGGACGTGTTTAAATTGTCGGCCTCAGACGCAGGTTCCTCTCGGGGGTAGTTCCAGTATGTCAAGTGCTCGTGATGGAATAGTACGCCCGGCAGGATTCGAACCTGCGACCTGCGGATTAGCGTCCCCGCTACGGCTTGCGCCGCCGTACAGCGACTGTGAATCATGGAATTGGGAGAGCGACGTTCCACTCCGCATTTTAGATTCCTCACTCCACATTCGCCCGTTTGGGGGCTGGACCATCTCTTCGCCCTCTCAGGCGCGGCGCGTATGGCCTCTACGGATCCCCGCGACCGCGCAGAGCGGACCGCCGGTTTCCTCGGGATCACCCGCGCACAGGTTCGATCTGCGAGTTTCGATTTGCGAACCTCCGGTTGCCCCTGCCTTCGGGACAATCGACATTCGTAATTCGCCACTCGCAATTGGCGTGGGGTTCCCCGATACAGCGCCGTGCAGCCTGCACGTTCTATTGTTGCGTGCAGACGCTCCTGTATCCGCAGGCACTGTCTCTGCAGATGTAACCGTGAAGTCCGCTGCTCTATCCAACTGAGCTACGGGCGCATGAGGAAGGGCAGCCGTGCATCGGTGTGCCCCCATCTCCGGTACGGCACCGCTCTCGTTCCTGCCAGCCTCGGAGCAGGTGCCCCAACGGCACAGAACGAAACGTCGCCGTTCCGAATTGGCAAAGTCGGGGCGGCCGGATTTGAACCGGCGACCACCTGTCCCCAAAACAGGTGCGCTACCGGACTGCGCCACGCCCCGCTACAAACCGGGTCCGGGAAGACCCATCAAGTCGCTACGTCCGTTCTTTCGCAGCCTCAAGCTCCTCCTCCACATCGTCGAGGGGAATGATCTTCTGGCGGAAGCCGTAACTGCCGTTGTCCCGCTTCTCCGCGACGATGACCTTCGCCATTTTCTTCGAAGCCGTACTGCTGTTTCCGTTCGCCATGGCTTATTTCGTCTCTCGGTGAAGAGTATGTTTCTTAAGGACGGGATTGTACTTCATCATCTCGATCCGGTCCGAGTCGTTCTTCCGGTTCTTCGTCGTGTGATACCGCGACGTTCCCGGCTCCTCGGTACACTCGAGTATGACCTGCACGCGATCGCCTGTTGCCATTGGACTGAAGGGTTGATGCCAAAAATCTGTGCGTGGCCTCCCGTTACACATCGTACCCCTGTTTCCGGGCCTCCTTGAGCACGGCCTCGATGCCCTTCTTGTTGATCGTCTTCAGGGTCTTGGCCGACACCTTCAGCGTGATCTTTCGGTCCTGCGACGGAATGTAGAACGTCTTCTTCTGCAGGTTCCGCTTAAACCGACGGTTCGTTTTCTCATTGGACGGGGACACGCTATTCCCCGTAACGGGCCCCTCGCCGGTGATATCGTCTTTGCGGGCCATGGGTGCACCTCCGGAATCGATTCGAATCGGTCGTCAGTGTGCAATTACAAACGGCAGCCGACGACACGTCGCGTGCGACGAAGTGCAGCGGCGTCCGCCTGAAATCAACAGCCGGTTTATAGACGACTCAGCCGAGTGTTGTTCGTGAAGACAGAGCGATTATTGTAGGATTGCTCCTTTCGGATCAACATCTACGGGCAGACGCCCCTCCGCGTTCTCATGTTCAGAGTAGCGCACGAGCACATCGGCCCTATCGATCCATCTGTACGGCACGGGCCGGCTCAATGCTCGACGCTCGCACAGCGGGGTACAACGCGGCCCCCACGCACAACCCGAACGCCACGACGGACACGAGAACCACGTCCAGCGGCTGAATGGAGACGGGATAAGCATTGATCAGAAAGGACTCTCCCTGCGCCATCGGCACCAGGTCGTACCGTTGCTGGAGCCCCGCAAGGCCGAGCCCCAGCACGAGCCCGAGCCCCGTCCCGACTGCCCCGATGAGCGCCCCTTCCAGCAGAAAGATTCGCCGGATGTTTTTTTTCGACACGCCCATCGCCTGTAGCACCCCGACGTCCTGCCGCTTCTCGATGACGACCATGGTCAACGAGCCGATGATGTTGAAGGCAGCCACGATGACGATAAGTCCTAGAATCAACGAAGCCCCCCATTTTTCGAGCCGCATCACGTCGTAGAGCGACTTTTGAAGGTCGTACCACGTATCCACTGCGTAGCGGTCGGACGAGAGTCGCTGCTGGAGCGCTGCCTTGGCCCCGCTCGCGCGTTTGAGGTTGTCGAGACGCAGATCGATGCCCGTCACCCGCCCCTCGGTCTGGAAAAGGCGCTGGGCCTCGCTGAGGCCCACGAACACCTGCCGGCGGTCCGTGGCGGCCCGCATCGTGAAGAAGCCGCGGACCTGAAAGCGTTGAATCGGCGGACTGGCAAACACCTGGGTGAGTGTGTTTTCGATGGCCGGCGCGGACAGCAGGCCCACCGTCCCGTCCGACGTGCCGTTCTGGGCAGGGGGGATCCCCAGACGTCGCCCAATCGACACGTCCATGACAATCCCTGGCTGGCCTGCACTGCGCCCCACGTTGAAGGTCCCCGCCGCCATGGCCGGCGACTGTGCCTGCATCGCAGCCGGATCAATGCCCCGGACTTCCACAACCTGGCTCCGCTCCGAATTTCCAGGTGGGAGGAGCAGGGCCTTTCCCGTCACGTATGGGGTCGCCCCCTCTACGTGGTCGATCGACCGCGCCATCCGCACCAGGGAGTCGGCCTGCGCGATGCCTTCTCCCTCCGTGCCCACAATTCGCACATGCGGATCCACCGAGACAAGCAGGTCACGCACGAAATCGTAGAATCCGTTCATCACCGAGAGCACCACGATGAGCGCTGCCACCCCGAGGGTGACCCCCGTCATGGAGATGCCGGTGATGATTGAGATGAGGGACACCTCCCGACGACTCGCGAGGTATCGGCGGGCAATTTGAAATCGGTAGTCCACGGTCCTCCGCGGGTTGTCCCCAGGGTGTCGTGAGTGTCAGTTTTCCGGACGGTCCAGCAGGGGAGTCGGCGTCGAAAAGGCCCCGTCCGGCGGCTGCGACGGCAGTGCGAGGTCGGTTGTCAGAATCGCCTGAGATCCATTCACGGCCGCCTTTCGGGTAGATAGTGCCACCGGGCCTTCGGGCGCCGTGAGCGTCGTGTCCTCAGTCCAGTCGTACACCTGCGGCGGCGCGTCGTCGTCCATCCCCTGCAGGTGGAATGCCCATCGATCGAGCCGTCCCGTCCCCTTAGAGATGTACAACCAGTACTCGTCATCCGGCGTAAGGCCCACGTCGCCGAAGGTGAGGTGGAGCACGTCGTGCGTCGCGGTGGAGGAATCCGGCAAGTACGTCCGATTCACGCCGGGATCGGCGACCTTCAGCGGCGCGAGGAGCCAGTACATGTCGTTGATGAACCGCTGGTAGGCTGTACGGCGGGCCTCGGTCTCGGCGTCTCCGGTGAGCGCTGTGCCGTTCCGATAGACGGTGCCCTCCGGCAGGCTGTCGGTCCCCTTCCGCACGTTGATAAGGGCCACGTACACCGAGTCGGGGGCCTTCTGCCACTCGACGCGGTACCGGCCGGTGGTGCGGTCCCAAAGGTGGCGCCCAATCACCCGTGTGCCGTCCGGTGTGTCGAGGGCAAAGGTGAGGCGGAGGTAGGGGGCCGAGGCTAACGCGTCGGCACCGTGGGCCCGGCGGAGACGCTGCGCAATCGAATCTGCCAGTGCGTCCGAATCCGCTGTTGCGGTCCCGGACATCCGGGCGAAGAAGTCCGTCGGCACGGCTCGCGGCCCGACGAGCGTTCCGGCAACGAGGACGCCGACCACAACGACGACCGCGAGAAACCCGGAGCGAAAGCGTGTCATGGTCGCGGCAGGGGACTAAACAGAAGAAAGCTGGAACATACACGCAGCGCGCCCACGGAGCAGCGGGGTCTGCTCCGTCCTTTCCGCCTTGCACGCGCGGATCTATACGTTGAATCGAAACTCCATGACGTCTCCGTCCTCCACAACGTAGTCTTTGCCTTCCGTTCGGATGAGCCCCGCGTTCCGGGCGGCCTTTTCGGAGCCGGCCTCGTTGAAGTCGGAGAAGTGGATGGTCTCGGCCTTGATGAAGCCCTGCTTGAAGTCGGTGTGGATCTCACCGGCCGCTTCCGGGGCCTGAGTGCCCCGCTCAATCGTCCAGGCGTAGGCCCCCTTCTCGTCGGCCGTAAAGAAGGTGATGAGATCCAGCACGTCGTACGCCGCGTGGATGAGCCGTTCCAGTCCCGACTGCTCCACGCCCATGTCATCCAGAAAAAGGACCCGTTCCTGCGGCTCCAGCTCCGCGACCTGTGCCTCGGCCTCAGCCGAGATCAGCACGACCTCCGTGTTTTCTTCCTCGGCCCGCGCCCGGAGATCGTCCACATACGCGTTTCCGGTGGGTAAATCGTCCTCGGCCACGTTGGCCACATAGAGCACCGGCTTGTCGGTCAGCAGAAAGAGCTCGTCAACGAGCGGGCGGTGATCGTTGGAGACCTCGAAGTCCCGCGCCCACTGTCCGTCGCTCAGGTGTTCGTAAAGCTGTTCGTAGAGCGGCAGGGTCTCGGCAGCCTCCTCATCGCCCTTCTTGGCGGCCGGCTTCAGCGTCTCGATCCGCTTTTCGACCGTTTCCAGATCCTTTAGCAACAGCTCCGTGTTGATCGTTTCGATGTCCCGCACCGGGTCGACCGACCCGTTTACGTGCGCCACGCTCTCGTCTTCAAAGCACCGCACGACATGGATGATGGCATCAACCTCGCGGATGTTGGCGAGGAACTGATTGCCCAGCCCCTCCCCCTCGGAGGCGCCTTCCACAAGCCCCGCGATGTCGACGAACTCGATTGTCGTGGGCACGGCCTTGGGGGACCCTGCCAACTCCTGCACGCGCTCCAGGCGCTCGTCCGGCACTGGCACGACGCCCACATTGGCGTCCACCGTACAGAAGGGATAGTTCTCGGCGTCAACGCCAGCGTCACTCAAGGCGTTGAAAATCGTGGACTTGCCGACGTTGGGCAGCCCGACAAGTCCGCACTGGAGGGACATGGCACCCTGATGGAGGATTGTGAGACGATGACAACCTTCCCTCGGCGACTCTTTCCTTACACATTGAACTTAAAAAACAGGACGTTGCCGTCTTCAACGACGTAGTCTTTGCCCTCGGCCCGCATCACCCCGGCCTCCCGCGCCGCAGCCTCGGAGCCGAGTCGGTCGTAGTCGGAGAAGTCAACTGTTTCGGCCCGAATAAATCCCTTCTCGAAGTCGGAGTGAATCGTGCCTCCGGCCTCCGGGGCGCGCGTGCCCTTCTCGATCGTCCAGGCCCGAGTCTCCGACGGCCCGGCGGTGAAGAAGGTAATCAGCCCCAGCTGGTCGTACGCGGCGCGGATCAGGCGTTCCAGCCCCGGCCGCTCCAACCCAAGGTCCTCCAGGAAGAGCTGCCTGTCGTCGGGGTCGTCGAATGCCACGATCTGCGACTCCACGTCGGCCGAGATGACAACCATTTCGGCGTCTTCGTCGTCCGCAACGGCGCGGACCCGTTCCACATGAGCATTGCCTCCAGATCCAGTCTGGGGCAGGCTCTCCGGCAGGTCGCTCTCCGCCACGTTGGCGACATACAGCACCGGTTTGTCCGTGAGCAGAAACAGCTCGTCGATGATGGAGCGGTCGCTCCCCTTCGCGGGGACCTCGAAGGTACGGGCCCAATGCCCGTCCGACAGGTGGTCGTGCAGAGCCTCAAACGTAGCCAGCTTCTCCTGCGCCTCCGGGTCGCCACTGTTCGCGGCTTTCCGGTGGGGCTCAATGCGCCTTTCCACCGTCTCCAGGTCCTTCAGCAAAAGCTCGGTGTTGATCACATCGATGTCTCGCGCCGGATCGACCGAGCCGGAGACGTGCCCCACGTCGTCGTCCTCGAAGCAGCGCACCACGTGCACGATGAGATCCACCTCGCGGATATTGCCGAGAAACTGGTTGCCCAGTCCCTCTCCTTCCGACGCGCCTTCGACAAGCCCCGCGATGTCCACGAACTCAATGGTCGCCGGCGTGGTGTCATCGGCATCGGCCAATTCTGCGAGACGGTCGAGGCGGTCGTCCGGGACCGGCACGACGCCCACGTTCGGCTCGATGGTGCAAAAGGGATAGTTCCCAGACTCCGCGCCGGCATTGCTCAGCGCGTTGAAGATGGTGGACTTGCCTACGTTGGGAAGCCCAACGAGACCGCACTGCAGAGACATAGAGATCGTGCATGCTGGATGGATGCGGATAAAAACGAAGGAGGGCGGCCCTACCTACAATACATGTGAGTGGGATCCGACGGCCCTCGGGATGCGTGTTGCGTAAGGCCGCTCGTATCTGTGAATGATGTCTTCCCGTCTCGCCCTCCACACCGATGCCACCGGTGCGTTCATCTATGGGTTGATGATGCGGCCGTACTCACACACGCCTCACCTCGACAGTAGTCGAGACCACCGATCCGTAAGAAAGTACGCCACCAATTCTCCGCTATGGCTCGGGGATCCCAGATTGCTGGAGATTCTAAATCCTGGGAATCCTGGATTCCCGGGACCGTGGACAGCCGCAAGCAAAGCAGAGTCTTCAGAGACTTATTCTCGTATTGGTGATGCACTCACGGACCCACCTCAGTCCATGTACTCCACGTCCATGAACTCTCGCTCCGGAAGCCGCACGGCGGTCAACCGGCCCATGCCCGGCTGCATGTGGTAGCAACATCCCGTGTCGATGAGGATGAGCTTCTCCCGATCAATCGGTTCGGGCTGGGGGGTGTGTCCGCAAACGACGGTCTTTTCCCACGCAAGCGACTCGGAGTCCAGGTGATCCCGCTCCCACATGAACACTTTATCGTCGCTCTGCTCCAGGTTTTCCTCAATCGTCAGGTCCGGCCTTAACCCGGCGTGGACGAGGAAGAAGTCGTCTGTTTCGTAGTAGAGCTTCGTCTCGCGGACGAATTCAGCGTGGTGCTCGGGGATTTCGATGTCTTCGGACCGTTCATTTTCGAGGTAGCTCTGGAGGGTCGACACGCCGCCGTTGACACGCCAGAGATTAAACGCCCCGCTGTCAAGATAGCCGAGCATTAACGACTCGTGATTGCCCCGCAGAAACGTGCACTCGACCTCCTCACGCAGTTCGAGGAGGCGGTCAATCACCCCTTTCGAATCGGGGCCCCGGTCGATATAGTCGCCGACGAAAACGAGGTGATCGTCGGGCGAAGGATCAATCTCGTCCAGAAGTGCTTCGAACGACTTTGCGCATCCGTGTATGTCACCTATTGCTATGAGGCCCATCGCATTATGCCCCGCCTCTCGGCGGTGGGGTACCTTCGTGAAGCAAATATTCGAGGAGAAGGGGATCTCACCCTTCCGACAATGTTGCAAATTTGTGGAGAGAAAGGCAACTCAATCTCTCCAACCGAACGAATCGATTACTCTGACTGGGCACGCTCCCGGATCGTGTCCATGCCTACGAGGCCGCGTCCGGATTTGTCAAGCCGTCCCTGACGGTGAAGGTCCATCAGTACGGAGTCGAGCACGCCGTTGATGAACGGCCCGCTGTCGTTGGTGCTGTACCGCTTGCCGATCTCGATGGCCTCGTCGATGGACACCTTTGGGGGAATCTCTTCGAACTTCAGCAGTTCGGTCGTCGCCATCCGAAGCAGTGCGCGATCAACCGCGGTGATTCGTTCCAAATCCCAGTTCGCGGCGTGGTCGCGGATAATCTCGTTTACCGTCTCTTTCGTCTCCAGCGTCGTCCGAAACAGTTCTTCCGCGAACGTCCGCGTCTTAGGATCATCGTCGAGCTCGGGATTGAGAAGCGTGTGGACGATGTGGTTCGCGTCTCCCCCGGACTGCTCGTGCGCATAGAGCGCCTGCATCACATGTTCGCGCGCTTCGCGTCGGGTACTCATGAGACCGTTGGGTCGGCTTGAGGATCGAGACGCAGCGGTCCGTTGGGGGGCTCTGCGCGTGAGAAGCTTTGTTCGTATTTGCGAGGAAGACGGAGGTTCGCGCTCCGGGTCGGATTCCCTCAATCTTGGATCGTGGGTTCGGTCATTCTGAAACGGGTTAGACTCTACCACTTCAGTGTGTCTACACCATCGAGTGGTTGTCCCGTCAAAACCGGGCCTGTCGCGGCGCAATGCCCCCAAACAGCCGGATCACACTCGACGGATCCTCCTCCCCAGCGCTTCTGCTGGCGGCGGCGTTTGGGAGCGGAGTGGCGGTGCGCGCCTCCGCGACTGGGGGCGATCCGGTGTGGTGGCTCGGTGGAGTCGGGGTCGGACTGCTCGTCTTTGCGGCGGCCGAGTGGTGGAAACGATCTCGCCTCGTGTCACTGGCTCCACTCGTTCGGATGGTCGGAGTCCTCCTCGTGAGTGCGTTCACCGGCAGTGCCTGCCATGCCGTCTACACCGCGCCTTCTCCCCGCTCCGTGGCGCCTGCGGCGTCTGCTGCGTCGCCCCCGTCGGTCACTCTTACGGGCATCGTTGCGGATGCACCGGAGCGATCTGGGAACGCGACGCGATTCACTCTCCGCGCGGACTCGATCCACGGGGCCGATGCTGCACGAGCGGCCGATGGACGAATTCGGGTTACCATGCGCCCATCCCCCTGGTCCGACGAATCCGAGGCCGACTTTCCGACGCTCTTTGAGGGCGATCGCATCCGGCTCCGAGGAGGGCTGCGGTCGCCGTCTGGCCTCCGCAATCCCGGTGGGTTCGACTACGCTGCTTACCTCGCACGGCGGGGCATCTGCTGTACGATGTACATGGATGCACCACAGGCGGTACGTCGTCTTTCTCCGTCCCCGTCGGTGTTCACCCGGGCCGTGGTAGCGGTGCGACAGCACGTGCGCCATCACATTGCCCGCTACGTGCCGAGTGCCGACGGCCGTGCTGTGCTTCAGGCGCTCCTGCTTGGTGATCGGAGCGGCATCTCGGACACGCAGCGCGGGTGGTTTGCGCAAACGGGGCTCATGCATCTCCTCGCAGTGTCCGGGCTTCACGTGTTCCTGGTTGGCATGGTGCTGTATGTTCTGCTCCGGCCGGTGCTCACTCGTCTTCGGCTGGGCTGGACGGCGGTGGAGGGAGGCCGGTCGGCCCTCACGGTGTGCGCCCTCGCTGGCTACATGCTCCTCACGGGGGCACGACCGTCGGTGGTGCGAGCCGTCGTTATGTCGACGCTTCTCATCGGCGGTCTTCTCGTTCAGCGGTCTGCGCGTCCGCTGAATACGCTGGGGGTGGCTGCTCTTCTTCTCCTTGCGCTTCGGCCGCCCGCTCTGTTTGACGTGGGCTTTCAGCTCTCCATGGCGGCCGTGGCCGGAATCGTCACGATCCATCCACAGATTGTGGACAACCTCCCGGCACTGTGGACGGACTCCGCGGTTGGCGACGGGCTCCGCTCTACCGTCACAGTATCGGTGGCGGCCACCGTCGCCACGGCCCCCGTACTGCTCGCTCACTTCGGATGGGTGTCCGCCGCGGGGCTTCTCCTGAATGTGTTGGGCATTCCCTGTACGGCTCTGGCCTTGTCGTCGGCCCTTGCGCTCGTCTGCACCGGGGAACTGTGGCCGATGGCGGGAACGGCGTTCGGGAGCAGCGCGGACCTGTTCGTCGATGGACTGCTCCTGGCGTCTCGGGAAGGGGCTGCTTGGCTGGGGTGGCTCGGCATTCGGGCGTTCGATCTGGGGGGGTGGACCCTCGGGGCTGTGGTGTTGGGAGTCGTTGCTCTGGCACAGTGGTCGCGGCCGCGGAGGCGATGGCGGTGCCTGCTCGCTGCACTTCTTCTCGCCACCGTCAGCGTGTGGACCGGCGCCGTTTCCCGGTTGGGGGCGCCGACACTCGACCTCCTGTTCTTCGATGTGGGGCAGGGAGACGCCGCACTCGTCAGGACGCCGTCGGACCAACGCGTGCTAATTGACACCGGCCCGCGCTCGTTTTCCGGGGATCCGGCGGCATCGCATTCCGTGCTTCCGTATCTGGAACGGCGCGGTGTGAAACACCTCGACGCGGTTGTTATCACGCATCCCGATGCTGATCATCTCGGTGGGCTCCCCCAGATTCTGCACGAGGTATCGGTGGGTCGGGTCTACCACAGCGGACAGTCGTCCGACACGGAGTTGTACCGCGAGACGCGCCGGCTCCTTCGAAGGTTCGATGTGCCGTCCACGGCTTTGGATCGTGGGGATAAGATTCCGCTGGGAGATGCTGTTCACGGAGCGGTACTGGGACCGCCGGCGCAGCCCTCTCAACAAGGTATTGGGTCGGAAAATGGAGCGTCTGTGGTGCTTCGCCTCTCGTACGGGTGTGTGAGCGTTCTTCTTCCCGGAGATATTGAGACGGCTGCCGAGGCAGATCTCGTTCGCACGTACGGTCGTCGGCTCGAAAGCCGCGTGGTGAAGATTCCCCATCACGGATCCTCGACGAGCAGCACGCCAGTGTTCGTCCAGGCTTCTGCGATGGAGGATACGAAAGCCGTCGTGAGTGTGGGACGCTCCAACCGGTTTGGTATGCCGTCGCCCCGTGTAGTGTCGAGGTGGGCGTCGGTGAGCGACACTGTGCGGAGCACAGCGTCTCGGGGAGCGGTTTGGATTCGCACAGACGGTCGAAAAGTCTGGCCGGTGTCGTGGAAGTAGCCCTGCCCGAAAAGTGTTCTTGATCCTCTTGCGCGTGCGTATTCCCGTGCGGGAATATCCCCAAGCCGAAGACCGATATACCATATTGTACCAGTACGGATCGTTCCTACAGGCATATATCGATTCCGCAGAGGCCGTATCACTGTCCGGTAAGGTTATCCACACGCCCTGGTACGAATAAAGCACTCTGGGATTTTTAGAAATATGTGGTTGTTGTTATTGGTCGTGTGGAAATGTGGACAAGCAGACAACCCACAACGGTGCGGTCCTCCTGTGGACAGTTCGAGGGGTCATTCACAGAATTATGCACATCTGTCGGTGTTCAGAAGCTGGTCTACGGCCAAAAACGCCGATTTTGGGGGTGTTTTCCACGTATCCACAGCTATCCACAGGAAAATGTGGAATTTTTGGGCACAGTTGTGCACACTCATCCACAGTGTTGAGAAGACGAGGACGGCTGTGGACAGACCCGTGAGTTATGCACGGACGCTGACGGTGAACAATCGGCGTTCAGGTTATCCAGGTGTTATGGACCACTTTTCCACGCGTTATCCACAAAATCGTGGATAAAGTCCACACCCCTTTCACGAGGAGACGTTGCGTACAGGCGGCGATATACAGACGGGCACTTCGAATAGAAAATGGCCGTGCCCGGCGAAATCCGGACACGGCCATTATGGGTGGCGAATACGGGATGTGTGCGCTCAGGCGGGATTTCCTACCGACCGAGGCGGTCGTACATCTCGCGCTTGTAGTCCTCGACGCCCGGCTGGTTGAAGGGGTTTACGTCGAGCAGGTAGCCGCCCACGGCCACGGCGTGCTCGAAGAAGTGGAGCAGTTCGCCGAGGGGGCCGGGAGCGATTTCGTCGAAGGTGATGGTGACGTTGGGCACGCCGCCGTCGGCGTGGGCCTGGGCGGTGCCGTCGTAGGCCGCCTGCGTCACGTCGGCCATGCTCTTTCCGGCCACGTAGTTGAGGTCGTCGACGTTGTGGTCGGTTTCGGGGATGCGGAGGTCGCCGGGATCCTCTTCCGGCAGCAGGAACGTTTCTATGATTGTGCGCTGGCCCTGCTGCATGTACTGGCCGATCGAGTGGAGATCGGTGGTGTACTGGGCGACGGTGGGAAAGAGCCCCTTGTCCTCCTTGCCTTCGCTCTCGCCGAAGAGTTGCTGCCACCAGCGGCCGACGTTCCGGAGCTTCGGTTCGAAGACGGCGAGGGTTTCGACGTCGTAGCCGTTTTGCAGGAGCAGGTAGCGGAGGGCGGCGTACCGGAGGGCATCGTGGTTGACGTCGGCATCGTCGAGTTCCTCGCACGCGGCGGCGGCCCCGTTAAAGAAGGCCCTGATGTCGATGCCCGCCGCGGCGATGGGGAGTAGACCCACCGGGGTGAGCACGGAGAAGCGGCCGCCCACATCGTCGGGGATGACGTACTTTTTGTGGAAGCCGTGCGCGTCGTTGAGGGCGTTGAGGGCGCCCTGGTCCTTGTCGGTCGTGATGAGGATGCGGCCGGCGGGGTTTTCATACTGGTCCTCCAGCCAGTTCCGCACGACGCGGAAAGAGAGGGCGGTTTCGAGGGTGGTGCCGCTCTTTGAGATGACGTTGACGTAGACCGATTCGCCCTCCAGGTCCTCAAGGAGCTCGTTCAGGTAGGCCCCGCTCGTCTGGTAGCCTGCAAACCGTACCTCAGGCGCGTCGGCGCTCGCGCTCGCCCCGAGGTAAGGCGTGAGGGCGTTGATGACGGCGCGGGCGCCGAGGTAGGAGCCGCCGATGCCGAGGCAAAGCAGTACGTCGGCCTCGTCCTTGAGGTGCTCGGCCGTTGCCTCGATGTCGTCGAGCAGGTCGTGGTCGGGGTCGAGGAGGAGGTCGCGCCAGCCCAGCATTTCGCTGCCGGCACCGCTCTTGTCGAGGACGGCCCGGTGGGCCGCGTCGACTTCCGGCTGCAGGGTGTCGAGGGCTCCGTCGTCGAGAAAGGAGCGAGCGTTCGTGTCGTTGAGCTGAACCATGATTCGGTGGTGCTGTGGAGTGGGTGATACAGGGGGAGTGGATTGGGCGAGCGTCGGAAGGGGGAATCTGTGTCCCGTCCCGACGAGCGGTCGGAGACCGGTAGCTACCGATACGGGAATAAGTGTTTACGCGCCGTTGTGCTCATAGCTGCACATGGTTGAGGGAATTTGAGATTTCCAGAGCCTGAGATTTCCACAATATGCCGGGGGGCGCGTTCACGTGCTTCCTCAGAGATCGGTGTGACCATCCTGCTTCGATGTCCGGTATGCTTTTCCTCCGACGTTCGCAATGTACAAAACGAACGGCCCTTCCGTGAAACTCGGCTTCTAACGGTCCCGAGGTCGGTAACGGTCGCCGACACCGGTGGATTTCTCCTCCTCGAAAACAAACTCTGGAAGCACCCATTCGTGCTCTCGGTTGTAGGCGCAAAGAGCTTGCACGCACGCCGTATCGTCGCCTAAGCGTGCTGACGGCACACTTCTCCGCGGTCGGCTTTGGCCGTCCGGGGGGATTTTTCTTTTTCTGAACAACGGAGCCGTTGCCTATGGAACTGCTCCTGTACGTCGGGTACGTGGTGGCGGGGACTGCCATCTGTTGGGTTGGCAGCGGCATGCTGGAGCGCTCCTCCAGTCGGCTCTCTACCTACTATCAGATGCCGGCCGTCGTGCAGGGCGCCGTTATTACGGCGGTGGGGTCCAGCTTTCCGGAGTTATCGAGCACGGTGCTTGCCACGCTGCTACACGGGACGTTTGATCTCGGCGTGGCGTCGGTCATCGGGTCGGCGCTCTTCAACATTCTCGTGATTCCCGGGGTGTCCGGGCTGGTGGGGGGGCGCATCGAGTCCGGGCGGCTGCTGGTGTTCAAGGACGTGCAGTTCTACGTTACGTCGGTGGCGGTGCTCATGCTCACCTTTGCTTTGGCCGCCCTCTACTACCCGGTGCCCGGTGACGCCTTGATGGGCACGGTCACGCGCCCGTTGGCTCTGATGCCGATGCTGTTCTATGGGCTGTACCTGTACCTGCAGTTGCTTGCCGTTCAAGATCATTCGGGCGAAGAGCCGCCGGATCATCTGCGGCCGGGATGGGAGTGGCTGCGGCTCGCCGGCAGTCTCGTTCTCATTCTTCTGGGCACCGAGGGGCTTGTAAAGGCCGCAATCGGGTTCGGCGACTGGTTTGGGACGCCGTCCTTCCTGTGGGGGCTTACGGTGGTAGCGGCTGGAACCAGCCTGCCGGACATGTTCGTGAGTGTGCGGGCCGCCCACAGCGGGCGGGGCACGGTGAGTCTCGCCAACGTGCTGGGCAGCAACGTCTTTGATCTTCTCGTGGCGGTGCCAGTGGGGATTATGATTGCGGGAGCGTCGACAGTCAATTTCGCGGCGGCAGTACCCATGATGGGCATCCTGGCCGCGGCGACGATTGTGCTGTTTGTGGTGCTGCGCACCAACGAGTCTCTCGAACCGGAGGAGGCGATCGTCCTGCTCGGGATCTACGGGACTTTTCTCGTGCTCGTGGGATTGGAGACGGCGGAGGTGACGGCCTTGATTGTGTAGGACCTTCGGGGGCGCAGACCGGAACCCCGATGGGCCCGTGCCATAATTGACATGTCCTCCGACTCCTCTGCCGGACGGTCCGAGCGGATCCTGAGGGCCTCCCGTCGCCGCTGGAACTGTTTCTTTCATTTGCTTTCCGTACCGGTATGCTGACGGTCGACATCACCGAGCTTTCCGACGGGATCCACCAACTGGAGATGGATCCCACGGTGGACGAGGCCGAGCTCGATCCCACGACGTTTGAAGACCTCCATGTCGACGCCGAACTGCAGGTGCACCGAGACCGCATTCTCGTGAAGCTCCACGCCACGGCGACGGTGCACCTGACGTGCGACCGAACGCTCAGGGAGTACGACCAGCCGGTGGAGGGGCAGTACAATTTGCTTTTCGGCCCGCCGTCTATGGTGGGGCAGGAGGGCGAGGAGTTTGAGGAGGTGCGTCCCTTCCGGCCGTCCGACAAGGAAATCGACCTCACCGACGTGGTGCGGGATACGCTGCTCCTGGCTCTTCCGCAGCGGCAAATTGCGCCGGGGGCTGAGGATGAGCCGATTGCCCGCGAGTTCGGGGCCCCGGACGACGAAGACGCCGCCGAGGACGACATCGATCCCCGCTGGGAGGAACTCCGTAAGCTGCGAGACGGGAACTCGTCCGACTAGGCAGAGCTGTTTCTAAAGAAAAGACGCCAGGTGGGATAAATTCTGCGCGAAATGGTTCGGATGACGTGAGAGGGGCTGAACAACCGGTTTGCGGCCCGCATCTTACGTAGGTCCGTCGTAATTAAACAAACGGATCTTGTTTCTCGCCGTGTGCTCCGGATGAGAGGAGGGTTGCACGCTTTGTTTTTCCATTGATTGGGATTGCGCTATGGCTGTACCGAAGAGACGACACTCGAAGTCGCGGACTCGAAAGCGGCGCTCGACCTACTACAACGAACTGGAGCCGCCGCAGCTCATGGAGTGCAACAATTGCGGCAGCCCGAAGGTCATGCACCGGGCCTGCAAGCACTGTGGACACTATCGAGGACGGCAAGTTATTGAGCCCTCCGACGATTACATGGTGTAGCCGCTTTGGACGACTGCTGAGACGATCGCGCTTGGGGGGCACCCATCAGGTCGGGTCTCACAGACCCCACCTGGGTGAGTCCATTCACCAGTGCACGTTCCCGCAGGGGGAATCGTCCGCGAGACGGGGGTGTTTCATTTCTTTGTCGGGTCTTCGTCCCGAAGTTCGCTCCACAATCGGCGATTGTCTCTGCGCACAGCTATGTTTGCGGCGGTCCCCTTTCCTTGCTGAGCGAGGGGGCTCGTGGAGGCCGACGGGCGATGCCTCCGCGCTCGTGTCCACGTTTTCGCCACACACTTTGACGGCTCGTATGGCTTCGTGTATTGCAGTCGACGCGATGGGCGGCGACGACGCGCCGGACGCGGTCGTGGCGGGGGCCATCCAGGCTGTCCGGCACACCGAGCGGGAGGTCAACATCCTCCTCGTGGGTCCGGAAGACGCGATCCAGGGCGTCCTCGACGATCATCCGGAGGCCCCGACGGAACGATTTGAGATCGTGGATGCACCCGATGTGATTGGAATGGGAGAGTCTCCCTCCACCGCCGTGAAGCAGAAACCGGCGTCGTCGATCCACAAGGGCCTGGCGGCCCACCACGACGAGTTGGCCGACGCGTTTGTGAGCGCCGGCAATACGGGTGCCATCATGGGGGCGGCCATGTTTATCCTCGGCCGCATCTCCGGCGTCAAGCGTCCCTCGATTGCGGGATTTTTTCCCAATCTGAAAGGGTCGTCGGTCGTGATGGACATCGGGTCCAACGTCGACTGCAAGCCTGAGCATCTCGTTCAGTTTGCCCGGATGGGGACCATCTACGCCCGAAAGGCTCTCGGCAACGACGATCCGACGGTGGGGCTGCTCAACATCGGCGAGGAGCCGGGCAAGGGCAACGGGTTGGTAAAAACGGCCTACGACCGGCTCCAGGAGCTTCCTGAGATCCACTTCAAGGGCAACGTTGAAGGAGGGGACCTCTTGTTTTACGCAGCGGACATCATCATCTGCGACGGCTTCGTCGGCAATGCGCTTCTGAAGTTCGGGGAGAGCATGTCGCCCGTGATCGACAAGATGGCGGAGCAGGAAATGGAGCGCCAGTCGCTCAACGAGGAGGAGAAGGCTCTTGTGACGAGGGTGCTTTCGGACGTGCGGAAGCACTTCGACGCGGAGTCCCTCGGCGGCGTCCCGTTGCTCGGTGTGGACGGCAATGTGCTGGTCGGACACGGAAGCTCATCCCCGGCCGTGATTGAGCAAATGATCCACACCGCGTCCTCGATCGCCGACACCGATATTGTCTCCGCCATTGAGGCTGCCTTTCAATCGGAGGCGGCCTGATGCTTTGAGGCGGCGTCGCGTTCCCGGCAGACGACCCACTCGTTGCATTCACTCCTTTCTCCCATGCCTCCGTCTCCCGTTTCCCGCCACGCTGCCGTTACGTCCGTGGGGCACTACCTCCCGGAGGAGCGGCTTACGAACAGTGACCTGGAGGAGATGGTGGAGACCAACGACGAGTGGATTCGGACGCGAACCGGCATCCGGGAGCGTCGCATTCTGGGGGACGACGGCAAGGCCACCTCCTACATGGCCACTGAGGCCGCCCGCGAGGCCCTCGACAAGCGCGACCTCGACCCCGACGCGGTAGATGTCATCGTCGTCGCTACGGTCACGCCCGACATGTTTTTTCCGGCGACGGCGTGTCTGGTCCAGGACAATCTCGGGGCGGCCAACGCCTGGGGGTTCGACCTGTCGGCTGCCTGCAGCGGCTTTTTGTACGGGCTCACCACCGGGGCTCAGTTCATTGAGTCGGGTCGGGCGGAGACGGTGCTCGTGATTGGGGCCGACAAGATGAGTGCCATTACCGATTACACGGATCGGACCACCTGCATTCTCTTCGGCGACGCGGCGGCCGCGGCGGTGCTGGAGGCCGACGAGGAGGAGGGGCTCGTCGACACGGTGCACCACACCGACGGGGAGCACGGCGACCTGCTGTGCATGAAGGGCGGGGGGAGCCGCCATCCCTCCACCCACGAAACGGTGGATCAGCACCTTCACTACATCCACCAGGACGGCCGACAGGTGTTCAAGTATGCCGTCACCCGCATGGCCGACGTGTGTGTGGAGGTGATGGAGCGCAACGACCTGACGCCGGATGACATCGATTATCTCGTCCCACACCAGGCCAACAAGCGTATTATCGACGCCACGGCCGAGCGCATGAGCCTTCCGTCCGAGAAGGTGATGGTCAACATCGACCGCTACGGCAACACCACTGCGGCGACCATTCCCCTCTGTCTGTTTGACTGGGAGGACCAGTTGGAGCGTGGGGATCAGCTTGTGCTCACGGCCTTCGGCGGCGGCTTTACCTGGGGCGCCAGCTACCTCACCTGGGCCTACGACGGACAGTGACGAGTGCCGAATGTCGATTGTCGAATGACGGCTCAGCCGCTGCTCGTCCGTCTGTCCCGCCCATTCGAACCTCGCAATTCACAACTCGACAGTGTCATGGATGCATTTCTTTTCCCCGGACAGGGATCGCAATCCGTGGGCATGGGCTACGAGCTCTACGAGCAGAATGAGGACGCTCGGGTCCGTTTCGAGGCAGCCAACGACCTGCTCGATGTGGATCTGCTCTCCATCATGTTCGGGCTCGACTCGGGGCCGGACGATGCGGAGGAGCAGTTGAAGCAGACCGAGATCACACAGCCGGCCCTTTACACGCACAGCCTGGCCGCGATGGCGGTGCTGGAGGCAGAGGGGCTGGAGCCGGACGTGGCGGCGGGCCACAGCCTGGGCGAGTACAGTGCCTTGGCGGCGGTGGGGGCGCTCTCGTTCGAGGATGGGCTGCGCGTGGTGCGGCGGCGCGGGGAGCTGATGGCGGAGGCGGGCCAGCGACGGCCCGGCGCCATGGCCGCTGTGATGGGGGCCGACGACACTGAAGTAGAAGTGGCCTGTGAAGAAGCGTCGTCCAACGGGGACGGGGTCGTCCGGACGGCCAACTACAACGCGCCCGGTCAGGTCGTCATTTCCGGGGACGAGGAGGCGGTGGAGCGCGCCACGGCCCGCATTAAGGGGCGCGCCATTCCGCTTCCGGTGAGCGGGGCTTTCCATTCGCCCCTTATGGAGTACGCCCGTGAGGGCCTGGGCGAGGTGCTGGAGGCGGTGACGATCCGGGAGCCGCAGTGTCCGGTCTATCTCAATGTGACGGGCGAACCGTCCACCAACCCCGCCGAAATCCGGGATCGGCTTATCGAACAGTTGCTTTCGCCAGTGCGGTGGGCGCAGTCCCTTCGTCGCATGTACGAGAACGGGGCCAACCGCTTCATTGAGGTCGGGGCGGGCGACGTGCTCCGCGGCCTCGTGGGGCGCACGCTCGACGACGTAGAGACGGCCGGGGCGGGCACGCCCGACGGGATTGAGGCGCTCACCGCGTGATCCGGCCGGGGACAACGCCCGATCGCCCATTCCTCACTGACCGTCGGTGCTGTCGCCCCCTACACGCATTTCTTTTCCTCGACAGAACGACCCAATGGACGTTGATCTTGATGGTGCTTCGGTGCTCGTGACGGGAGGAACGCGCGGCATCGGCCGTTCCATCGTCGAACACTTTGCGCAGGCCGGAGCGAAGGTGGCCTTCACCTACCGGTCCTCAACCGACGCGGCCGACGAACTCGTCGAGACGCTGGACGAACAGGGCACCGAGGCCTTCTCCCTGCAGGGCGACGTGGCCGACTTCGACATTGCGCAGTCCCACGTAGAGGCTGTGACTAACCGCTGGGACTCGCTCGACGTACTGGTTAACAACGCCGGCATCACGCGCGACGGCCTGCTCCTGCGGCTTCAGGAGGAGGACTGGGATTCGGTGCTCGACATCAACCTCAAGGGCGTCTTCAACTTCTCGAAGGCGGCCTACCGCCCCATGATGCGCCAGCAGAGCGGCTCGATCATAAACATCTCGTCGGTGGTCGGCACCACCGGCAACGCCGGGCAGACCAACTACGCGGCGTCGAAGGCGGGCATTGTGGGCTTCTCGAAGAGCCTGGCCAAGGAGCTGGGCAGCCGCAACGTCACCGTCAACGTGGTGGCGCCCGGCTACGTGCAGACCGACATGACCGACGAGCTCGACGAGGAGGCGCGCGACGCGATCCTCGAAGCTGTGCCACTCGACCGGCTGGCCGATCCCGCCGACATTGCCGAGTCGGTGCTCTTTCTGGCCGCGCCGGTCTCCGACTACATTACCGGCCACGTCCTGCACGTGAACGGGGGGCTTTCGATGTAGCAGGCGAATAGAAGGGCAACCCCCGACCCTGGGCGTCCAGACAGGATCGTTGACCTCCGTCCCCGCGTACCAGTATGTGGAAAACGACGGGCAAGCGAGGCCCAGAGGCCCCGCGTGATCCGCCGTCTCTCGTGTCGATCTCGAATCCTAGACGTTTGGCAGATGGCAGAAGACACCGAGAAGAAAAGTTCCTACACGAACGTCATCGATCTCACCTCGAAGGCGCAGGAGAAAAAGCGTCGCGAGGAAGTGGACAGCGGGCTGCGCGAGCCGGATCCACCTCTCGACGAAATTGTGACCGAGGAGCTTCCCGGCGACATTGAGCAGGCCATGCGTGCGGCGGGCTGGAACGACCTCATGCCGGTACAGCGCAAGGCGCTGCCGTACATGCTGGCCCACCGAGACCTGATCGTGCAGTCGCAGACGGGCTCGGGAAAGACGGGGGCGTTTCTGCTCCCCCTCTTTGAACTCCTGTACCCCGACGAGCAGGCGCAGCAGGTGCTCATCCTCACCCCCACGCGGGAGCTGGCGCGGCAGATCCACGAGGAGTTTGAGAAGATGAAGATCGCCACGCCGAAGACGAATAAGCTCGATGCGGCGCTCATCTACGGCGGGGTGAGTTACAACCCGCAGATTGAGGCGCTCGACGGGGGCGCGCAGGTGGTCATCGGCACGCCGGGGCGCGTGCTTGACCACCTCGAAAAGGGCAACTTCAAGACTGGATCGGTCCGGATGCTCATCCTGGATGAGGCTGATGAGATGCTGTCCATGGGCTTCTACCCGGACATGAAAGAGATTGTGGACTACCTGCCCCAGAAGCGGGAGTCGCACATGTTCAGCGCCACGATGCCGCCGAAGGTGCGGTCGGTCGCCCGCGAGTTTTTGGACGATCCCGGGTACCTCTCGCTCAGCAGCGACAAGGTGAGCGTGGAGGAGATGAAGTACCGCTACTACCTGGTGAATCCGATGGACAAGGATCGGACGTTGGAGCGGTTGATGGAGCTGGAGGAGCCGGAGTCGGCCCTCATTTTCGCGAACACGAAGCGGGAGGTGCGCTACCTGGATCGTTTCCTCTCCAATAAGGGGTACGATGTCGATCAGATGTCGGGCGACCTCTCACAGCCGAAGCGCGAGAAGGCCCTCGACCGACTCCGCGACGGGGACCTGCGCCTGCTGGTGGCGACGGACGTAGCGGCCCGTGGGATCGACGTGTCGGACCTCAGCCACGTGTTTATCTACGACGTGCCGCAGGACCACGAGTACATCATCCACCGCTCCGGACGCACGGCGCGGGCCGGGAAGTCGGGCACGACCATCGTGCTGGCCACCCATGAGGACGAGTTTGAACTCAAGCGGATGGCCAACACCTACGACATCGACATCGAGAAGGCCGAGCTGCCCGAGGATCCGCACCGGATAGCTACTGAGCTTCTGGAGGAGCGGTACGAGGATGTGAAGGCCGATCTCGACGACATTGACGAGTTCGTCCCGCTTGTGCAGGAGTTGTCGGAGGAACGGCCCGAACTGCTTGCCTCCCTCGTCACCGAGTTGTACGCGCAGTCGAACGAAGAGGAAAACGGGGAGGCGGACTCTGTATAACTTCGGGCGTTGGTACGTGCAGGCGGGGGGTAGGGTGCCTCTTCGGAAATGCTTCTCCCGATCCGCCGTTTCTACGTTGAACGTTTCAGAACCTGTTTGGCGGATTGTCTGAGGCCACTCCGGCGAGTACTCGGTCGCGGCCATTTAGATGGCCTTGCTCCCAGCGCTGCGACTTCGTGGATCTCGCGCAGAACGGCTTCTACACTCACCCGGTATCGCACAGCGTTCTTGCCTCCGTGCCCACAGGCGTCCATTCATTTCGGGCAGATGGATCAAGGAACGGCAACAGTGCCTCCTGCTTTTCCGAACGCGTTCCCACACACGATTGCCTTGGCACGGGGTTATCGGGTTGCCATCGACGGCACATCTTTCAAGTCGACCCGGTCGGCGCCGAGAATTGGTCCGGAGGGGTTCTGAACGTACGCCATCACGGACGCCTCTGTGCGGTCCACGGTGTCGGGGAGTGGAACCTCGGCCGTGCCGCTGCGCGTAGCCGTCACGGTTGTAAACGACCGGACGACGTTAGCGTGGCGGAGGGTGCGTCCGGCGTTCTCGCCTCGTTTCACGTCCTGAGAGAGGCCGCGCTCCACCACTGCCAGTCGCAGGTCCGCATCGTCCGGCACCGGCCTGTCCAGCCGGTAGCCGATTCGGAGGGGCGCCGTCGTGGAGTCCACGGCAATCGCGACCTGCACACGGGCCGGGTCCTCCAGGGCCGACGTAATGGCCGTGCGCACTTCCTGGGAGCGGGAGCCGACCATGGCGTCTCGGCCGTTCACGACGACCTGCGGCGTGTAGGTGTCCACCCCCAGCGCGTGGCTGTACTGCCGCTGTCGCTGCGAGTACCTGTCGTCGCTGTACGGGTCCGTCCAGCCCAGCCGGTTCCAATAGTCGACGTGGAACGACAGCGCGTAGACGGGCTGGTCCTGGGTGCGGGACTCGTCTACGATGGTCCGTAGCAGGCGGTCGGCAGGCGGACAGCTGGAACAGCCCTCCGACGTGAACAGCTCCACGACGGCGACGGCGCCCGTGTCGGGAGGGGGAGAGGTGGACGACGGAATGATGGCGACGTCGTCCGCAGTCGCACAGCCGACCGCGAGAAGGACTCCGCTGATGAGTACGCCAACGATCAAGGACAGGGCATATCGGGCCATGACCACGCGGGTGTTTTGCAGAGGGGCACAGCCTTATGTTGTGATCATGGAGCATCCGTTACAGGAGAGCAAGCGTACAGCTGATCCTTGCGCATGGGCAGAACCGCTTACAGGACCAGCGTCCGGGGAATGATAGGAGTGAGAGCCTGTTTCGTGGAGATCCACGAAGTCGCAGCGCTGGGAGCAAGGCCATCTAAATGGCCGCGACCGAGTACTCGCCGGAGTGGCCTCAGACAATCCGCCAAACAGGTTCTGAACCTTTACGAATCTTCTACGGTACAAAATCGTGCTTTTTCTTAGTGCAGCTTCAACTGGTCCGTTGTGCAATCGAGATACCTCAAGCTGGAGCGTGGAGCAATAGCAAACTGCTTTCCCCGAAAGATCGTTTGAAGCTGCATTAGGTCGGATGATGCCCCACTCTCCCTTCTTCGACCGACGCACCTGCCTCGGCATCGTTCTGACTCATGTTTCACTCCGACGAATCCGGCCACGCGGTCGCGCAATCCAGGATTGTTGCTCGCTACCTGGGATGGGGGCGTGCAACCTTGGTTGCCCTCGTGCTGGGAGGAGTTGGCATCGCGAGTGGATTGTCGTCCTGGTGGGGAGGGGGCATCGTGCTGTTCGCCGTGGCGGTGGATATAGGCCTCTGGTGGGCACGCCGACGCGTGAAGGGACTGCTCTCGCCCGAGCTTGCCAATGCCGCACTGGATTCGGTGCCGGCCCTCTTCTTCGTACTCGACCAGAGCGGAAGCATTCAATACTGGAATACTCGGTTTGCTGAACTGTCCGACATCGATTCCTTCCAGTTTTACGGGCAACGTCTCTACAACTTCTTCGCCGACGCGGATCGGCAGACGGTCGTGGTCGCCGTCACACGCGCGCTCACTCGCGGGAGTTCGACCGTCGAGGCCCGACTTGCCATCGAAGACGGGCGACAAATTCCGATGCTCCTCACCGGCATCCGAGTCAACCTGGGGGGCACGTATCGTCTCGTGGGCGTAGGGCAGGACATTTCGGCCCGCAAGGAGGCGGAGGCCCAGCTTCGGGAGCAAGAAGAGAAATATCGGCTGCTGGCCGAAAATGTCACCGACGTGGTGACCCACCTCGATCCGGCGACGAACCTACGGTATGTGTCGCCCTCGGTCGAACCGCTGCTCGGATACGCCCCGGAGGAGTTGACCGGCCGGCGGGCCCTGGATCTTGTCCATCCCGACGATCGCGCCGACTGTGTGCAGGCCGTCCGGGCGGCCCACGAGGAGGGACGGCGTCCCCGCCCGGAATTCCGGGTGCGGACCAAAAACGAGGGCTACCTCTGGGTCGAGTCGGTGGGGAAGTTTCTTCCCCGAGAGAATGGGCGGGACGACCTGATCATCACGACCCGCGACATCTCGACCCGGAAGGCCCGCGAGGCCGACCTTATGCAGGCCCGCGACGCGGCCGAAGATGCTCGCAAGGAGGCCGAGCGCGCCCGGCAGGACGCTGAGAAGGCCAACCGCCTCAAGTCTGCCTTTCTTGCCAATATGAGCCACGAAATCCGGACGCCCCTTACCAGTGTGATCGGGTTCTCAGAGGTGCTGGAGGAGGAGCTGGAGGAGGATCATCTGCGGTTTGCGCGCCTAATTCGGCAAAGCAGTACTCGGTTGAAAGGGGTGTTGGACTCTGTGCTTCGGCTGTCGAAGCTGGAGGTGGGCGTTGTGGAGTTCGACCCCGAAGAGATCGACCTGGCCGCAGAGGTCGAGCGGACGGTGGATTTGTTGCAGCCGCAGGCTGAGGAGAAGGATCTCGCCCTTCGCGTCGACATCCCGGAGACGCTTCCCATCTATCTTGATCCGGGGGCCACGGGACGCATTCTCGACAACCTTGTGGGCAATGCCATTAGGTACACGCCGCACGGAGGGACGGTTCAAATCCGGCTCCAGCGCGATGAGGACCACATCCGGCTTCAGGTCGACGACACTGGGGACGGCATTGATCCGGAGTTGATGCCGGACCTGTTCGAGCCGTTCGTGCAGGCAGCGGAGGACGAGCGGCGGAGTGACGGCAGCGGCCTGGGGCTGGCCATCACGAAGCGGCTTGTGGAGGGCATGGACGGGGACATTGAGGTCGACTCGGAGCTGGACAGCGGCACCTGTTTCACTGTTCACCTCACGCACGACTGCATGGTCTCGTCCAACGGATCGGTGGAGCCGGAGGGAGGGGGGTAGCCACCGGTGCGGAATGTGTTGCTCATTCCGCGACAGAAGGCGGGGCCCGTCTGATCCCGCGACCGCTTCTTGCCTTTGGATGCTGGCGGACGTTCCGTCGAGCGTCAGGAGAGGAACGGCCGTCCGCTTCTGTGACTTATGCGGTGCCGCCGAGCACCTGCTCCGCGAGCCGGTAGGCGATGAATCCGCTCGCTGCAAAGACGACTGCGTACAGTCCGACGGGATTTTCCGCACCTGCGATGGACTCGTGGGTCAGGGCGGAGGCCACGGCGGCGATTCCCCCGCCCAGAATGAAGACGAGTACGTACAGCACCCATCGTCTCAGGGCCTGCCCAACGGACAGTGAGTTCGACTCAGACATGAGAGACCAGCGTCGTTGAGTGGCTGTTTCTACGCCCACCAACATGTGGGTCCGCGAAGAGATTCGGTCCATACATCCGAATGCGCCGTGGCCCCCATTCGTTCGGGCGTTCTCTGGCGACCCGGAGGGGGTAGGGAGACACACGACCCCGATCCTAACGGGGCGGAATGATTCAGGTGATGAACAGCCCGGTGCTTTCCAGGACCGTTACGTTTTATTTATCGGAACCCAGGGCCCTGATTTACTACACTGTGGTACGTGCGAACGCGAAAAAGTAGCGCCGTCCCGATCCCGCGTCGGGAGGGCGCTTTTTCTTTTTGTCCGTTGTCGTTGAGACGGAACCGAAGGGACCCGACGGAATCCACGTGAGTGCACAGCTGGATACTGATTGCGGAGGTTGGGACGAGGTGGGAGTCATCATCCGAAGCTTCCACTTCCCGCCGAAACCCCGTTCGCTACCGGCAAGGTTCGACTCGCCTCCGTTTGCTTTCGGGGCAGGGAGTTTCCTCGTCTGGTTCGGATACAATGAGCACTCTTGTATCCGTTACTGCATCGTCCCCCTAATTTTAACCGTCCCTCAGGGGGTGCTTTGTTATACTGATAGTATCACGTAGTAACAGAAGCAGCAATTTGCCACCTCGGTACTGACCCGAGGGGGTCTTTTTTATTCTGTGCAGGATCGTCATCTCTTCCGCCCGCCTGCGCAGGACGAGTACTCCAGGGAGGCCTCTCTCGTGTCGATTCTTCTCCCAGGTCAACCCGTCTCCCAGGTCAACCTGCCTCCCGGAATCGTTGCATCAGTTGTGAAACGCTTCGGTCCATTGGGACACTAAAGGATGGTACACAGCTTTCGTCCTTTGAATTCTGATGCCTGACTCACGATGGACCGAGCCGCTTTCCTGAAGCATCTTGCCTGGGCCGCCGCGGTGCCGACGGTGCTGTCGGCCTGTGGCCGCTCTCGTTCCCGACCGGCGCCCGACGCCGTCGCGTCCGATACCCTGGATGTCCACTCCTTGCGGGACGACTTTTCGCCCCTGGAGAAGTCCAAGGAGGCGTGGAAGTCGGTCCTCGCGCCCGATGTGTACCGCATTCTCTTCGAGGCGGGCACAGAGCCGCGTCGATCGAGTCCGCTGTTGACGGAAACGCGGACAGGTACTTATATCTGTACCGGTTGCCGACTGCCCCTCTTCTCCTCGAAAACGAAGTACAAGAGCGGGACGGGCTGGCCCAGCTTCTGGGCGCCGCTGAAGGAACGGGTAGAGACCATGAAAGACATGAAGCTCGGATATCCCCGCACCGAGTACCACTGCGTCCGCTGTGGGGGGCACCAGGGGCATATTTTCAAAGATGGGCCGAAGCCGACAGGGCTACGGTACTGCAACAACGGCCTGGCGCTCAGCTTCGTCCCGAAGGATGAGGAGTTGCCCCCGCTCCGCACCTAATACGACATCCATCGGGCACTGGTCGGCTCGGCCTCTGCCTACGTCGTCGCGGCGGGAGGACAGAGGGACTCGGACCCACGCGACCTGTCGCCACTCGTCGGGCGCGCTACGGCGGTCGTCCGGCGACCAGCGACCGCCGCCGAAGAAGGCCACCAGCGCGAGCAGGAAGAGCACCAGGGCCGAAAATTCGAGCGACTGGTTGGCCGACAGAAGGCCGTCCTGCCAGTGCACGAGGAGCACGGCTCCCGCCAGGATGGGAAGTTGCACGAGCGCGGCCAGCCGTGCGTAGAGGCCGACCACGAGAAGAGCGCCGCCGACGAGATGGGCCGCTGTCACGTAAAGAGCAATACCAGAAAGAGCGATACCAGACGGCATGAGCGACGCGGCGGCTCCGCCCGTGAACTGTTGAAGCCCCGTATCGGTGAGCATGAGCACCAAACCCCGAAAGAACAGCCCGGCCCCGAGGTAGACCCGAATGGCGTCGAGCACGACGTGGCGGTGGCCACCCAGCCAGCGGAAGAAGTCTCTGAGGCATCCCGTGCCTGCGTGCGCGAGCGTGAAAAACGCCTACACACAATCGCAACGATTCAGAAGGCCGGTCGATCCACGAGGCGATCACGCGTTAGATCGAGACCTGGACGCTCTTTCGGCGTCAATTGCCGCGTCTGCTGTACAACTTACGACACCCGTTGATAGCGGTCCCGTTGGCTACGGTTCTGAGGGATCGTCCCGCTTCTGTGCCGAACAATGCCCGGTGCCGCGTTGATCGGGGCCGACGGAACTACTCCACGTCGCGGTAGACCCGGATCAGTTCCAGCGTCGGCCAGGAAAACACCCGGATCTGGTCGACCTCCCAGTAGGAGAGCCTCGTCGCAGTCCAGTCCACGTCCATTTCGGGGTCAAGGCCAGGAGTCGTTGCCCAGCGAACCGCACACACCTGAACTTCGTCGCCGGCGAGGCGAAACATTTTCTCTTCAGACTCCAACTCGTAGCAGTCGAAGCGACGGGTGATGCCTCGGCCTTCGCTTTCGAGCTCGACCACTCGGATTTGGGTTGGGTCGAGGACGTCCGGCGTCGTGAGTGTGTCGGGATTAAAAAGGGTCGAGTTTGGCGCACTCAGGCTCATGGCAGAAGACCGGATTGTTCGTCGCTGGTCAAAGAAGACTACGTCGGTCCAGCAGAGATATGGAATCCGCAGTAGCGTTCGATACATCATTCTTCCGCCTTCACCATACGCATTTCGGTGTACGGGTTCTTACGCATTCGTGAGTTGAGTAATGAAAATCGTGTGATATAGCGGATGAAAGCGGTTCCTTCGTGTCGGGGTGACGGGACGCTTAGGACGACTCGCCGAGCGGGGCCTCGCTCACGGGCAGAGACAGGGTACACGTGGTGCCTTCGCCCTCCGTGCTGTCGACGGACAGTGCGCCGTCCACGGCCCGTGCCAGATCGCGGCTGATAGCCAGTCCGAACCCCACCCCGCCCTCAGAGTTCGGGGGCTCGGGGCGCTTGCCTTGCACGAACGGATCGAAGATGTGAGCTTGCTCGTGGTCGGGACGGAGCCGGCCTCCAGGCGGGCGAAGTCGAGGATGTCGTTGATGAGCGTGTCGAGGTAGCCGGCGGCCGCCTCGATGCGGTTGAGGTAGTCCGTTTGCTCGTCGGAGACCGGTCCCCGCACGCCCATCGAGAGGTACTGCGACAGGCTCTTGATGGTGCTGATGGGCGTGCGCAGCTCGTGGGAGACGGTGGACAGGAATTCGTCCTTGGCCCGGTTGGCCTGCTCGGCGGCCTGCTCGGCCTGCAGAATCTCGTCCTCGTACTGGGTGCGCTCCTCGAACGGCATGAGCACGGCGTCGTTAACGGGGCGGCCGTCGCGCCCCGTGCGGGTTGCGTTGAGGAGGCAGCGCACGTCCTCTCCCTCGCTCGGGCGGAAGGACAGGTACACTTCGTTGACGTGCCCCCGCATGCGGAGGAGGGGGAAGAGGTGGGCGTGGTAGAACAGCCGGGCGCCCGGGGCAGAAGCGTTTCGATGGGGTGCCTTTCAACGTCGTCCCGGCTCCGGCCCAGCAGGTCGAGCAGCGTCCGATTAGCCGTCTGGACGTACCCGTCGTCGGTAAACGACAGAAATCCGCACGGAGCCGTGTCGAAAAGGGAGGCCATCCGGAGAACGAGGTTGTACGAACTGCGGGGTCGTCGTGCGCGGTGCGGGCGACTCTGCCCGTAGGGACATCCGCTGCATCCCGACCCGTTGGACGAGGGACGTCTTTACTCGGCGGGAGCGCCGGCCGACAGAAAGGCGCTCATTGCCTCCACGGTGGCTGGGGGGTGACGTTATCGCGAGCACGAATGTCGGGCACGAAGGCCGGGTGCTACTCCGGCAGCTCGCCGTAGAGCGCGTTGCCGGGGGCATCCGGATCGTTGGAGAGGTAAAATTCGCGCACGGCCTGGACGAGGTTGTCCTCGGTGAGGCCGCCGGTGTCGTCGCGGTCGAGCCGTTCGAACGGCGTCTCGGCGTCGTCGACGCCCCAGGCGGCGAGCCAGTCGGCGTACTCTTCCAGGGTGACCTGGTCGCCGTCGTTCACCTTCATGGAGCGAAAGGTCGCGCGCGCGGCATGCTCCAGACCTTCCAGCACGGCCTCGTTGGCGTCGCCGCCCTTCTCAACGGCGGCCTGGAGGCCCTGCCAGTAGCGCTGCCATTCGTGCCGCGTCACCTGTTCATCGCCGTCCAGGTCCGCCACGTTGCAGAGGTGATGCCACCAGTTCATCACCTGATCACGGAGGGCTGCTTCGGCGTCCGGGTCCGTGACGCCGCGGGCCTCTACCAGTCGCTCCGCCCGGCTCTCGAAGTCGTAGGCTTCGATATATTTGTTATCGTCCTCGTCAATGAGCGAGAAGTAGTACGCGGCCTTCTCCCGCTGGAGTTCACCGGTCATAGGTATAGGAAAACGTTGAAAAGAAAGGGGAACACGTGTACACGGCGTGCCGGAACAGGTTGCGTCGGCCGAGTACGGCACGCGCATGTTCAGCGTCTTTCAGGAGAGGGAAGGCTCTGTCCGGCAGAGGAGGAAGATCCCAGAGGTCCAGTCACGGGGGCAGCAGCAATAAGCGGCCGCTATCGAAAACCTGAAGACGCGTCCAGAAAAGCGGCTCGCAACGGCTTTCAGAGTCGATGCTGCGTAGAGCAATACCCAATCCCGAGATTGCCGTCACGTAACACGTGTACGGGGGCCGCTGCGGACAATAGGGACCTGGGGCTGTAGATGCCGGCAACTGTTAATGCGATGGCCGTACGGGGACCGTCGTTACCCAGGCAGTTCGCCGTACAGGACGTTGCCGGGGGCATTCGGGTCGTTAGAGAGGTAGAATTCGCGCACGGCCTGGATGAGATCGTCCTCGGAAAGATTGCCGGTGCCGTCGCGGTCGAGGCGGTCGAAGTCGGCACGGTCCGCCTCGACGTTCCAGGCGTGCAGCCAGTCCAGATACTCCGCCTCCGTGACGGTGCCGTCCTCCGTCCTCCGTATCGCCTCGAAGGTGCCGCGGGCGGCCCGTTCGAGGCTCTCAAGGGTCCGCTTCTCGGTTTCCCCCCCTTCCTCGATGCTGACTTGAAGGGCCTCCCAGTAGGTTTGCCATTCCTCGCGTGTGATCCGGTCGTCGTCATCCGTGTCGGCCAGGGCGCAGAGGTGCTCCCACCAGCTCAGGACGCGTTTCTGAAGTTCTGCCTGGGCTTCCGGGTCGGTGACGTTGCGCGTCTCCGCCAGGCGGTCGGCCCGGAGTTCGAAGTCGGCCGCTTCTACGAGGCCGTTGTCATCTTCGTCGATGAGGTCGAAGTAGTGCGAGGCCTTGCGGCGCTGAAGATCCCCGATCATGATGGAGGTGAACCGTCTACGAGTGGATGGGAGCAATGGACCTCGCTCTTTTTCGACGAAGTCCGTGCGTGGATACAAACGAGCTGCGGGCATAATTACAAGAGCCGGTGCCGTGCCGGTCGTGATTCAAGCCGGGGGCGTGTCGTCGAAGTGCGGAACCGCGACCGATCGCCGCCCTTTGGATCGCCCGAAATCCCGTTCAGGGTGCCGCGTCAATCCGCATTCGTTCTATGAGTGGTCATGAGTGATGCCTCTTCCGCTTCGCTGCAGCAGCTCCGTGCTGAGTGGCGAGAGCGCCTGCGCAGTGCCTGCGACGATGCGACGACGCAGGCCCGAGACCTGGGACTGGCCGACCTGCGTGCCCTCCGCGATACGATTGACGAAGCGCTGGCGCGGCTCGACGATGAGTTGCCGGCGCCGGGCCCCGTGGAGGCCCAGGGCCCGGTGACCGCCGAGAAGCAGGCCGCTTACGTGGAGGCGGCCCTTCGCTACAACGCGCTCCAGGTCCGCCGACAGGCGGTGCAGCACGAGCTCCGCCGCCGAGCGCTGGGGCCTGCCGAGGGGGGCAATGCCGTCGCGGTGCCCGAGCCGACGCGGCGATACGCCCGGCTGGCCTGGACGGTGATGGGGAAGCCGGATGTGGAGACGCCTGACGACGTGTACCGGGCTGTGGCCGAGCGGGCTGAAGAAGATGTCCACCTCACGACCGTAGAGCGGTGGCTGCGCGACGAAAATCCTCATCACCCCGATGCCTCCGACGGCCAGTGGGCGGTCCTTCGCCGCGCGGTCCTGTTGGCCTCCGCCGACGACTCGGGACGATAGCCCTCCCGATTCGCGCAGCCGTCCCTCCCCACGCTGCTTTTGGACGAACCGATCAGGCCCACTGCATAGTCGGGGGAAGCACTGCCCGGACAGGCAAATGGGTCCCCTCCGAAGCGGGCACCGAAGATGAATTCCGCACCCACTATGGAGGAAAGGTGTTCGATTACTGTGGGGATGAAGTGAGCATTCGCAAAGAGAACGGCGAGGGGTGATGAAAACCGGTGACTGAGGATGTCCTCCCCACGCCTGAGACCGGCAGTACAGTTCACACGCACGTGAAGACCTCCGGACGCGTTGGAGACGAGCAGGAGACCCATCCTTCGTTGCGTGGGCGATGACCGCGGGGCTACCTCCTCTAATTTTTCGGTGGGAGTTGTATATTGGCAAAATGTCTCCAGCGCTTTCTTTCTCTGACCGGTAAAATGCCAATGTCAACCGCCTGCAAGCCTCCTCTGATCGACCATTTTGCCGATTTGGATGATCCACGAGTCGATCGAACGAAGGAGCATCCGCTTATCAACGTGCTGTTTATTGCGATACGTGCAGTGATTTCCGGGGCTGAAGGAGGGTCCGATATGGAGACCTTCGGGGAGTCGAAGCGGGAGTGGCTGGGCCAATTTCTCGATTTGTCGAACGGAACTCCATCGGACGACACCTTTCGCCGGGTGATCTCGCGATTGGATCCGACTGCCTTCGAGAACCGCTTTCGCCGGTGGACTGCTGCGGTCAAGCGCTGGATGGAGCAAGAAAATGAGAAGCAATCGGACGTGAAGCAATCGGACGTGAAGCAATCGGACGTGAAGAACAACGATTCAGACTCTTCTTCAGAGGCGATAATCGCCCTCGATGGAAAGACCCTTCGGGAATCCTTCGGGGATCGACCGACCGGGACAAGTGGCCGGGCCTAATCGGTCCTCGTCGGCAGCCTTGCGATGGTAGAGGCCACCCGCAGCGAGTCTAGACCCTGATGGTGATGGGACGAGGAGACCGAGCAGTGGGAATGGGAGGAGACAACCGAGCGGCGCTACTATATCAGCAGTCTTGCCCCGTCGGCCGAGCGGATTGGAACGGCAGTCCGTTCACACTGGGGAATCGAAAACCGGGTCTACTGGACGCTCGATGTGAGCTTCCAGGAAGACAGCAGTCGCATCCGGAAAGAAAGCGCTCCGGAAAACGTCGGGCTTCTCCGACGGATTGCGCTAAACGCTCCTCGTCAGATGGAAGACCGAAAGAGCTTGAAAGCGCGACGCAAGAAAGCCGGATGGGATGAGCGCCACCCCGAAAAGATCCTCGGATTTAGATGAGGTCGCCCTGGGATCCGAAGGGGCGTCCGCGGGGTCCGACGACGGGGTTTTCGGCAGGCGGACGGTAAAGCGGCTTCCCTGATCGGGGGCACTTTCCACGTCAATGGTGCCCTCGAGTGCATCCCGCGACCGCTCCACAAAATCGGGAGGGACCGGTACGATGTGCGTGCATTCACGGGACGACGTGCCGTGGACGGGGGGGAGTCCAGGCGGACGACTTGGTTGAAGAGAGAAAGGTGGGCGGTGCTGGATTTGAACCAGCGACGTCCTGCTTGTAAGGCAGGTGCTCTAAACCGCTGAGCTAACCGCCCGAAACAGTAGTGAGTGTCGAATTGCGAATGTCGAATTGGGAGGTGCAGTATCAAAAACCCTGGCGGCATTCCCCATTCGCCACCCGAAAACCGACACTGAGAAGAGAGCGGGAGACGGGGATCGAACCCGCGACCTTCAGCTTGGGAAGCTGATGCTCTGCCACTGAGCTACTCCCGCTTATCGTTTTCACACCACTCCCCTATGCGAAACGGCGGCGCCAGTTCCAGGTACGTCTACGCCCGGCAGGATGCGGAGGCCGCGGATACATGGACGCACGTGTGCGCTGTCTCCATGCCTCCGCAGCATCCACGCCTCCACGCGTACTTTCAAATTGACCGTGTCTTCGTAGAAGAGGGGCAAAACACAAAACAACGGCGCAGACCCCTCGTTACAATCGGCCGCGTGATCTGATTTATATCAATCCAATCTTGTCGCCATGCCAAAGCGCACCTACCAGCCCAGCAACAAAAAGCGCAAGAAGAAGCACGGCTTTCTGGAGCGCATGAAGACGAAGGAGGGCCAGGAGGTCATCAAGCGGCGTCGCAAGAAGGGCCGCGAGAAGCTCTCCGTGAGCGACGAAGACTCCGGCAAGCCTGTGTAACGCCCGCTCGTGGTTCGCCCCGACCCGACCGATCCGGACCGGCGCCACACGTTCCCGAAGTCGCATCGGCTTAAGCGGCGGCGGCTCATCCGCTCGCTGTTTGACCGGTCGCGGGACGATGTGCGGACGGTTGCGGACGGAACGATCCGTCTCCTCGCCCGCGTCGTGGATCGGGAACAGATTGGGCACGACGTGCCCCTCCAGGTCGGCTTTGCGCCGGGCCGCCGTGTGGACAGTGGCGTTGAACGCAACCGCGTGCGGCGCCTGTTGCGAGAGGTCTACCGGGTGCATCAGCACACCCTGGTAGACCTTTTCGTGTCTCGGCCCGACGCCCTCATTCTGATGATTCTCTTCCGCGGGAATCCGGCCCGGGCCGACGACATCCACGACGATCTGCCGGACGCGATGACCCAGATGGCGACCATCCTCCAGTCCGCGCTCGACGACACGAGCCCGAACACCGACAATCCGTAGGAAGGATGTTCCACGAGAGAACATTCGCGCTCTCAGGAATCGTCAGGGAATAGAATCCTGTGGGCCGGCTCTGGGCGTAACCGACTAAAGACTTGTCGATTCGCACAGCCGAACCCTTTTCGATCCGGCGAGGTAGGCGTTCGGTAGGAGCAATATCGCCCACCCACATACCCCCACCCCGATAGGAGTCGGGACACTGCACGCACATATGCGATTTCTGCACGACTGGGAGAGAAAGCAGCTGTGCTTCTCCGCGTGTAGTGAATTGTGAACGTACCGATACGTGAATAAGTTTGCAAACTTTGCTTCTTGCTTGCGGCTGCACACGGTCCGCATCTCTTGGAGAAAATGGGTTACGTACTTTCTCACGGATCGGTAAGACCGCTGGGATTCCCACATCTTTTTGAAATGCGGCGGGGCACGCTGGTCAGGGGCGCGCGTACCTTCTGGTTGAGCCCATGTATACGGAAGGCGTACGGCCCTGGCCGTCGTCCTGCCGGGTCCGTCGCTAGCCCTCATTAATTCCTTTTCCCCGTGGCTTCTCCGCTTCGCAACCAACCCGAGCCCGAAGATCAGCGCAACGTCATCATTGCGACCGTTCTGGTGGCGGTGATTCTGTTCGGCTGGACGTTCTGGTTCAGTCCTCAGGCGTCCCAGCAGCAGGCGGGATCCTCCAGCGACACCGTACAGACGACCGCGACGACCGATTCCGCCGCGGCCCCGGCGGATACGCCCTCTACGAGTGAGGAACCGCCGGCGAGCGCGGAGCCGGCCCCGGCGTCCGCGCAGGCAGCGATGCCGGAGGCTCCGGCGTCCGATTCGATCACGGCGGCGGCCCTGGAGGGCAACGCCCGCGAGATTGTCGTGGAGACGGATCTATACACGGCAGTGCTCTCGTCGAAGGGGGCGACGCTCCAGCGCTTCACGCTCAAGAAGTTCGATCAATTCAACCAGGTGGATCCTATCCAGATCGTCGACACGACGGCGGGTGGGACGCTCTCCCTGTCCTTCCGCACCCCGAGTGGCAAACGCGTTGACACCCGCTCGCTCTTCTTCACGAGTGAAATCGAGGACGACACGATTCGGGTCGAGGAAGAACCGCGCTCGATCACGTTTGCCACCGCGCTGGGCGACGGCGAGCTTCGGCAGACGTACACCTTCCACCCGGATGATTACGACCTCGGCCTTTCGATCCGCCAGAAGAACCCGGCGAGTTTCGTTACGGCCAGCGGCTACGAACTGTCCTGGCACGGCGGCATGCCGTACTCGGAGGGCGGAGAGGAACAGGAGCTTACGTTTACGGGCCTGTACGCATCCAGCGGCGGCGAGGTGGAGAGCGTTACCCTTTCGGGCGGAAAGCACGGCGAAAAGCGGCTCAACGGCTCCATTTCGTGGATGGCGGTGAAAAACAAGTACTTCACCGCGGCCCTGATGCCGGATAACCCCAACGGGGTGCGCGGGGCCAACCTCGTGGGCGACAAGGTGGACCAGGCGTCCACCGAGGCCGCCTATAAGCAGCTCAACGGATCGCTCCGGATGCCTCGGGGTCAGACCACCGATCACGTCGACGAGTTTCACCTCTACGCCGGCCCGGTGGATTACTACAACCTGGTCTCGTACGAGCGCAACCTGTACGGCATGGTCGACTACGGGTGGGACTGGTTCGAATTTATCACCAAGCCGCTCGCCAAGTACCTCTACATTCCCATGCTGACGTACCTGGGCGAGGGGATGCCCGACTGGATGGGCGGCGGCCTCCCGTACGGCGTCATCGTGATCCTGATGGCCATCTTCATCAAGACGCTGGTCTACCCGCTCACGAAGTCCTCCTACCGCAGCATGGCGCAGATGCGCGAGTTGCAGCCAAAGATGGAGGAGATCCGCGAGAAGTACGATGACGACCAGCAGAAGCAGCAGGAGAAGATGATGGAGATGTACCGCGAGACGGGGGTCAACCCGCTCGGCGGCTGCCTGCCGATGTTCTTGCAGTACCCGATTCTGATCTCGCTCTATCAGTTTATCCCGAAGTCCGTCCAGCTTCGGCAGAAGAGCTTTCTGTGGGCCAGTGACCTCTCGGCCCCCGACAAGATCCTGCAGCTCCCCTTCGAAATTCCGTTCTACGGCGACTACGTGGCGGGCTTTACGCTGCTGATGGGCCTCGCCATGATCGTAACCATGCGCGTGCAGTCGACGGCGTCGGCCGGGGGCGGGGGACAGATGAAGGCCCTCATGTACGCGATGCCGGCGGTCATCTTCTTCATCTTTAACCGCTTCGCCTCGGCGCTGAGCCTCTACTACCTCTTCTACAACATTGTCACGGCGGCCCAGCAGAAGTGGATCAACATGCAGCTGGAAAAGGAGAAGGATGACGACGGCACGCTCATGAACGGGCAATCCGACGATGACGAGTCCGACGGCTTCTTTGCGCGGGTCATGGAACGGGCGCGGAAGGCGCAAGAGCAGCAGAAGAGCTCGTAAATCGTTGGGACGTTTCCCGTTGGAACGTCCTCACGTTCAACGATCTAACGTTCAACGATGCCAAACAGCGATACGATTGCGGCGATCGCCACGGCCCGGGGGCGGGCGGCCCTCGCCATCGTGCGCACGTCCGGGCCGGCGGCGATTTCGGTCGTGAACGACTCCTTTCGAGGCGACGACCTGGCGGAGGCCGACAGCCACACGGCCCACGTCGGCTTTATTGTGGATGAGGACGGCAACGATGTCGACCAGGTGGTGTGCACGGTCTTCTGTGCCCCCAACTCGGCTACCGGTGAGCACGTTGTCGAGGTGTCCTGTCACGGGGGCGACCTGGCGCCGCAGATGGTGCTGGAGAGCCTGCTCGACCATGGCGCCCGGATGGCCGAGCCCGGCGAGTTTACCGAGCGCGCCTTCCTGAACGGGAAGCTCGATCTCACGCAGGCCGAAGCGGTGGCCGATCTGATCCACGCCTCCTCCACGAAGGCGCACGAGGCGTCCCTCACCCACCTCAAGGGTCGCTACTCTGAACTATTGGAGGACCTGCGCGAGGAACTGCTCAACCTGTGCTCGCTGGTCGAGTTGGAGATTGACTTCTCGGACGAGGACGTGGAGTTTGCCGACCGCGAGCGCCTGGAGGAGCTACTGGATGAGACCGAGGCGATTCTGGGCGATCTGCTCGACACCTATCCCACCGGCGAAAAATTGAAGGACGGCGTGCGCGTCGTCATCGGCGGGCGGCCCAACGCGGGCAAGTCCACACTGTTGAACGCGCTCGTCGGGCACGACCGGGCCATTGTGAGCGAAACGCCCGGCACGACGCGCGATGAAATTGAGGCAGAGGCTGAGATCGAGGGTGTCCTGTTCCGCTTTGTCGACACCGCCGGCCTCCGCGACACCGCCGACGAGATTGAGGCCGAAGGCGTGCGTCGCGCTACGGAATCCATTCAGGAGGCCGACGTGCTCCTCTATCTCTACGATCTGACGGTCGGTCTTGACTCCGACGAAATCGACTTCCTCGACGACCTCTCGGGCGAGGATCAAACCGTCCAGCCCTTCCTGATCGGCAACAAGGCCGACGCGGCCCCTGACCACCCCGTGGCCGACCTCGACGGTGTGTCCGCGCTCAAGCTCTCAGCCCTCAACGCCCGGGAAGATGCCGACGAGCTGCAGTCGCTTCTCGACCGTCTGACCGACACGGTGGCCGAGCACCTGAGCCGCGCGGAATCGTCTCCGGTGGTGATGAACCAGCGCCACCGCCAGCACCTCCAGGACGCCCTCGACGCCGTTCGGCAGGCCCGCGAGGCGCTCGACATGGGCGTCTCCGGCGACATGCTCACCCTCGACCTGCGCGCCGCCCTCCAAGAACTGGGGGCCATCACGGGTGAGATCACCAACGAGGATGTGCTCGATCAGATCTTCTCCCGCTTCTGCATCGGGAAATGAGCTTGGGAGCGTGGGAGAGAGGAAGCGTGGGAGCATAGGGAGAGTGTTCGGACCGCTTTGGTTGGGGGGGCGTTTACGCACTCTCCCGACGATTGTCGGGACCGGCGTCTTCTTGCACCATTGGTGATTGCCCATGAGCACGCAGACCACACCCGTGTCCGGCCTGTCGTGGAAGGAGGTGTGTGAGGATCCACATCTTCGCGACCTTCCCTACAAGATCGAGACGAATGAGCGCGGCCAGATTGTTATGAGCCCGACGTATGCCTGGCACGGCAAGTTTGCCTTTCGGATTGCGCAGCGGCTGGAAGAGATACATCCGGAGGGGGAGTCGTCTATCGAGTTGGCCATTCGCACTGCGAAGGGCACAAAGGTCGCCGATGCCGTGTGGTGTACGGCCGACCGGTGGGCACAGATTAAAGACGCGTACGACGCACCCGTAGCTCCTGAAATCTGTGTGGAGGTACGTTCGCCGACCAATACCGATGTTGAGATGGCGGAGAAACGAGCGCTCTACTTCGAGGCTGGGGCAGAGGAGGTATGGATCTGTGATTCCGAGGGGCACCTTCGCTTCTTCGACGCCGAAGAAGAGCGGTCTGCGTCGAACCGCGTGCCCGACTTCCCCGATCAGCTCGACGTTTAGTGCAGTCCCTTCGTTTCCGTGAAAGATGTCGGAGGAGAAGCACGTGGGAAGAGATACGCGGCGACGGTACTCCCATCCGCGCTACGGCCGAACTGAAGCACGACGGCGGCACGGTGCGGGTGCACCACCGACTCGCCCACGCCGAGACGGACGAGACGCTGGCCCTGGCCGTGACGACGTGGGAGTAGGGACAAGCAAGCGATTCTCCCCTTCCGGAGCATCGGACTCGAAAGCCGAAAAGCCCTGCGTGAAGCGACCTCTCGGGGTGTTTTCGTAAAGTGTGCCTTCTACACGTTTACCGGTGGCTCAATGAGTTCGGCCCGCGTTGAGATTGGTTTCTCCCCTTCGAACCACGGATCCTCAGGCGTCCCGTCCGGCTGGAGCGACCACTTCGTTTCCACGGTCTCGATGCCCACCGGGTAGATCGTGAGGTCGCCCTCTTCGTCGAGCCGGAGGCGCAGGACGTTCTTGTAGTCCGGAATGTGCTGACAGGAGAACACCTCGTTGGTATGCATGCCGAGGAGGCGGTTCGAAACTGCGAGGTACCCGCCCATCAGCACGCCGCCGAGCAGGCTGCCCACCGTAAACATTTCGAGGGTGAAGAGGCCGACGTGCCCGTAGTCCGTTGGGCTGAGCCCAAGGAGGTTGAGATTGAATTGCGCAAAGCCCCACATGAGGGCGACGGCGAGCAGGAGGTGGGCAGCAGCGTGGATCCCGCCGGCTGCGAGTTTGCCTTCCCACCCCTCCCGGTCCGCAAATGCCGACAGCCCGCCGACCAGCCCGACCGCCAGCAGCGCGGCACTGGGAACGTGTTTGATGGCGCTGAGCACGGCGCCGACGGCACCAATGGGGTTTGCGCGGTCGGCTAGACTTTCAAACAGGGTCGGGAGGTTCTGCACCGCCGTTGGCGCCTCCGCCGGGGCCACCAGCGTGAGGATCGTCGCGCTCTCCAATAGCCACGCGAACACGAGATAGAGGGCCGCGACGAAGAGGCCGAAGGTCCAGTTTTTGAACGGCAGGAGCAGCGCCCTCCATGACATGGAGCGGGAGCGGTCGGGCGCCGGAAAGAGGCTGTCGTCGGGCGTCGTGTTGCGATCGTTTTGCAGCGTATAGCGCGACTCGTGGCCCTTCGGCGTTTCGAGGTCGAGCGTGTCCGGGAGGTCGTGCGTGGGGTACAGGTAGGCGCCGCCCCCACCGGCGATAAACCGTTGCTTGTTCGTGTTGTCGTCGGTATCGGGGTCCTCGTACCGGGCGTAGGTGTGCAGGTCGCCCGCGAGGCCCACCGGCATGGTGTGCCCGTTGGCGGTGATGACCGTGTCCTCGAAGTAGCCAAGGTTCCGGAAGGCCTTCGCGCCCTTGGTCTCGCTGTAGACCCAGGTCGGCTCGGGCGTGCACAGGATCACCTTCGACCCCGGTGGCATGATGTCCGCGTCGGAGGCGATGGCCTGGAAGTAGTTGAGCTGCGGCTCGTCGATGTCGGATTCCAGCTGCACGTCGATGCCCCAGAGCCACCAGTCGTGCGGGAGCTTGATGGCGAAGTAGCTGCGCCGCTGCTGAGTCTTCCACCCGCCGATCCAGCGCCGCTGGGTGAAGAGGCGGAGGAAGCTGGTGAGGCCGTCATACCAGTCGTGGTTGCCGGGGACAGCGAAGAGGAGCGGCGGCGTGTCGTCGGTCACGCAGGGGAGGGCAGCCCGATACGGGCCGGCGAGACGGTTCTTATACACCCTGCGGGAGGCGGTGGGATAGACCTGGTCGCCGCCGAAAATGAGGGCGCGTCCCCGCTCGGTGCCGTGGCCGTCGAGCGACAGTTCCGGTTCCGCGAGCAGCCGGGCGACACTGTACGTCGAGTTGAAGCCGTCGCCCAGGTCGGCGGCGTAGTCGAGCCAGAGGGTGCCCTCGTCCGAGAGATCGTACCATTCGCCGATGCCCTCGTCTTCGTTCGCCTTCCGGAGGGCCGAGTTGGTCTCCGACGCGTCGGCGTGGGTGCGGCTGTGTTCGGCGCGAAGGGCCTGCACCTCGCGCCAGTCCGCGTAGGAGCCGAACAGCCCCGACAGCACGGCTTCGGTGCCGGTGCGCACCAGCTCCTTGGGGCTGAACCAGCGCACCATCTTCTGTGGGGTGAAGTCGAGGTCGTCTTCGGAGTGGGGACGCTCGGGGCAGGGGTCGGGGGAGGGCATGACGGGAATGGGGAAATCGATCCAGAAGGGCGTCGTCCGCCCGGGCCTTGGGAGATGTCAGGAGCCGTTTGCAGTCTCGGCGGAGGCGTGCTCGGCGTAGGTGTCCCAGAGCTCGCCTAGGAACAGGGTGCCGAACGTCGTCAGGGCTTCCGCCTTCGCCTCGGCCGCGTGGGCGTCGGGCACCCGCATGGTCGAGACCAGATCGACGAGGTCGTCGGCCCCGAGGGAGAGAATGCCGGCTCCGACGACCGGTCCGGACGTATCGGTGCCTTCGTGCAGTCGAGTGTAGAGCGTCGTGGTGTCCGACCACAGATCGAACCCGGGATCGTCGTGTATCTTTTTCTGGCCCGCGAGGTAGCAGGGCTCCCCGGCGTGGTCGACGGCCAGTTCGTAGACCATGCGTTTCTCATCCGCGGTGGGGCCCGGAGAAAAGAGTTTGAACACGCCGTCCCGGGCCTTAAGTTCGTCCCCGAGGGGCGGAAACTCGATGGAGCCGCGGAGGTCGCCGGGATGATCGGGGTGCTCTGCGAAACGGTCCACGTCGTCGATCTGCACGGACGCGTGCAGCGCCAGCGGAGGGTTGCGGGCCTCTCCAATTTCCTGGCCGCGTTCCGGATCCGTTTCGCCGAGGGCAAAGCCGCCCGTCATCGTTTCCTCGAAGGCAAGGCCGGGCATGTGACGGAGAAGAATAGTGGGTAGACCGTGGAATCGGTGGTGAGGTCGTCTTCAGTTGTCCTGATCCAGCTCCTCGATCATTTTCGGGTACACATCCCGGTGGGCGTGTTTTCCCATGAACATGTCGAGGTGTCCGTAGTCGGGGACGAGGTGGAGCGAGTCGAGGCCGGGACGGTGCCGATCCAGAAACTCGTAGGTGTGGACCTGGCTTTCGGGCAGAAAGCACTGGTTGTCCTCGCCTGCGAAGAGGGCAAACCGGGCGTCGGTCTCGGGCGGCTGGGCTGTCACGTCGGCCGGGACGTCCTCGACCTTGCCGGTGCTCCTGAGGTGCCCCGCCTTCACGCAGTCCTTCATCTGGTCGTAGAAGCTGAGGGGCACGTTGGCAAATTCGTGCCGCAGCCACTCGTCGTGGGTTCGATCATTCAGGTTTTTGTGGCTCCAGAGGGCCGGAAAGCCGCTGCCGTAGTAGAAGCTGACCTGCTTGCAGACGGGGTTGTCGCACTCATGGTGCGTGAGTTCGGTGAGGCCGTACAGGGCTCGTCCGATGAGGCCGTCCGTATCGTCGTTCCACTGCGGGTTGAGGTAGCGCGTGAGGTGGCCGACGGCCGGAACGACGTATTTGATTTTGATGTTCGACCAGCCCGGCACCACGGTGTGCAGGGAGACGGCGTTGCTGACGATGGTGCGTACCTCCGGCACCAGCCCCGCGACGGCCGAGAGTGCAAAGCTGGTGGATCCCTGGCAATGAATGACGGCCTGGACGCTGTCGGCGCCCGTTTCGTCAACGACGGTTTCCACGGCCTTCGGATGGTCGTAGCGGGCGGCCTGGTCGATGGTCCATTCGTTGGGTTCGAGGTCGATGCTGGCCCGCCAGTTTTCGAGCCATACGTCGTACCCCTCGCGCACCAGGTACTCCGCGAAGTCGATTCCCACGGGGGCGCGGAAGATGTTGGCCCGCACGCCGGCACCATGCACGACAATGACCGGACCCTTTGTGGGTGGGGCCTCGCCGCGCAGGTGGATGAGATTGCATTCGTATCCGTCCTCAGCCGTGAAAGAGACCACTTCTTCCCGAAGACTCATCTCAGAGGGGCGGCGCGGCGGCGCGTCTGATGCCTCAGCGTCCTGCGCGTCGTCCGTCGTCGATTGGCCCGTTGACGGCGCGGCCGGAGCATTGCTATCGTCGTGGAGAATGTGGGTGGCAATCCGATCGGCCATCGCGGCAATGGTAAGAGAGGGGTTCGGGCCCACCGGGCCGGGCATGATGGACCCGTCGGCAATGTATAGATTCGGGTTGTTGTAGACCTCTCCGTACTCGTTGACGACCCCCTGCTCGTCCGTGCGTCCCATCGGGTTGCCGCCCAGGGCGTGCACCGTGATGACCCGCTTCCAGAACCATGTCGGATTGATCAGAAACTCGGCCCCCATGGCGTGGGCCACGTTTTCCATCGTCTGCTTGAGCCGCTCGAAGTAGTCGTGGGAGGCACGCTGGCGCCAGTCGTTGTGCAGCCGTCCGTCCTCGCCCAGAGACATCTGTCCGTTGGGCACGTCGCGCCCCATGCCCAGCAGCGGCATGGTGGATTTTGAAAACTCCCCGCCCAGCAGGGTCTCCAACTCGTCGCTGAGATTCGTGTCCCCGTGGGTCCGGGCCGAGAAGAGTTGACGGCCAAATTTCAGGAGCCGATTCAAGCCGGAGGCCACGTCGCCGGTCTCCACGATCCAGCTTAGGAAGCTCGGGTACCCGGCATCCTGCAGGTAGAAGCCGCGCCCCGACGATCCGTCTCCGTTTTCGTCGAGAATGTCGCCGACGCGAATCGTGCTCGTGATGACCGGCCCTTCATTCGGGTTGAGCGCTCGGGCGCGCGCACCGCCGTGCACCGGGTCCGGCTCCTCGGCGTCCACGGCAAATCCCAGCAGGTCGCCATTTCCGCAGAAGCGCGACCCGAGGGCCGGCGAGACGCCGCTCAGGTGCTTGCGGTTCTTGAGCATCAGGTGCGTACTCCCGAGCGTCCCTGCACTCAGGATGAGTCGGTCGGCCGTCATCCTATCGCCGTAGTGGTGTCGGTCGTCCGGAGTCGGATCCGGTCGGTTCGGATCGTGCTCGACGTAAAAAACCTCGTAGCCGGAGCCGTCGCCCAGTGGGCGGAAGGATCTGACCTCGTGGAGCGTGCGGAGGTCGGCTCCCTTCCGCTCGGCGGCCGAGAGGTAGTTGTAGTCGAGCGTGTTCTTGCTGCCGTAGTTGCAGCCGATGTCGCATTCTCCGCAGAGGCGGCAGGTTTGTCGGGGCCGTCCGTGCAGGTTGCCCGTCGGCTCATCGATAGGGGCCCCCGGTTCCGGCGGTTCGTCATCGTTGTGAAACGTGATCGCGAGCGGGGGGCGCTCCCAGTCCAGGTCGAGCTCCGCGGCGGCCTCGCGGAAAGCGTTCGTCTTCGGCGTGCTCCGGTACGGCTCCGCGTCCGCCGGGTACCGCTGGGCGTTCATCATGTCCTCGACCCGGTCGTAGTGGGGATCCAGGTCTTCCCGGCTCACCGGCCACGGCTCGTGGCCGTTCCCCGCACGGTCCTCTCGCACGAACCACTCGGGGTCCTTGCGCAACAGCACGTTGGCGTAGATGAGACTGCCGCCGCCCAGCCCGCTCGACACCAGTGCCTCAAAGTGCTCGAACGACCACAGGTCGAACATCCCGTAGAGCCCGTCGCTCGGGTCCCAGAAGTTTTCCTTCATCTCGTGGGGCGCTCGGGGAAAGGCCCCGGGCGGGTAGGCCTTGCCGCGCTCCAACACGCACACGTCGAGCCCGGCCTCCGCCAGCCGGTAACTCGTCACCGACCCGCCGAACCCGGAGCCGACGATCACGACATCGAAGTGCTCGGAGGCCATGGTGGCGGACTGCTTTTAGCAGAAAAATGTGCGTATACACCGCTGCGAAAAGGGAGGCGGAACCGCATATCTTTCTCGTTCATGAAACTTAGATAGTGTACCTTTTCACAAATGTCAAAATTGTTCGGCCTCCCGATCTGTGCTCCGGTTGTTCACGATGAGTGATACGAAACGAGACCTTTGGAGCTGGGCGGAGTTGTCGGTGAGCGTCGTGTCGAGCATCGCGATTGCGCTCCTACTCGGCTACTTCGGGTGGCAGTATCGTCTGGGCCGGCAGGAGGCCCGCAATACCGATCGCATCCGCAACGCCACGCAGATTTGCGATCCGCCTCCAACGTCGTACTGCGTGATCGTACCGATACGTGAATACGTTTCTAAGCACTGTTTCTGCTTGGGGCTGTACACGGTCCTCAGCCAGGGTGGAAATAATTTACACACGTTCTCACGAATCGGTAGTACCGGCTACGACACGATTCCCAATCACTTTGAGTTGTGGCTCGCCCCGTAAGGACTACCGATTCCTGCAGGTCCAATAATGTCAAATGTTTAGAGACGAAAAAAAAGACACGGGGAGGGGCGTGGTGAGTCCTTTCGGATGCGTTTGGTACTCCGTCGAGGACGCCCTGGGAAGCGGATACACGAATCCTCTGTTTGCTCGGTCCGTTTCGTGTCTATTCCTGCATGCTTCTTGATCGGGCACACCGTCCCGCGCATCTTTCACGAGACCAGACCGGTTTATGCACAGCGACTACTTTGAGTACGACGTCATCGTCGTCGGTGGGGGCCACAGCGGCAGCGAGGCGGCGGCCGCGGCGGCCAACATGGGCGCCGATACGCTTTTGATTACCCTGAAGTTGAACCAGATCGGGCAGATGTCCTGCAATCCCGCCATTGGGGGGATCGGCAAGGGCCACATTGCCCGCGAGATTGATGCGATAGGGGGACTGATGGGGAAAGTCACCGACCGGGCCGGGCTCCAGTTTCGGATGCTGAATAAGAGCAAGGGGCCGGCCGTGTGGGGGCCGCGGGCCCAGTGCGGACGGGCCGAGTATGCCAACTGTATGCGGGAAGAGCTCGAGGCCACCGACAACCTCAAGATGCGGGCGGACATGGTGACGGAGATCATCACCACCGACGGCGGGGAGCGCGTGACTGGCGTCCGTACGAATCTGGGGCAGGCGTTTCACGCGCCATGCGTCGTACTCACGACGGGCACGTTCTCCAACGGCGTGATTCACGTTGGGGAGAAAAACTTTGGCGGCGGCCGGATGGGCGAGAATGCGTCGCACGGCATCACCGGATGCTTGCATGATCTCGGATTTGAGAGCGGACGCCTCAAGACGGGCACCCCGCCGCGGGTGGACGGGCGGTCGATCGACTACAGTGGGATGGAGAAGCAGCCCGCCGATCCGGACGCCACGGCCTTCTCGTTCATGACCGATGAACTGCCGCCGGTGGACCAGCAGCTCTGCTGCTGGCTCACGGACACGACGCCGGAGGTGCACGAGACGCTACGCACCGGCTTTGACCGCAGTCCCATGTTCAGCGGGCGAATCGAGGCAACGGGGCCGCGCTACTGTCCGTCGATCGAGGATAAGATCGACCGGTTTTCGGAGAAGGACCACCACCAGATTTTCCTGGAGCCCGAAGGGCATCGTGTCCGCGAAGTGTACGTGAACGGCTTCTCGACGAGCCTGCCGGAGGAGGTGCAGTTCGAGGCGCTGCGCAAGGTGCCGGGGATGGAAGACGTGCACATGCTTCGGCCTGGTTACGCCATCGAGTACGACTTCTTCCCGCCGTACCAGATCCAGTACAGCCTGGAGACGAAGTACGTGGACGGGCTTTTCTTTGCCGGGCAGATCAACGGCACGACCGGCTACGAGGAGGCGGCGGCGCAAGGGCTCATGGCCGGCATCAACGCGGTGCAGAAGCTGCGGAAGGCCGACCCGATCGTGCTGAAGCGGTCGGAGGCCTACATCGGCGTGCTCATCGACGACCTCGTCGCAAAGGGGACCGACGAGCCGTATCGCATGTTCACCAGCCGCGCGGAGCACCGGATTCTGCTGCGGCAGGACAACGCCGACCTGCGCCTCACGGAACTCGGGCGAAAGTTGGGCCTCGCGTCGCAGCAGCGCTACGAGCGCATGACCCAGAAGAAGCAGGCCATCGAGGAGACGCGTGATGCCCTGAACGATACCAGCGTCTCCCCCGACCAGGTGGACGACTATCTGCGGTCGGTGGACACCTCGACGCTCGACCAGCCGCGGCCAGTGATTCAGCTCTGCAAGCGGCCCGAGGTCGATTCTGAAGACCTGTTGCGTCACGCTGGCGTTTACGACGAGGTCGTGACCGAGGCGCCCGGCATGCTCAGTGCCCCCCGTCTCATCGAAATTGACCTCAAGTACGAGGGCTACATCGATCGGCAGCAGGACATGGTTGAGGAGATGGAAGAGAAGGAGCGCTGGCCGATTCCCGAGGACTTCGACTACGAGGGACTGGACAACATTTCGATCGAGGCCCGCGAGAAGCTGAGCAAGGTGGAGCCGGACAATCTGGGCCAGGCGTCCCGCGTGCCGGGCGTCCGGGCATCGGACATCTCGGTGCTTATGGTGCTCCTCAAGAACGAGGGCGTGGAGCCGCTGCCGAAGGAGCGGGAGTGGGACCTCGACGCCATGGGCGGCGATGGGCAGTCGTTCGGCGTGTCCCGTGAACAGGCGGTCGAGATTGCCGATTGATGAATGTTTTCCTCGTGCGTCATTCGTTCGGAGCGAACGATCTGCCGGGTATATGACACTCCGGCGTGGAGGCCTGGACGCTCTGGATGTATGGACGAAGAACCGTTTGTGCTTCCATGCTTCCGAAGCCTCCACGCATCCACGCCTCCGTCCGAATCCATCTCGTTTAATCGACCCGCAGCAGCCGATTATGGAGACGCGCACCTGGAATCCGTTCGAGCATCTGTCCGACAGCCAGCGGCAGCAGGTCAATGCCTTCGAAGAAATGCTCTGCCGCTTCAACGACCGGGTCAACCTCATTTCTCCGGATACCGAGCGGCACTTTCGGTCGCAACACCTGCTGCACTGTCTAACCCTAACGTTGCACGATGTCCCCGACGGCTGCATCATTGTGGATTGGGGGACCGGCGGTGGGTTGCCTGCCATTCCTTTGGCCATTCGCTATCCGGAAGTGACGGTGGTCGGTGTGGACTCGGTGGGCAAGAAGGCGCGGGCCGTGCGCACGATGGCGCGGCGGTTGGGACTGGACAACTGCTATGCCTGGGCGGGACGGGCGGAGGACTGGGAGGGGGAGGCGCACTACTCGGTATCGCGGGCCACGGCGCCGCTCGATCAGCTCTGGCAGTGGCACCGGCGCGTGGTCGTGGATCTGGACGAGCCGCCGACCGAGGAGGCGTGGCCGCAGGGCCTGCTGGTGCTCAAGGGCGGCGACCTCAGCGATGAAATTGCGGCGCTGGAAGACGTTGATTCGGAGGCAGCGGTCGAGCGCGGATCACTGCAATTGCTGCTCGGGCGCAACGGGTTTTTCGGGGAGAAGAAGTTGGTGACCGTGCGGGGGGAATGATGCGTCTTTCCTCTCCGAGACCGGCCTCCGGGCCGATCTCGGGCCGCTTGCCTCGTATCCGCCCTCACTTTGTTCGGGTCCAATCACGTTTCGGTTGTGCGTCGAACCATGATTACCACCGTTGTCGGCCTTGCCCTTGGCTACGGGGCGATTGTGGGCCTTGCCTTTGCGTTTCAGGATCAACTCCTCTTCCAGCCCAGCAGCCGTCTCCTCGCCACGCCCGACGACGCGGGAATGGAGTACGACACCGTCCGCCTGAACACAACCAATCCGTCTTCGCGGATTGGTAGCGACGGCCAAACGCTGCACGGCTGGTGGATCCCCGCTATCGACGTTTCACGTGAGACAAGTCCCGGCGTGCCCGGGGAAAAAACCCTGCTCTTCCTCCACGGCAATGCCGGCAACATCTCCGGCCGGCTGGAGAGCGTGCAGCAGTTCCACCGCCTCGGCCTCAACGTTTTGATTGTGGACTATCGGGGCTACGGGCAGAGCACGGGCACGCCGTCAGAAGAGGGACTATACACGGACGCGGCGACCTGCTGGCGCCACCTTACGGAGACGCGCGGCATTGCGGCGGAGGACATCGTGGTCTTCGGTCGCTCCATGGGCGGCGGCCCCGCCACGTGGCTTGCGACGCAGCACCGCCCGGGCGCTCTGATTCTGGAATCGGTGTTCACGAACGTACCGGACGTCGGCGCGCATCACTACTCGTTTCTCCCGGTGCGCGCAATGGCCACAAATCAATTCGACAACGAAGCGCGGGTGGCCGAAATCGACGCGCCGAAGCTGCACATTCACAGCCGGGACGACCGCGTGGTGCCGTTTGCGCTTGGGCGGCAGGTCTACGAGGCCGCCGCCGAACCGAAGCAGTTCTTAGAGATCGAGGGCGGCCACAACGACGGCTTTCTGGTGTCGGAGGACGCCTACCTTCGGACGATTGAGGACTTCTTGTCGCAGCACATGCCCCATTCCTGAGCGGGTGTAGTGTTTGGAGGCATGGATGCTCTGGAGGCGTGGAAGCACATACGGTTCTGCCTCCATGCTTCCAGGCGTCCATGCCTCCTGGCGGATCACGCCTCAACGGTCGCTACGGTCTCGGTCTCTCCGAGAAGCAGGGACTCCGTCACGTGAAGCGCGTCGTCGAGCGTGGGTACGTCCTGCACGATGGCCCGCATGAGGCCGCCCTCCACGTCGTCCTTCATCACGTACTCGTGGTCGATGACAGACAGCTTCTCCAGCAGCGGGTGGAAGACCTCTTCGTAGAAGTACGGGTCGGCGTCTTCGCTGGGGATGTAGAGGAAGAGCCGCTCGTTCTTGTACACCACCTTCGGCAGGCGCAACTGCTCGCCGAGGAGCCGCAGCCGGGCGCCGTTGAGGAGGTTGTGGACCGGGGGCGGTACGTCGCCGAAGCGGTCCTCCATCTCGTCCAGCAGATCCACGAGCGTCGTCTCGTCCGGCGCGTCGCTGATGCGGCGGTAGAGATTGAGGCGCCCGGTGTTGTCCCGCACGTAGCCGTCGGGGATGAAGGCGTCCTCCTCCACGTCCACCGAGGTCTCCGGCCCCGGCGGCACGGCCTCGCCGTCGAACACGTCCTCGAACTCCTCCTCCCGCAGCTCCTTAATCGCCTCGTCCAGAATCTTGTGGTAGGTCTCGTAGCCCACGTCCTCAATGAAGCCGCTCTGCTCCGCGCCCAGCAGCGCCCCGGCCCCACGGATGTCGAGGTCGCGCATCGCGATGTCGAAGCCGCTGCCGAGGTCCGAGAATTGCTCCACGGCCTTCAGGCGCTCGCGGGCGTCGTCGGTCAGGCTGTGGATGGAGGGCACCAGCAGGTAGCAGAACGCCTTCCGCTGCGACCGGCCCACGCGGCCCCGGAGCTGGTGGAGCTCCGAGAGCCCAAAGTGCTCACCCGCGTGGTTGATGATCATCGTATTGGCGTTCGAAATGTCCACGCCGTTCTCGATGATCGAGGTCGAGACCAGCACATCGAGCTTCTTGTCGAGAAAGTCGACCATCACGTCCTCCAGCTCGGTCGCGCTCATCTGACCGTGCCCCACGCCCACCCGCACGTCCGGCACCATCGCCCGCACCATCTCCGCGATCTCGTTAATCGTCTTGACGCGGTTGTGGATGAAGAAGACCTGCCCGCCGCGGCTCGTTTCGTACCGGATGGCGTCCCGAATCAGGTCCTCGTCGAAGGTGTGGATCTCCGTGTTGATGGGCTGCCGGTTCGGGGGCGGCGTTTCGATGAGCGACAGGTCTCGCGCCCCGAGGAGCGAGAACTGCAGCGTGCGGGGGATCGGCGTGGCGGTGAGCGTGAGCGTGTCGATGTCCTCCCGCATCTTGCGCAGGGTCTCCTTCGTCTTGACCCCGAAGCGCTGCTCCTCGTCGATGATGAGCAGGCCGAGATCGTTGAATTCGATGTCGTCGCTCGTGATGCGATGGGTCCCGATCAGAATGTCGACCTGGCCCTTTTCTAAGCGTTCCAAGACCTCCGTCTGCTCCGCCTGCGAGCGGAAACGGGACAATACCTCCACCTGCATCGGAAAGCGCTCTAAGCGCTTGCTGAACGTCTCGTGATGCTGCTGGGCAAGAATGGTCGTGGGCACGAGCATGGCGACCTGCTTGCCGTCCTGCACGGCTTTGAACGCCGCCCGCACGGCCACCTCCGTCTTCCCGAAGCCGACGTCGCCGCAGACGAGCCGATCCATCGGCACCGGGTCCTCCATGTCGCGTTTTACGGCCTCAGCGGCCTCGGCCTGGTCCGGCGTGTCCTCGAACTCGAAGCTCGCCTCCATCTCGCGCTGCCACGTGGTGTCGCTGGAGAAGGCGTAGCCGTCCGACGCCTTCCGCTTCGCATACAGCTTGATGAGGTCCCGCGCAATGTCCTTGACCTTGCTCTTCGTCCGCTCCTTCGTTTTCTCCCACTGTCCGGACCCGAGGGCCGTAAGGGTCGGCTGATGGCCTTCCTTGCCGGTGTACTTGTTGAGCTTGTGCAGGGCGTTGACGTTGACGTAGAGCACGTCGCCGTCGGCAAAGTTGAGGCGGACGGCCTCCTGCTTTTTGTCGCGGACCGTAATTTTCTTGAGGCCCGCAAACTTGCCGATGCCGTGATCGACGTGCACCACGTAGTCGCCCGGCGTCAGATTCTTGATGTCACGCAGGCTCAGGCCGCCCGATTTCTTCTCCTTCTTCTTGGTGGAGGGGCGGTGATAGCGGTTAAAGATCTGGTGGTCGGTGTAGACGGCGAGCTTCGCGTCGGGCCACTCGAAGCCTTCGTGCAGCGACTCCACGACGAGGCGCGCGAGGCCGTGGTCGATCTCCGACTCCAGCAGGTCGCGCAAACGCGAGCTCTGCCCGTGGCTGTCGCAGAGGATGAACGTGTCGAGGTCTCTATCGCCGTTCTCGTCGAGCCGCTCCCGCACCAGGTCCATTTGGCTGTTGAAGGACGGCTGCGGATCGGCGCCGATTTCCAGCGTGTCGGAGGGGATACCATTGGTCCGGGTGCTGTCCGCGAAGGCCCCGAAGAGCAGGCGCGGGTGGCGGGCCAGCAGCTGCTTCAGGGCTGGCTGATCCAGGAAGCACTGGTCCGGTGGAGGCGGCTCCTCCGCGTCGTCGTCCGCCTCTTCGAGCTCCGCGAGGCGGTCCTCGTAGGCATCAACCGCGGTGTCGTACTGCTCCCGTACAGCCTCCCGGGTCCGGGATTCATCGATCGTCGCGAGGACCGTGTCCGACGGCAGGTACTCGAAGACCGGAATGGATCCCGACAGCTGTCGGGACTCTTCGCGCTCCAGATTCGGCACTAGGCGAGCGGTGGTGAGGCGGCTCACCGAGCGCTGCGTCTGCGGGTCAAATTCGCGCAGGCTGTCGATCTCGTCTCCGAAAAAGTCTACGCGCACCGGGTAGCTTCCGGCGTAGGGAAAGACGTCGAGAATCCCCCCGCGCCGGGCCATTTGCCCGGGTTCCTCTACGAACTCGACGATCGAAAACCCCTGGTCCCGGAGCCGTTCCACGAGCCCGTCCATTGAGATTTCCTCGCCCGTTTTGACGGTCAGAGTTTCCCGCTGCACGGCCTCCGGCGGGGGCACGAGCTCCCCCGCGGCCTCTATGCTCGTGACCAGAATTCCGTCGAATCCCTCTGCCAATCGCTGGAGCGCGTCGGCCCGTTCGATGAGGGGGGTAGAGTCGTTGATTTGCCCGTCGTCGTACGGCGTGCGCTGGGTGGCCGGTACGCGGAGAACGTCCGCCTCCGGGTCGGCCACGAGCTGCTCCAGATCACTCTGCAGGTAGGCGGCCTCGTCCTCGTCGGGTACCAGGCAGCAGAGGGTCGCTCCGGGGTCCGTGTGGAGGTGGTAGAGAAGAAACGACGGGAGCGAACCGGTGGTGCCCGTCACGTGCAGCTGGGGAGCGGGGCGCGCCTGGGCGTCGTCGGTATCGTGCGCATCCTCGACCCACGAGCGCAGCCGGCTCACGGCCGCGGTCGTCTCAATGCGCTGGGCAATGGAAGAAAGGGACACAGGCAGGGTTGGCGTTCGTGAGTCGGAAAACCGGTCATTCCCGAGAGTGCATTCTCGCTCGGGAGTGCTTTTGTATCGTGTTGTAGGTGTGCGGAAACGGGAGAATGGGAGCGCGGGAGAGAGGGAGCATGTGCAGACTCGAACGTTCGGCGTTTTTTCCTCTTCACTCCCGTTCCCCCACGCCCCCACGCTTGCCCCGCTCAAACACCGAAAGGCCGACCTCCGCACGAGGCGGATGGGCGGCGCGGAATCGAGCCGTACGGGAGGCTCTGTCGCCGTTACTGAAAAGCCCTACGACGCCGTTGAGCCGGAAGATTCGATTGGGGCGAGGTCTCGCCTGAGCGAGTGCAAAGAGTCGCAGACGTTTCACGTGAAACGCGGCGGCTGTTGGCGGTGTTGCGTTCTCGAAGAGGGGAAAAGTTCTCCCGCTTCTACTTCTTCGGGATGCCGAAATCGTCTGGCGTGGGGGGCGTTTCACGTGAAACGTCGAGGATTGCCGCCCTGGAAGGGAGGCGAGGCGGTGCGCGCTGTTCCACGTGAAACATCATTCGCGAGAGCGTTCGCATCCCGTCTGTGGGCAGGAATTGCTGAGCAAACGGCCCGGGCCCGTTTCACGTGAAACGAGAGCAGGGACACATCGACGTCCACACGCGTTTATCAGGCAGGCTCTTCGGCAACAGCGAGCACCAGTTCCATGCAGGTCACTCGGACCCCCGCCGACATTCTAGCGGCCCTCTCGCGTCGATACCGCGAGCACTACGGCGAGCGCCTCGCGGGCGTCTACGCCGTGCCGGAAGATCCGTACGAGGAGAGAGCGCCGAAAGAGGGGGAGCTCGATGGGGCCGTAGAGGTCTTCGTGATTCTGCGGGAGCCGTACGAGCCCTTCGAAGAGACCGACGACGTGACGCGCATCGCCTACGAGGTGATGGAGGAAACGGACTGGGACCTCCACATCATTCCGCACCACGATTCGGAAGCGGGACATCGAGCTGAATGGGCAAAAAAGAGTGGGATCGAACTGTGAGCAAACGATTCGAGGCCCGATTCAAGGTTGCCCGAGAACGCCTGGAAGCGTCGGCACTTCTACTGGGGGAGGGATTCCCGGCCGACGCTGCAAGCCGAGCGTACTACGGGGTGTACGAGGCAGCCCGTGTACTGCTGGCTTCGGAGGACGTGCGGCCTGCAACTCACAAAGGGATTGAAAACCAACTGGGGCATCGATTTCGGGGCGCGCCGATTGATCTCCAGATCTTTTCCCGTCTTCGCACGGATCGACAGCGGTGTGATTATGAGTTGGATCGGCCCGACCCGTCCCGAGTATCGGCTCATCTCGACGATGCACGGGCGTTCATAAAGCAGGCGGAGCAGCTCGTCGAACCGGCCCGATAACGGACCGAAATCCAGAATCACTCCTCCTCAATCGCCGGCCGCACGAAGCCATCCGTTGCGTCCAGCCGCCGTTGTGCCTCCGTCGCGTCCACGTCCGCGAGGATCATGACGATGGCGGTTTTGACGTGCCCGTCGCACCGGTCGAGGACGGCATCGGCCTCGTCGTAGTCCACGCCCGTCACCATCATCACCGTGCGGATGCTGCGTTCCACAAGCTTCTCGCTGGTGCGCTGCAGGTCCACCATCATGTTCTCGTAGACCTTCCCGCGGCGCACCATCGCGGCGGTGGTGATCATGTTGAGGACCAGCTTCTGCGCGGTGCCGCTTTTCATGCGCGTAGAGCCCATCACGACCTCCGGCCCCACCACCGGGCAGATGGGCACGCCGGGGTCCACATCGAGCTCGTCCCGCGGCACGGTCGTGACGAAGACAGTGGGGCACCCGATCACGTCGCGGGCGTGCTCCACGGCGCCCACGACGAACGGCGTGCGGCCGCTGGACGTGATGCCGCACACCACGTCGTCGTCGGTGACGCCGCGATCGGCGAGCGCCTGGGCCCCGTCCGCCGACACGTCCTCGGCGCCCTCCTGCGACCGAAAGACCGCCTCCTTCCCCCCGGCAATGATGCCCTGCACGCGCTCCGGATCGGTGCCGAACGTCGGGGGACACTCCGAGGCGTCCACAACGCCCAATCGCCCGCTCGTCCCGGCCCCCACGTAGAAGAGGCGCCCCCCGTTCTCGAAGGCCTCCACGACATGCTCTACGGCCTCTGCGATTTGCGGCAGCTCCCGCCGCACCGCGATCGGCACGAGGTGATCCTCGGTGTTGATCACGCGCAGGATTTCCTCCGTGGACGCGGTGCCGATGTGGGTGGAGTTCGGATTTCGTTGCTCGGTCGCGAGGGCCTGTAGCTCTTCAAAGAGGTCGGAGTGGTCGGACATGGGCAAGACATCGGAGGGGAAGAATGCGAGCACAGGACCCACAAACGATGCGGGAGGACCTCCGTTCGTTCGCGCGTTTCAGGACCGGCAATGCGTGTGTGGCTGTGTGAGTTTGTGAGTGTGGGTGATGAGTGGGGCGATTGGAGAGAGCTCCTTCCGGACGCAGGGGGCAAAGCGAAGTTCGTAGCGGGGAGGGGAGAAGCGAGATAAGAGCAGTCTCACGCAGTACGAAATCGCGGAATACGAAATACGCATCTCGACTGGAAGGAGGAAGTATCCCGACTGCCGTCGCGGATGTGCCCCGAACGTGGAACGATAGCTCCTACAGAGACGGATCGTCCATATGGTCGCAGAGGAAAATGGCTGAGACACCGTCTGTCACGTGAAGCATCCTGGTACAGAAGAGACTGCAACCGCATCCCCTCTGTGAAGTCCACGATTGAGGGCTGAAAGCGCAACGTCCATTCCCCCATGCATCCACGCGTCCGTTCAGTTCAGGCTGCATCGGTCGGTCAACAGCAAAAGCGCCTCCGTCGTCCGTGGGGAGAGCGATGCACAGACGGCCCGATGTCGAACGACGGGGCGGGGAGGAGCGTACAGAACGTCCGTTGAGGAGGGACGGCGCGATCCCGCCCCTCCGCCTGTTCTCCGACCTTCGCTTCCGGACCGGCATGATCCTTCGTTTCCTTCGCCTGCGGTCTTTCCGCGCCCACGCCGAGACCGAGCTGGAGCTGGCCCCCTCGGTCAACCTGCTCTATGGGCCTAACGGCGTCGGCAAGACCAACGTCCTGGAGGCGGTCCACTACCTGTGCCTCACCAAGAGTTTCACGGCGTCCCGCGACCGGTACGCCGTCCGCAAAGAGGCCCCGTACTTTGAGGTGGAGGGCACGGTCGAGGAGGTCCGACAAAAGCCGATGGAGGTGCGGATCGCGTACGTGCCGGGGGAGGGAAAGAAGATGTTCGTCAACGGGGCGGAGCTCGACCGATTGGCCGACGTCGTAGGGGTGCTGCCGGTGGTGATTTTCTCGCCGGAAGACGCCGATCTCACGGCGGGAGGGCCCAGCGAGCGCCGCCGCTTCGTGAACAACATCCTCAGCCAGGCGCGGCCCGTCTACATGGACGACTTGATGAAGTACCGCCGCGCCCGCCGCCAGCGCAACGAGGTGCTCAAGAGCTACAAGAAACGTCCCGACCCGCCCCCGTCGGAGCTCATCGACCCGTGGACGGAGGAAGTCGTCGGCCTCGGCAGCCAGGTCATTCACCGGCGGCGTCAGTTCTTGACCACATTCCACGGATACCTAACGGCGGCGTACGAAAAGATCGACGCCGTCGCCGAGCGCCCGAGCATCGAGTACGACACGATTGCCGATCTCGATCCCGACGGCACGGTGGAGGAGGTGGAAGAGAAGTTCCGAGCCGAACTCGGCCGGAAGCAGGGGCAGGAGTGGGACCGTGGGACCACGCTCGCGGGGCCGCAGCGCGACGAATTGATCTTCCGCCTGGACGACCTGGAGGTGCGCCGATACGGCTCGCAGGGGCAGCACCGCACCTTCGCTATGGCCCTCAAGCTGGCGCAGTACTTTTACCTGAACGATCGGAGCGACACCACGCCGCTTCTGCTGCTGGACGATGCCTTCGCGGAACTCGACGCCCGCCGCACCGAGGTCTTCCTCGAGCTGCTTCGGTCCGACGCGGTCGGGCAGAGCGTCATCACGGCGACCGGGCGTGCGGTCTTTGATTCGGCCCTCGATTTTGAGACGGACGCCCACCGGGCGCTCTCCGTCGAACGTAGGGACGGCGCCGCCCATGTCGAGCCCGTTCCGACCGAAGAGACGCTGTCCCCAGACCCGGCCGACACGCGGCGATGAGACGTCTCCTCAGTCGACCGACGCACAGTCCATACGCGTTCGGACCAGCCGAAAATCGGACGTCGGAATCTCGAAGAGGCCCCGGCGAGAATGCAGGCCCCACGACGCCCACTGCGCGTAGTTCACCACCCGCGTGCCGTCGTGGCTCACGTGAATGTTGGCTGAGACGAAGCCCGGGAGGTGCTGCATGGTCTGCTCGGTGGCCTCCACCAGCACGTCGACGAGTGCCTGCCGGCGGTCTTCTGGCACCGTGAAGACGTTGACGAGGGTAAAGACATCGTCGTCCGGACCAATCGTAGGCATGGATGTTCTCGGAAGGAGTGGCTATGTTATCAGGACACTGATATGGTCGCTCTAATAGTATCAGGGCCCTAATATAAAGTCAAGCTATGGACGTAGAACAGTCTCGGGACGCCCGGTTCGGGTACGTGCTCAAGCACGCGCAGTACGCCCTCCGGCAGGCCATGGACGACCGGCTTGAGGCGGTGGACCTTACGACGCCCCAGTACGCGGCCCTCACGGCCCTGGAGCGGGAAGACGGGCTCTCCAACGCCGAGGTGGCCCGCCGCTGCTTCGTGACGCCGCAGACCATGCACAGCATTGTGACGCGCCTGGAGGAAGAGGGGCTGCTCCAGCGGACACCTCACCCGGACCACGGGCGCATTCAGCAGCTACACCTCACCGATGGGGGGCAGGCGCGGCTCGATCAAGGACACGAGATCGTCACTGAAATTGAGGACGGAATGACAGAGGAGGTTACGGAGGAGGAGTTGGAACAGGCAAAGTCCGTTCTGATCCGGTCTACTGCAGCTCTTCGAGAGACGTAAGGATCGTTGAAGGGGGGTGAAGAAGACGGAGCGGTCTCTGGAACGGGACGGGGGGCGATTCGTGCGGAGAAGGAGGCCGTATTCCGTACGAGACCGGCTTCACTGAACATTGCACGTATTCCCAACTCTGTCGTAGCAATGAACGACCTCGCTTCTCCGCAGCACTTCTGGACGCGTCAGCGCGTGCGTCTCATTCGCCTGCTCGTGCCAGTGGTTTTGGTCGCTGTTGCCGGGGCGAACACCGGGTGCGTGACGACCGGTACCAACCCAATCTCGGGAAACCAGCGGGCCTATGCTTATTCTTGGAAGGAAGAGGTCAAGCTCGGGACGAAAACGGACAAGCAAATTCAGAAGCAGTACGGGATCTACGAGGACAAAAAACTGCAGCAGTACGTAGACCGGGTCGCCCAACAGGTGCTGGCCGAGAGCCACATGCGACGCCCGAGCACACCGCCCAAGTTCCGCAACACCGAGTTCACCTTTCGTGTGCTCGACAGTCCCATCATCAACGCGTTTGCGCTGCCGGGCGGGTACGTGTACGTGACGCGCAGCCTGCTGGCACACCTGAATAATGAGGTGCAACTCGCCGTGGTGCTCGGCCACGAAATCGGGCACGTGGCGGGACGCCACGCTTCCAAGCAGGCAGCCAAGAAGCGGTTTATGAAAGGCATCCTGGTCGGAGGTGCAATTGCCGGACAGGCCGCCCTCGGCGGAAATGTGGGAAAAAACGTGTTGGGGCTGGGAAGTTCGGCGGCCCAGTTGCTCTCCCTCAGTTACAGCCGCGACAACGAGCGCGAGTCGGACCAGCTGGGGGTGGAGTATGCCACGATGGCGGGCTACGACGCGGCGGAAGGGGCAGACTTCTTCATGTCGCTGAAGCGAAAACAGGAGCAGAGCGGCCAGTCGATTCCGACCTGGAAGTCTACCCACCCGGATCCCGGAAACCGAGAAGACACCATCCTTCAACTTGCGAAGAAGTGGGAGAAGAGGGTCGCTGGCACCTCAGATACGCGCGACCAGGATGACTACTACGCTGCCATCGAAAACATCGTGCTGGGCGAAAATCCGCGCCAGGGGTTCACGGAGAACGACGTGTTCTACCACCCCGACCTCGAATTCCAGTTTCCCGTGCCCCGAGGCTGGACGGTGCAGAACCAGACCAGTCAGGTGGCGATGGTTCAACCCGATCAGGAGGCCTACGTGCTGTTCAAGATTTCGAACAAGGATACTCCGGCGGCCGCCGCGGGAGAGTTTGCCGGGCAGAAAGGCCTGAAGGTCATCGAGCGGCGTAGAGAAACCATCAATGGACGGGACGCCCAGCGGGTGTTGGCGGAAGCGCAAACGCAGCAGGGACAGACCCTCCGGGACCTCGCGACATTTGTTGCCTACGACGGGCGGGTCTACAACTTTCAGGGCCTCACGACTGCGAAGCAGTACAATGCCTACCGGTCGCAACTGGAGCGCCCGATGTACGGCTTCGACGCGCTGCGCGACGCCGAGAAGCTCAACGTCAAGCCGGCGCGATTGGAGATCCGTCCGGCGCCGCGGTCGGCACCCTTCCGCACATTTATCGACCGGTCGCTGCTCCCGGACGAGATCAGCGACGACGACCTGGCCATCATCAACCAGGTGAAGCTGGGCGAGACCGTGGAGCAGGGACGACCGCTGAAACTCCCGACGAAATAGGGCGCCCGTTCAGAGACGAACGTTCGACTACTCGCTGCCCGGCATGACTGGTTCTCCTTCCTCCTCCGACGGCGGAATGACACGGCCTTCGCCGCCGACCACCATCTGGTCGTCGCGGTAGATGTAGGTGCGCACCTTTACGTGCTTCTGGTCTTCAATCTTCTCGGAGACCTTGATTTGCACGCGGACCTCGGACCCGATGGGAACAGGGCGGAGGAACCGGCACGAAATGCCGACGGCAATGCTGCCGTGACCGGGGAAGTCGCGGCCGAGGACTTTGGAGATGAGGCCGAGGAGCAGGACACCGTGGGCAATGGGGCGCCCGAAGCGGGAATGTTCGGCGGCGTACTCCTCATCAACGTGGAGAGGATTATCGTCCCCGGTAATCTCAGCGAACTTTTGCACGTGCTCTTTCGTGACCACGCGCGTCCACTCGTGGGAATCGCCGACCTCGATGCTTTCGTAGGTGTGAGCCATAAAGGATGGGTTCGGAGGTGGACGTCGATAGCGTCAAATGGGACCGCGAAAGAGTATAGGAAGAAATGAGGGGAAACCCCACATCGAGTCTCCCTGGAAGTCGGGCGAACGAAAAGAGAGGACGGGGCGCCGATGGCACGGCAGATGGGGCTCGCGATCGCCGAACTCGTTTGACCTCGAATGGGAGCGGGGCCGCAACGAACGTGTTCTAAAACGATCGGGAGCGTTAAAACATCGAAGATCGGCCCTTCAGATTGCCGCCTCCGGCGTGATCGCGATGCGAGCTTAGGGTGCGGTGGTGTTAGTGAAAGATCGTCTCAGGGGGGAGGAGAAAGCGTCTGAGCGGGGACGTCGGCATCCGGGAGGATGCAGAGGCCCCCCTTACGGCTGACTTCTCAATCGTCACTCGGAATGGGCCGTCTTTTCCGAAACCGCAACGCACGTGAAACGATTCGGAGGAGGTGCGAGTCTTCAGTCCGGTTTGTGTGTTTGACCCAGGGATATTCGCTCCATTCCTTCCGACACGAAACGCGCTGCACGACCGATGACGCCGTACGAACTTCTGCGCCGGTACGACGAGGAGCAGTACAATAGCGACAACAGAATGGTGAACGGGCAGTTCTTCCCCTCCTCAACACTGGAGGTGAAAGAGGGGGAGACTGTGGGAGTTGTATTGCTTAACCTCGGGGGGCCGGATTCGGAGGAAGCCGTCAAGCCGTTCCTCTACAATCTGTTCATGGATCCGGCGATTATCGACTTCTCGCAGGTCGTCTACTTTCAGGCCCGCGGCCGTGTCCGGCAGGCCTTCTCCAAGATTATTTCCTACTTCCGATCGAAGTCGGTGGCCGAGGACTACAAGGAGATCAGTGACGACGGCGGCTCGCCTATCAATCCGCTGACGCGCGAGCAGTCTGAGAATCTGGAGCAGACGCTCAACGAGCAGTACGCCGCCGAGATGGGCGTGGCGTTCAAGACGTACATGGCCATGCGGTACTGGAAGCCGTTCAGCGAGGATGCGGTGGCCCAGATGCAGGACGACGGTGTGGACAAGGTCGTGCTCCTGCCGCTGTACCCGCAGTACTCCAAGACGACCACCGGGGCATCGCTCGTGGAGTGGTACGAGATGGAGAAGGCGGGCGAGATGCCGGAGTGGCCCACATCCTTCGTGTTCGAGTACGCCACGTACCCAAAGTACCTGAAGGCCCTCAGTGAGCGCATCGACGAGGGCCTGGAACGCTTTCCGGAGGAGGTGCGCGACGACGTGCACTTTTTATTCAGCGCGCACGGCACGCCGCTCAACGAAATGCAAGACCGGCGCGACCCGTACTGCTGCCTCGTCCACTCGACGGTGAAGCATCTGATGGAGCACCGCGGGCACGACCACGAGTTCAGCACCGCGTTCCAGAGCAAGGTGGGGCCGTCGAAGTGGCTGGAACCCCCGACGGATGAAACGGTGGCGGAGTTGGCGGAGGAGGGCGAAGACGTGCTCGTGATTCCGGTGGCGTTTGTGACCGACCACATCGAGACCAGTTACGAACTGGCCATCGAAATTCCGGAGGATCTGGAGGAAGAAGGCGAACCCATTCCGGAGCACTATGAAGTGATGCCGGGCCTCAACAGTCATCCCAAGTTCATCGAGGCGCTGGCCGACGTGACAGCGGCACAGTTGGAGCTGCCGGACGCGCACACGATGCGGCCCTGGAGCGCGCGGCCCTGCTACGACAGCCGCGAGCGCGACATTCGGTGTCAGCAGTGCCAGCGCATCGCGGAGGCAACCGACTGGTCGGAGAAAGAGTCCGAGGAGCCGGAGCGGACGCCCGCCGCAGCATAGTGGCTGAGTTCGAGTGAGTGGAGAAGGGGGATGGGGACAATCACTTGGTGAGAAGCGTGTCGATGGGCGGAAGTGTCTCCGGCGACGGCCAGGTTGCCGCGCTCACGAGTCGCAGCGATGCTGTCACTGCGCAGTGGTCGGACGGCGGCGCGGGCGCGCCGCACTCGATTTCCTGATTCACGACTCGGAAGAAACTCGGCGGGTAGAAAATGTGGTCGATGGTACGGGCCGGGGCGTTGGCTGGATAGGTGGCCGACGGCGTCACTGCGGCACGCACACTATCGGAAAGGACGGCCCGTAATGCCGTGTCGTGCAGGAGCGTGTGGAGAGTGCTGTCGGGCGAGGCGGGGGTCGTCGCCGAACCGATTCCCTCACTGTTGAAGTCGCCGAGCAGGAGGACGGGCACGTTCGTCTGGGCGAGCCGGTCGTAGTAGGCACGGACCTCGCGGGCGTGCTTTTCACGGGTGTCCTGATCGAACGCCTCCAGGTGGACATTGACGACAAAGAGGGGGTGCCCGCCGAGGTCCAGAAGGGCGATTTGGGCAAGGCGGTCAAGGTAGAAGGCATCGCGCCCGATCCATTGCGGTGGGCGCGCGAGTACTCTCCGGGCGTGATCCTGAACGGGATAGCGGCTGAGAACGGCCTGGCCGGAGACAGTGCGCCCGAAGTGTACGGCCGGGCGGCCATAGGGAAACGGAATGTACCGCTCGTCCCAGTTGACCGTCTGGGCCGCCGCGGCGTAGCCGAGCCGACGGGCAATGGTATCCAGTTGCTGCACGTAGCCGGAGCGGGCGGCCCCGTAGTCGATTTCCTGAAATGCGCTGATGTCCGGGTCGGCGGTCCGAAGGAGCGCAAGGGCCTGTTCTAGATTGGTGGACAACAGCGAGTCGGACCGCACCACTGGTTCGTTATTGGTCATGCCGGAGAGGTAGCCGACGTTGTACGTCGTGACCGCGAGGGTGTCCGGCGGAGACTGCGGGGAAGCGGCGTCGTAGCGCTTGGTTTGAACGAGGGCGTCCTCGGAGAGGCGGCCCGTGCTCGCCCAGACCACCCAGAGGACAAGGCCCGCAAGGAAGACGCCGACGGTTACGCCGCCGAGGGTCAGGATCCGTTTCATGAGCCGAGAGGGGTTACCAGGTGGTTTGGAAGGGACGAGTGTAGTCGTGCGGGTGGGGGAGCACGGCGATGCGCACCCGGCGGTTGCGACGGCGTCCAGTGGGCGTATCGTTGGAGGCGCGGGGACGGCTGGCGCCATAACCGACCGCCTCGAACTGGCTTCGGTCCATCGACGTGAGGGCGACCAGTCGGTGGACGATTGTCGTGGCGCGGGCCGCCGAAAGCTCCCAGCTCGAATCGAATTCTTTCTTCAAGGCATCACCCAGCCCTGCGGCGTCGGCGTGGCTTTCCACCCGCACGGTGCGGTTCGGATAGGTGCTTTCGAGCTGTTGAGCAAGCGCTTCCAGCTGCGCAGCACCGGAGGAATCTACGTTGGTACCGGCAGACGCAAAGAGCGAGTCGACGGGGAGGACTGTGACGGTCAAGCCGCCCTTCCGCAAAAGCTGTACCTCGTAGGTGAGTCGTGCAAGACGATCCTTCAGTGTGCGAAGAGTCCGGTAGTACTGTCCGGTCTCGATGTCCTCACGAAGCTGGAGCGAGTCGCGGAGGTCCTGGTTTCGGTCGCGCAGTCGGGCGTTTTGGGCACGGAGGGAGTCGACGGATAAGGCATCGTTCCCACCGGACGCGCGAGGCGCGGGGCCACACCCCATCGGGAGGGCAAGGAGGGTCGCCGCACAGCACAGGAGGACGAGACGCATTCGGGAGCGAAGACGACGAGTGCGAGTGCGACGGTTAAGGACGGGAGGAAACTGGGTCTGCGGAAGGAGTGCGTTCCCACCAAAGCAGGAGCAGGACGGTTGCGAAGCCCGCGATGCAGAGACTGATCACCGATCCGATCGGATCTCCAGCCGTCGGGAACTGAAGAGTCCGATGAGCGCCCACGTACGGCCATAGGGATCGGAGAGCTCCGGCGATGAGGCCGATGAGGACGGCCATCGTGGCGTCGTGCAGGTGCGTGAGAAGCCAGTCGAGGAGCATGGCGAACGCGCTCAAGCCCACTGCCGCGCCCGCTACGAACGTGATCACAAACGGCCCGTCGAGGGCTTTTAGGGCGGTGAGGGTGGGGGTATAGATGCCCAGTGCCTCCAGCAGAAAGGCCCCGCTCACGCCGGGAAGAATCATCGCACAGATTGCAACGGCGGCCGAGAGAAAGACACGGAGGAGGCTTGGATCGGCGGCGTCGAGCACCGGCAGGCCGGTGAGGAAGAACGCGAGTGCGGCCGCGCCCGCACCGAGAACCCCGTGCAGAGCCGTCATACGTTGCATGCGGAAGGCCGGGATGAGCAAGGAGGCCCCGACCAGCCCCAGAAACAGCCCGCGCATCTGCTCGGGGTAGGTCGTCATCAGGGCGGGGATGACGTGAGCACCGACGGCAATGGCAAGTCCAATGCCGGTGGCCAGCGGAAGGACGAGCCGCCAGGGAACGGCGGCCCCGTGGGTGCGGACGACGTCTGCGTCCAGGCGAAGACACGCCAGCCCCAGCGACACCGCCGAGCTGATTGCCCCGACCAGTTGTTTATAAATGCCCACGATGAGGGCCATCGTGCCGCCGCTCACGCCGGGGATCACGTCGGCCCCGCCCATCAAGAGTCCATAGAGCAGATTCCGGACGAGGGCAGCGAGCGACGAGGGCATTCAAGGAGAGACCGTTTGGGACGTAGGAATAGTTGCAGACCGTCGGAAAGTGCGGAATCGGAACGTGCACGCGCTCGGATCCGGGCTTCGCGCATTCGTGAGAGCAGCCGACCGCAGGAGGATGTGCTCAGGGAGCCACCCGGCAGACTACGTCTGGTCGAGGTCGAGAAGCTGACGTACGCGGTCGTTCTGGTAGAGGTCGGGATAGGCCCGGCGGAAATCGTCCTTTTTCGTCGGGTCGAGGCGAAAGGCTGTCTTGAGGGTCCGAATCGTCTCTTCGGGCCGACCCAGGGCCATTAGCGCCTTCGCCTGCCGGAAGTACGTTCCTGCACGGTTTGGGGCGATTTCCAGGGCCTGCCGGTACGCCTCCAGGGCTTCTTGGGGCTTCTGCTTTTCGAGCAGGGTCTCCGCGTAGCCAACCCAGGCATTCTCGTCGGACTCGTCGAGGTCTACGGCCCGCCGGTACGCGCTGAGCGCCTCGTCGAACCGGTGTGCCTTGTAGGCACAGTTGGCGCGGGCTTTCCAGAATTTCGGCTCCTCGCTCCGCAACGTGAGGGCGTACCGAAAGCATTCGAGCGCTTCCTCGGACTGCCCCTGCGCGTCGAAGCAGCAACCGAGCCCGTACCAGGCTTCCGGGTAGGTAGACTCCTGGTCCAGGGCCTTCTCGTAGTAGCGGCGGGCGGCGTCGAAGCGGCCTTTTTCCTCGTGCGCGAGCGCCAGATTGTAATAGGTGGCGGCGTCCGGACCTTCGAGGTCGAGCACGCGCTCGTAGCTCCCGATGGCGTCGTCGAGGGCGCCCATGTTAGCCTGGGCGTTGCCGCGGTTGTAGTAGGCGGAGGCGAAGTCGTCCTGGATGGCAATGGCCATGTCGTAGCTCGAGACGGCGTCCTCGAATCGCTCCATGCGGTTGAGAACGATCCCACGGTTGTACCACGCGTCCTGGGAGTACGGCTCGATGTCGATATGCCGGTCGTAGGCCTCGACACTTTCCTCGTTGCGGCCGAGCCGGTCGTAGCAGTAGCCGAGTTCGTACCACACCTCCGGATGCTCGGGGTCGGCTTCGGCACACTGTTCGAACGCCTCTGCCGCGTCCTCCAGGCGGTCGGCCCGCTCCAGAGTCACCCCCCGGTTAAATAGGGCCTCGCTGTGGAACGGGTTGATGGAGAGGGCCTCTTCGTAGGCCTCCAGGGCCTCCTGCGTGCGGCCCAAGCTGTCGAGCGTAATGCCGCGGTTGATGAGCGTTTCGGCGTCGGCGGGGCTGAGGTCCAGCGCCCGGTCGTACGCCTCCAGCGCTTCCTCGGGACGGCCTAGGTTGTTGAGAAGGATGCCCCGGCGCATCCACGCGTCCGACTGATGCGGATGCAACTCAATCAGATGATCGATAACGTCCAGGGCCTTTTCCATGCGGCCGTCTTCGAAATAGAAGGACGCGATGTCTTCCAGATCTCCGGAATCGAAGTACGAGGACGGGTCATCCTCATAGGCGGCCACGAGTTCTTTGAGGTGACCCTCGCGGGGAGAATCCTCAAAATCATCGAAGCCGAAATCAAAAGTGCTCATATTCGCGCTAGAGCCTGGTTCGTCAGAACGCGCGGGTGGAACAGGAGCGGAAACCTCCACGATACCCTTGTGCATTATAAGGCGATCACGAAAGCAGTTGCAACAATTATCCCCGTGTGAGAGATTCTTTCTTGAAACGAAGCGTCTATTTCTTGCACAGTCCCCGGACGGACCCGTTTCAACATGGTCCTGATTACTTTCGAAGGCATCGACGGCAGTGGAAAGAGCACACAGGCACAGCTCCTGGAGGAGGCCCTCCAGGAACAGGGGTGCGAGACGGTGCTCGTCCATGAGCCGGGAAGCACGACGTTTTCGGAACGAGTGCGATCCCTACTGCTCGACTCCTCATTGAACGTCGACCCGTTTGCCGAGTTGCTTCTCTTCTCGGCCGCCCGGGCTCAGCTGGTGACCGAACAGATTCGTCCCGCGTTGGAGGCGGGACAGGTTGTTATTTGTGATCGCTTTTACGACTCGACGACGGCGTATCAGGGCGCAGGGTGGGGCGTGGCCGATCTGGACTGGCTGGCCTCCTTCCATGAGCGTGTGACGGGGCACCTCGTGCCGGATCGGACGTTCCTGGTGGAGGTAGACGCGGAGACGGCCCGGGCCCGACGGGCCGCCGAGGAGGCCGATCCGGACCGAATGGAGGAGGCCGGGGCAGACTTCTACAAGCGGGTCGTAGACGGGTACGAGGCGCTCGCCGAGCAGTATCCCGACCGGATCCGGTGCCTGGACGGGACCCGCACGATCGATGATCTGCACCGGACCATTCGGGCCGACGTGGAGGGCCTGCTCGACGCCGCCGATGCCTGAGGGGGAGGTCGGAACGCCTTCCTCGTTCACGGCCCGCTACGGACCCGGAGATCCAGATGTCCGCAACTGGACACTGGGGGCTGTTTGGAGCAAGCGGCAGATGTGGAACCCCCGTTTCAAGCACCGGTTCATCTGAATTGAAGAGCGCGCCTGGATTGTGGAGGCGCGTGCCTCTCCGTCTCCGTGTTCGTGTCACCGATCCCTCCTCTGGCCTGCATGTCGACGCTGCCCCAACAGAAGATCGACGAGGTCCGGTCCATCTTTCAGGCGTTTCTGAAGAAGCGCAACAAGCGGCAAACGCCGGAGCGCTTCGCCGTGCTGGAGGAGATCTACCAGACCGATGACCACATCGACGCCGACGAGCTCTACGTACGGCTCAAGCAGGACGGGACGCGCGTCAGTCGGGCCACGGTTTACAACACGCTCGAACTGCTACTGGAGTGCGATCTGGTGGTGCGTCACCAGTTTGGAAAAAACCAGGCCAAGTACGAGCGGGCCTACAGCTACTGGCAGCACGATCACCTCATCTGCATGGATTGCAACGAGCTCCTTGAGTTTTGCGATCCCAGGCTGCAGAGCATCCAGGAGATGGTGGCCGACATCTACGAGTTCGACATCAAGCACCACTCGCTGAACATGTACGGCCACTGCATGCGCGACGACTGCCCGAATCGGGCAGATGAGGAAGAAGAAGACCCGGAAGAAACGACGGCATGACAGCCGACGCGCATGGAAAAGACGAGGAGGAGACCTGCTGATTCTCGGGGGGGTCGGAAAGAGGGCACATACTCGCTGAATGAGTGTGGTGTCAGCCCCTTGATGAGTCTCTTCGAGACCGGACTTCGGATTATTGGGAGCATTCTTCTCACCAGTGCCGACGCGTTTTTCGTCGTCACCGAGTTTGCGCTCACGCGTCTACCGCAGCTGGACCCGGCCGACGACCCGCTGAGAATAGAGCGGGCGCGAGAGATTACGGACCAGCTCGAAATCTACCTGACGGGTTGCCAGCTCGGGGTTACGACCTCGAGCATCTTACTTGGAGTGGTTGCGGAGCCGGCTTTCACTGAGCTACTTCGTCCGCTGTTTGCCCTGTTTGGGACCTCCGAGGTCGTAGGGCACGGCATCTCGGTCGTTGTGGGCATCGTCCTGATCAACCTAATCCACAAGATCTGGGGGAAGCAGATGCCCACGTACCTCGGTGTGGAGCGGCCGCGACAGGTGGCGCAGCGTACAGCGTGGGCACTTCACGCCTGGACGACGGTGGCCTACCCGTTTATGATGGTCAGAGACGGTCTTACAAAGGCAACCCTCCGGCTGTTCGGGGTAGAGGTGCAGCGGTCGTGGACGGACGAAGAAACCGCCGATGCGGAGGAGCCGGTTGGCGTGAGTGCGGTGCGGCGAGAAATCGGGGAGGTCCTTAGTCGTGCCAATCTATCGCAGGAGCGACGAGCCGAGATTCTGCGCGCTGTCGACATTGAGCAGATGCCCGTACGCTCCATCATGGTCCCGCGGTCCGAGGTCGTGGCGCTCCGCACCGACGATGCGCTCGACGATACCCTCAACCGGATGCGAGCCCAGCCCTTCAATCGGTACCCGCTCCTCCAAACCGACTGGAAAAATGTCCACGGCACCCTCTACATAACGACCGTGTTTCAGGCCCTGCCGGAGCTCAGGAAGGGGGTCCTCCGGCTCACCGACATCGCTGAGCCCGTCGTATGGGTCGGTCCGGAGTTGCCCATCAGCGACCTCATCGATCGGCTTCAGGAAAAGCAGCAGGAAATTGCGTTCACACGCACGGAGGGCCACGTGCGGGGGTTGGTGACGAGCACCGATGCCTTCGAGGCCATTGCCGGCGAGCTTGAAGATCCGGACGACGTGGGGCGGACCAATGGGACGGGCAGTGTGACCACGGCACCGAGGTCCGAATCGAACCCGGCCGCGAACTGAGCTTCACTTTCGGGCTGCCGTTCCGTAGATTCATCACAGACGCTGGGTGGCCCCCACTCACACAGATTCGACAGCAGGAACGGCGATATGGGTCGAACACTCATCATGTCTCCGGCGCGCGTGCGTCGCACGCTTCGCCGTCTCGCCTACGAAATTGTGGAGCGAAATCGCGGGGCTGATACCCTTGAATTGTTTGGCATTCGCGAAAGCGGAGTGCCTTTGGTCGAGACGCTAGTCGATGAAATCAACGAGATCGAGGACGAAGTTCTCACGCCGTATGGGCTGGACGTGACGCCGTTTCGGGACGATCACACGGGTGAGGAGTCGTCTACTCCGTCGCACGATGTCGACGTAACGGGGCGAGATGTCATTCTCGTGGACGACGTCCTGTTTACAGGGCGCACGTCTCGGGCAGCACTCGACGCCGTTCTCCAATATGGCCGCCCGCAGTCCATCCAACTTGTCGTGCTCATCGACCGCGGCCATCGCGAGTACCCGATTCAGCCCGACTACACCGGGCGGCTCCTGCAGACGAAGCACCGGGAGGAGGTCATTGTAGCGACCGACGGGGATTTCTCGGTGTCCGTTGAGGACTGACGAACGCTCCTCTCATTCAGTGGGATTGTCGGAGGACGACGCGGCCTGTTTGGCTTTTCGCCGGAGGCGGGCGGCCTTCTCCGCATTCGGAGTCGTGTAAAGGCGTACCTCGGTCCCCGCGCGGACACTGTCGCCGGGCGTCCGGGCCTGCTGGCGAATATAAAGGTGCTGCTTCAGGGAGTCGCGGGCAGCAGCGTCTGGAGACGGCTCCGAGGCATCCTCCGCAGCCGCAGTCGTATCGACGAGGACGGCCCGAAGCTCGTTCTGGAGCAGAAATCGTTCGGCCTCTGCGACGGACAGGCCCACGACGTTCGGGACGGCCACCTCAGTGTCGCCGAGTCCCGTACTGTACCAGAGGTCAATCGAGCTCCCCTCTTCCAGAGAGTCGCCCGGCACCGGTTCCTGCTCCGTGATAGTATTGGCGTACGGAGACGGAATGGAGTCCTTCTGTATTGTGTCGACCTCTAGGTCCGCCGAGGAGATCCGATTTTCGGCCTCTCGGACCGACATGCCCCGCACGTCTGGAACCTGAACGATGGGTACCTCACCGGCGTTCACTGTGAGGTACACCCGTCGGCCGGGCTTGACCTGGGCTGAGGGGAGCGGCGTCTGGTCCACCACGATGCCGGTATCGACGTTTGGATTGTAGCGGCCGATTTGACGCTGCACCTTCAGATCCTGTTGCTGAAGGCGTCTCTTGGCCCGTAAAAACGGCACGTTTTCCACGTTTGGAACCGTGGTCGAAACATTGTGGCGGGTGTAGGAGGGCATGACGACGGCATCTACGAGAAGATACGCGCCGAAGCTAATGCCGGAGAGCACCAGCAGTCCCCCCCAGAAGTACATATTTGTTGCGAGCGCACGGAGCCACGTGAGCGCGCGGGAGAAGAATCCACGAGAACGCATAGGGCAGATGCCGGGAGGAGAAAAAGCGCCGCGGAGACGATGCTTTCCGAACTGGAAGGGAGCCAGGCCGCCGAGGTCAGGCGCGGCAGTCGTCACGCAGAGTGTGTGATGAATCGTTATCTGTGGAGTAGTGCTCTTCAAAACCCAAAAACCTGGGGCAGTGCCAGGTCGACAAGAGAATATGGATGTGAAAGCGAGGGGGTTCCGACCTCAGTACATGACAAAACTCGGACGGCTTTTCACATTCCCGGTTTGGTGCCCTTCAGGAGGCGCGCTACATGCATCCGGCCCATGCCGTGGGACT
>PXUA01000007.1 GCA_003022435.1 Bacteroidetes bacterium SW_9_63_38 | reverse complement strand
GAATATTTGACTGTCGGGGTGCGAATCACCGCAGAAATTCGTCCGGACGAACATCCAAATTCCAATGTGCAACAGGTTGCTAGGCCGGGCTCGTCCCTGGGGTGACCCGGCTCTCTGCGTCGGTGCGACTCTTTGTGTCGGTGCGACTCCTCGTGTCGGTCCGGCGGCCCGACGCTACTTCGGGGACGGTTCCGTCCTGCGGATAATCCCATACCCCTACACAGATTTCCTAGACCGTGGTCTGCTACCAGTCGGTATCGTCTTTACCGATCTGTGTGCCTTTATGAGATTAGATACCGGATGCTGCACAAACAGAAAACTGCAGCGAAACGACAGAACACACCCCTCGGCCTTGAAGAAGTGGCCGTCTGGATGGAGGCAATCCGCGACAGCCGTCGGGATGCACGTCTCTTTGGGAAAAGGCGATACGTCGCGAAAACAGTAGCGCGTGCTGCGGTTAATCTCATAATCCCACAGAGATCGGTGGAAATCCATTCACGTATCAGTAAGGGCCTCATCACCAAAGGGCATACCCGCTGTGGGCACCGACGCCCCCGTGGGCAGAATCTCCGCGCGAATGGACGCCGGGTTGAGTCCAACGGCTTCGATACGAGCTGGAGAGGTCTCAGGAGGCGTTTGCCAGGCGGATGGGCGCAGGCAAAGCCACGGCCTCCGATTTTGACAACCAATAAGGCCGGATTATCGGTTATTATCGGTGCCGTCTCAGGTGACCCAGTGGCGTCTCTTGCAGCGGCACGCAACTTCTCAGCGCCCGAAGGGTCCATTTCTTGTCAGGTACAAACCCTCTGTCTCCATGCTCGCCCCCTGCGATCAATCGAAACAAATCGTATGCACCGCCGTATGCACATATCAAAGAGGGGAGAGCACTGCTTGGATTGATCAGTTGCGAATGTGCTGGTGTCTCCCCTCTGCCAAATATGAGGTTGATTGGCGTGCAACTCGATTGAGTAGCGATACATTTTTAAGACAAAATATAGGTATTATTAAAATGATCATCTCAATAAGAGAGTACCACAAAAAACCAATAAAAGAATATAAATCAAAAACCTGCAGGATTCGAATGGGACGACGATAAGAGGGAGTTAAATATTGAGAATCACAGCGTCGATTTTATCGACGCTGTCCAAGTATTCACGGGTCCCCATTTCATAGAGGATCGGACGCGTGAAGAAGATGGCGAGTTAAGAAAAGGTGCAATTGGGCCAATACCAGGGGAACTAACTCCGGATCATTGGTCAGGAGAACTGATAATCGTCGTGTTTACGTGGCGCAGCGACACCATACGCTTAATTTCCGCAAGGAGGGCAGATACAGATGGGCGACGACGTTACGAGAGTCACTTTGGAGGAAGCAAAAAAGGCAGAGAGTAGAACCGACTGGGATCGGCTCGAAAGCCTGACGGACGAGGAGATTCACGAGGCTGTAGAGGACGATCCGGACGCGTTTCTGCTTGACGATGAGTGGTTTGAGGCCGCGACGTTCGTGATGCCTTCAGCTGAGAAGGAGCGTATCACGATCCGCCTGGACTCAGATATTCTGGATTTCTTTCGAGCTGAGGGAAGTGGATACCAAAGCCGAATTAACAAGGTGCTGCGCGAGTACATGGCTGTTCAGCGCTATAAGAAGCAGCAGTAAGAGGCACCCAACTTATGGGCGAAAAGCAGGAACGGAGCCTGCCTGACTTCGTCGGGCAGGCCTTCTCTGTGTCTATACATGCATAGGTCGAGGTCTGAGCCCGTGTGATGCAGCGTGTGTCCGCAAATCGAACGAAAGATAAAGCCACTTAGACTGCGTTCTCGCCAGCGGTAGGATGGCCTACTCCGCAAACCAGTTCTCGACCCGAATCCCTTCCTCCAGTTCAGCAAAAGGCTCAAAATCCGACACGTTCTGGGTCACGAGCGTCAGGTCTTCCGTCGCGGCAACTGCCGCGATCTGCCTGTCGGCGAAGGGCGTCGGGAGCCCCTCCTTCTCCAGTTGGGCACGGGCCCGGCCGTGCCAGTGGGCAGCTGCCTCGTCGTAGGGCAAGATTGGCATCGAGGGCCGGAGAACGTCCCGAAGATAGTCCAGCAGGTAGTCCCGCCGGCGCCCCTTGCTCATCCGCCTCGCCCCGTAGATCAGCTCATGCCAAGCTATGGAGGGAGGAGGAAGAGCCACTTCCCCACTCCGCTCGCGAAGCCGCGAGAGCACCGCCTTGGAGGGCTCGGGCTTTGCCGGCTCGCTTACGATATTGGTATCGAGCAGGTAGCGAATCATCGAGAAGGAACCGAAGAGATGAGAAAACCGGCCTTGAGAGAACGACTACAGATCGACCTCGCGGCCCTCTTCTTTGCTCCGCAGGTCGTTCAGGTCCCCTTCCTTTAGGGGGGAGGGCCCGCGCTTTTCGCGAAAGCGCCGGTAGGCCGATCCGAAGCTGGACGGGTTCTCCCGGACTGCCCGCTCCAGAAGCAGGATCGCCTGCTGGTTGAGGCTGCGCCGCTCCCGGTCGGCGATCTCCTCAAGGCGGGCCTTCAGATCGTCGGGAAGTCCTTTCAGGGTAATCGAAGTCATCGGGCAGCCCTCTTGGAAAGTGCGTTTGGCGGGCGGTTTATTATGGCTCCAAAATGGTGATACCCTTTCTATGTGCGAGAGTTCACCGTTTCCGCTTCATGGTGGTCTCTCCAGACCAGATCAATCGCTGCATCATTTCGCCCCTCCTCTGGTCCCACTCTTGCCTCCCTTGACCAGCTCCGAAGCCTGGGCAATGGCGATCCACTGGAAAACGGAAGCGACTTAGACTGCGTTTTCTGAGCGCTCGGACGTTCTCATCGGTAATCCAGGGGGGCACGGTCGCCATGGCGGGCCGTCACTCCTCGTATTCGTCCTCGCCTCTCCTCGCTTCGGCCTCATCCGCGGAGGAGGAACCGGCTTCCACGGACGACACCGTCGCCCCTCGCAGCTCTGGGGGATTAATTTTGCCGACCAGGGGGGCCGTGTAGCCGAGCAGGCCGGCCGGTCCGCTGGACCTCGCCGTGGCGCTACCAGACGCCGTAGGTGAGAAGCAGGGCGCCGACGGCAAGGCCGAGCAGGGGAATGGGGCTCAGCATCAGGTGCCAGTGGGCAGGGGTCATCATTGGGACGGCGAGTCGGAGAACGCGAACTCGGGCATGAAGGCCGTTCCGAGATTTCTGCTGGGGAGAGACCGCGAGGGCGCGCGACAGTCAGACGGGTCGATGGCACACCTCGCTCGATTTCGCGGATGAGACGTCCGGTGGGGGCCGGGGACGAAGGAGAATCACAGGGCACGGGAGCGTGATTCGGCGGCGTATCGGTCACGATGAGCGTGGGCCCGAGGGCGTCGACGGCGCGCTGAACGTCTGCCGTCGATACGTGCGGCCCCGTCAGGGACGCCGCGACGGTGGGGGGAGACGAGGGAGAATCGATTAGGGACAGCACGCCTCGGATCGTTGACGCGGGCAGCCCCGTGACACTTCCGACGTGCAGGGAGGCCCCGAACGACCCGGCGAGGTACAGGGCCTGTTGGAGCGCCGCGGAGGACCGTTTCGGCCACGCTGCCCATGAGCATGCGTTCGACGCCGGCGCGACCGTGGGTGGCGATGGCGAGGAGGGCGGCGTCCAGGTCGTCGGCGACGGTGAGAATTTCGTCGGCGGGGGGCCGTGCCGCACCTCCACCTGCACGTCGAGCCCGGTGTCGCGGAGAGAAGCGGCCCGCTCCGTGAGGGCCTGGGCCAGGAGGCGGGCGTGGGCGAGCAGGCGCTCCTGGTGCTCCGAAAAGTCGACCGGCACGAGCAGGGGGTGGTCTGTCGGGGGCGACGCGGGCGCCCCTCGCCCGACGGTGAGGACGGGCCCGGGGGCACGGCGGACGATCTCTTCCGCTACGCTCCCCAGCACGCGCCGTTGCACGCCGCGCCGCCCGTGGGTGCCCAGCACGATGAGGGGGGTGTTATGCTCCGCGGCGTAGCTCAGAATGCCGTCGGCGGCGGCACGGTGGACCACGGTGTGCTCGTGGATGCGCGAAACGGGGACCGGGGCGTCGTCGGGCAGTGGAGGGTGGAGGTCCGCCAGTATGTCGGCCTCCCGGATGTCGATGACGTCCGACAGCTCGACATCCCGTTCCTCCACGTGGACGACGTGCAGATCGGCGTCGAAGCGGTGGGCGAGGCCGACGGCGTGGACACGGGCCCGCTCGGCACACTCGGAGCCGTCGGTGGGAAACAGAAGGCGCGGAAGGTGAATCACAGCAGTCGGGACGAGGCGACGTAGTGCAGTGTCAACGCTGATTATGTATACGGAAGGGAAGAAAGAGAACCGTCCGGTGGTACTGATCGACTGACGATGCGTATTGCACCCCGAAGGCACTTCCTCGCTTCCAATCAGGGCGCGTAATGCGTATTGCGTGAGGATGCCCAGTATCCGTGGGCACGAGCCACACCCTCACGGATTCTGCTGAAAGTATAAGGCAGGGAAGCGTGTACATTGACGGTTGACGCTGCAGTAGGACACGACGGAGGACGAGTGGGCTACGCGGCAGAGGACTCCGAGGCAGGGGGATCGGTCGTCAGCGACCGCCCGAACGCCTTCACAGTGAGCACCGGGCAGGGCACGTGCCGCACCCCCTTTTCGGCCACGCTGCCGAGGAAGAATCGCTCCAGGCCGGTGCGCCCGTGGGTGGACAGGGCCACGAGGTCCACGTCGTGCTCTTCGACGAAGGCGGTGATGCCGTCGGCCACGGACCCAGTGCGGACGTGCGTGCGGATCTCGCCGGTGCTGTCATCAAGCTCGTCGGAAAAGGTCTTCAGCTTGGTGCGCACCTTACTGTCAAGGTCGGGCACCGCGTCGTAGATGGACTTGACGCCCCCGACGTAGAAGGCGGGGTGCAGGTCCTCCTCGACCACGTGCAGCAGGTCGAGCGACGCGCCGTAGAGGGCGGCCCAGTGTCACGCCGTCCGCAGCGCCGCACGGAAATAGTCGGAAAAGTCCACGGGGACCAGGATGCGTCGGAGGGGGGCCACCGACCCGGAAGAATTGTTTTCCGTCCGGCCGCGGACCGTGAGCACCGGTCGGTCGGCCCGGCGGATCATCTCCTCGGCCACGCTCCCCATCAGCAAGCGCCGGGCGCCCTGTCGCCCGTGGGTGCCCATCACAATGAGGTCGACATCCGTCTCCGCGGCGTAGTTGAGGATGGCCGGGCCGGGTGAAATGTCGAGGCGGGCGACCTCCACGACCTCCACCGCGTCGACGGCGGGCGCCGTGCCCGTATTCGTCCGCTTCAGGTCCTCGCGCAACGCGTCCACGTCCGTCGTCGGGGTAGGGTGATCCCCCGAGCGGTCGGCATCACGTAGTACCTCGGCGTGCAGGACGTGCAGCGTGGCCCCGGTCCGAGACCGACGAGAAGTCGCGGGCGAGGAGAATATCGTTGAGGGCAAGCATGGCAAGACGAGGTGGTTGGGAAACGGAATCGAAGAGGAAAAAGGGACAAAATGTACCGGCGGCCCGGACGGCTGTTTGTACGAACCGGCGCATGTACGATGCCAGAGAACCTCGGGGGACGGCGTCGGGCGTCTCCCTACGGAGAGGGCGTCCGACGCAGAAATCAAACGGCATTTTCGCGGGGAGACCGGAAGCATTGGGCAGTCCTTCTATACCATGCCCATTCATTGCCTTGCTGCTCGTTCAGCTCCTGCGACACAGTTGTATGGAACTCGTCCTTGGAATTCTCGCCGTCACGGTGGTGCTCATCGTGACCGAGGTGGTGCGGATCGACGTGGTGGCCCTGTTGGCGATGCTGGCGCTGGTCTGGACCGGGAGCATTACCGCCGCGGAGGCCCGCTCCGGGTTTGCGAGCAACGCCGTGATGGCCATCATCGCCGTCATGATCATGGGACGCGGACTCCATCGAGCCGGGGTGACGGAAAAAATTGCCAGCTTCATCCTGCAGGTGGCCGGCACCGGCAAGCGGCGGATTCTCTCCACCGTTTCGGTGACGGTGGGCGTCATGTCCGGGTTCATGCAGAACATCGGCGCGGCGGCGCTTTTTCTCCCCGTCATGACGGGCATCTCGAAGCGGGAGAAGATTCCCATTTCCAGTCTGCTGATGCCGATGGGCTTCTCGGCGCTGCTGGGCGGTACGCTCACGATGGTGGGCACCAGCTCCCTCATCGTACTCAACGACCTGCTGACGGCACAGGGGCTTTCGCCCTTTGGGCTCTTTGCGGTGTTTCCGATTGGGGGGGTGCTGCTGGTAACCGGCATCCTGTACTTCTTCGCGCTTGGGCCCTACGTCCTGCCCACCGCGAGCGAAGCCACCGAAGAGGCCGCGGCCGGAAAGAAGCTTCTGAATGTATGGGGCCTGTCCGATACCGTCTTCACGCTTCGCGTGCCTGCCGACAGTGCCCTCGTGGGGCGGTCGGTCGAAGAGTCCGAGATGGGGGCTCGGTTCAATCTGAACCTCCTCAAGGTCTACGGCGATGACGGCACCGACCACGACATCTGGGAAGAGTTTCGCCTCGAAGCGGAGCAGTACATTATCGTGCGGGGGCAGAGTGACGACGTAGACCGGTTTGTGGAGGCGTACGACCTGGAGCCGAAAGAGGAGGGAATAAAAGACACCTCGTCGAATGCAAGCGAGGGGTACCTGGAGGTTGTGATCCCGGCGCGGTCGCAGCTCGTGGGCAACACGGTGCGCGAGCTCCAGCTCCGGGAGAAGCACAACACGCAGGTGGTTCTCTTCTTCAGCGACAGTCAGGTCGTGGAGGAAGAGGTGGCCGACCGCGAAATCCAGGCCGGGGACACGCTAGTGTTGCAGGGGCGATGGGAAAACCTTCAGTTCTTTGCGGACAGCGACGACTACATCACCGTTACGCCGCTGGATTACGAAGCCAAAAAGCCCGAGACGGCCTGGGTGGCGGCGGGGAGTTTTGTGGGGGCGATCGGATTGGTGCTGGCGCTTGACGCATCCATTTCGATGGGATTTCTGACGGGAGCCCTGGCCATGGTGCTCGGGGGGGTGTTGAACATCGAGGAGGCCTACCGGGCAGTGGAGTGGAAGGTGATCTTCCTGATCGCGGGCCTCATTCCGATTGGCATTGCGATGGAAACGTCCGGGGCGGCGGCCTTCATTGCGGAGAATCTGGTGGGGGCCATCAAGGGACTGCACCCGTTCCTCATTCTATTCGCCCTGGGGGTGCTGATGACGGTCTTTTCGCTCACGATGTCCAACGTGGCGGCGACGGTCCTCATGGTGCCGCTGGTGTTGGAGATGGTCGGCGTGGGCGGCTTGCCTTCCGATGTGCTCGTGCTGCAGGTGGGGCTCTGTGCGGCCAACTCGTTCATTCTGCCGACCCATCACGTCAACGCCTTGCTCATGACCCCCGGCGGGTATGAGGTGAAAGACTATCTGAAGGCCGGGAGCGTGCTGTCGATCCTCTTCGTGACCGTCTCGACGAGTGTGTTGTATTTCTTCTACGTGTAGCCGCTGTGCGTTGGCGCGTCGTGCGTTTTGGGTTCGGTGTTGTGGGCTAAGCGTGGGGCAGCGGGATCCGAGGCAGAACCCGCGTGCGTGGCTCAGGGGCTATCCCGCGTATATATCAACGTTAAAACGTTTAACGTTAAACGTTTCGTAGAGGGATGTTAGAGTTTCGGTGCCGAGTGGAAAAAGAAAACCCCCGCCCGTTCACCGCCACCGGTGTTGAAGCGAGGGTGTGCCTTGTCAGGCGGAGTGGAGCTACGGGGATTCGAACCCCGGACCTCTGGAGTGCGATTCCAGCGCTCTACCAACTGAGCTATAGCCCCATCGGTGTATTCATAGGCCAAGTGCTTGCACGTCTTGAAATATAGCGTCCGCTGTTACAGGAGAAAGCGAAGGGCTGTTCCGGCTGAGTGGGTTGGGGAGGCCGGTACGGGCGTGAGAACCGTGAGAAGATAGCGGTATCGTCATAACGTTAAACGTTTCAACGTTAAACGTTTTGTGGTGCGAATTTGGCTTGCGGCAACGAAACGATAATGCCGGGCGTGACGAGTCTGTAAGAATCAAAAGGGGGTTGGCACACGCTCGTGGGAAATCGTATAGCAGGGTAGGCTTGAGTGCAAATCAATGCTGTGTTCTCATGAGCCATCAGAATTTGCCGACGAAGACGTGCCCGGTCTGCAACCGCGAATTCGAATGGCGAAAGAAGTGGGAGGACGATTGGGAGAATGTGAAGTACTGCAGTCAGCGCTGTCGCCGCAACAAAGACCGCGACCACGTGCCCTGGGCGAAGGAGGCCGATTGAGGGCGGCTCCGTGTCCGTCGCCGGTGTGTACGTATAAATGTGTGTACGTCTGTACGTGGGGGCACCGGCCTTTCGAAAGGGTCATCTTTTGCAAGTGCCCGGGCGTCTTCGGAATGAGAGGCGCCGTCCTCCGTACCCCCACGCTCTCTCAGGGGGATTGCATCTTGCTCTATGATGAGTACAGGAGAGCAGTAGAGCACAGCGTTCTTGCTTCCATGCCTCCATGCTTCCACTCATTCCGGGCAGACGGGCCGCTCAGCGGCAACATTGCCGCCTCCGTCCCCGGATGGCTACCAACATACGATCGCCCTGCTACGGTCCCCTTCGCGACTCGAAAATAGACACTTGCATTTCGACACTGCCTCATGTCCACTGCTCTCGTCTGGATCCGCAACGACCTCCGTGTCCACGACCACGCTCCGCTGCGGGCTGCCGCTCGTCAGCACGACCGCGTGGTGCCGGTCTACTGCTTCGATCCGCGCCACTTCGACACCACCATGTTCGGCCTGCCGAAGACCGGGGCCATCCGGGCGCGTTTTCTGCGCGAGAGTGTCCAGGACCTGCGGGCATCGTACCGTGATCTGGGGGCGGACCTCGCAGTGCGGCACGGACGGCCCGAGGACGTGCTCCCCGAATTGGTGCGCGAGATGGACGCGGAGGCGGTGTTTCAGTTTCAAGAGATCGGGACCGAGGAGCGGGCGGTGGAGGAGGCGGTGAAGGGCGCGCTTCGGGACACCGACGCCACGCCCGGGTTTTTCTGGGGAAAGACGCTGTATCACATTGAGGACCTTCCCTTCGACGGGACGGCCGACATCCCGGACGTGTACACCAACTTCCGGAAGGGGATAGAGAAGCAGAGCCGGGTGCGTCCGACCATCGATCCGCCGGACGCCCTGCCCGCGTTGCCGGACGCGGTGGAGCCGGGCCCAATCCCGACCCTTGACGATCTCGGCATCGACGGCGACGGATCGGTGGACGAGAGAAGCGTGCTGCCGTTTGAGGGCGGCGAGACGCGCGGCCTCGATCGCATTGACGAGTACATCTGGCGCGAGGACTGTCTCAAGACGTACAAGAAGACGCGCAACGGCCTCCTCGGCGCCAACTACTCGTCGAAGTTCAGCCCCTGGCTCGCCCACGGCTGCATCTCGCCGCGCCAGATTCACGAGGCGGTTCAGCGCTACGAGGACGAACGGGTATCGAACAAGTCGACGTACTGGATGACGTTCGAACTCATCTGGCGTGATTTCCACACCTTTGCGTCCTGGAAGGCGGGCGATCAGCTGTTTCACGCCGGCGGCCCGGCGGGCAAAAATCCCGACTGGCGGGACTACGACAAGGCCTTTGAGCGGTGGTGCCACGGCACGACGGGCATTCCGTTCGTGGACGCCAACATGCGCGAGCTCAACGAGACCGGCTTCATGTCCAATCGGGGGCGGCAGAATGTGGCCAGCATGCTGTCGATGAGCCTGCGGCAGGACTGGCGGAAGGGGGCGGCCTACTTCGAGTCGCGCCTCGTGGACCACGATGTCTGTAGCAACTGGGGCAACTGGGCCTACAACAGCGGGGTGGGCCACGACCCGCGCGACCGTTACTTCAACATCGTCAAGCAGGCGAAGCGATACGACAGCGACGGCGACTACGTGCGCTACTGGCTGCCGGAACTCGAGGGCGTTCCCGACCAGTATGTGCACGAGCCGCATCGCATGAGTCGCGACGAACAGGAGGCGGCCGGCTGCATTATCGGGGCCGATTATCCTGAGCCGGTGGTGAACCTCAAAAAGACCTACGAGCGGGTGCAGGAAATGAAGCAGGATTGACGTTGAACGTCTCGACGTTGATCCGTTGAACGTTGGAACGTTGACCGCTCCAAACGTCGAAACGACGCGTGCCTGCCAATCCCCTGGTTCCGTTTGTCGTTGGAATCGCTGTTGTAGTCCTGCTGCTTGTGGGTTTGCGGCTGCCTGCTTTCATTGGGCTTACGCTGGCGACGCTCGCGGTGGGGCTTGTGACGCCCGCGGTCCCGCTCGCCGAGGTGCCGGCGGAGATGACGGGGGCGTTTGGGGACGTGATGGCGGCCATCGGCATCCCGATCCTCATGGCGGCAGTGATCGGCAAGTGTCTTATGGACAGCGGGGCGGCGGAGCGCATCGTGCGGGCGTTTTTGGCGCGGACGGGGGACGACCGCTCGGAGGTGGCGCTGCTGGGGAGCAGCTTTGTGCTGTCTGTGCCTGTTTTCGTGGACAACGTCTTTTACCTGCTGGCGCCGCTGGGGCGGTCAATGTACGCGCGCACCGGGACGAAGTACCCGCTCTACATTGCCGTGCTGTCGGCGGGCGGGCTGGCCACCCACATGCTGGTGCCGCCTACGCCAGGGCCCCTGGCGATGGCGGAGACGCTGAACGTGGACGTGGGGCTCGCCATGATGGTGGGGGCGATGGTGGCGGTGCCGATGGCGGGCGTGGCTGGACTTGGCTATGGATACTGGATTGATCGTCGCCTCGACATTCCGCTGCGGGACGCGATGGGGGCGACGGCGGACGCCCTGCAGGAAAAGGCGGTCTCTGCAACCGAGGAGTTGCCGGGGCTCGACGAGGCACTGTTGCCCATCGCGCTGCCCGTCGTTCTCATCGGGGCGAATACGGTCTCGGACGCGTTCGCGGCGGAGGAGAGTGTGCTTGCGGAGATCGCCGGGTTTCTAGGCGATCCGTCCGTCGCGCTCACGCTTGCGGCCCTCGCCGCGGCAGCCACGTACTACCGCCTGGATGCATCCGACGCCGATGCCTTTCGTACGGCGCTGACCGACGCCCTTAAGAGCGGGGGCCATATCATTGCCATCACGGCGGCGGGCGGGGCGTTCGGCGGACTGCTTCGCACGGCGGGCGTCGGGGAGTACATCGCCAGTGGCCTGGCAGACGCGGGCATCCCCCTGCTGGTCACCGGCTGGCTCGTCGGGGGCGTCATTCGCGTGGCCCAGGGCTCCGGCACAGTGGCCGTGCTCACGGGCGCCTCGATGATGGCGCCGCTGATGGACGGGGCCGCCGTCCATCCCGTCTACATGATGGCAGCCATCGGCACCGGCGCGCTTCTCTTCTCCTGGTACAACGACAGCGGCTTCTGGATCGTCAGCGAGGTGGCGGGCCTCACCCCGGCGGAGACGTTGAAGACGTGGTCCGCAGTGAACACAGTGATGGCCGTCACGGGGCTGTTCCTGGTGCTACTGCTGGCGACCGTCGTACCGATTCGGTAGAGCAGGGGACGATCAGATCCGTCTGTTTCACGCAAAAAGAAGTGGCGTTACGCGTCGGGGACGCGTCCGCCGGCCACGAAGAAGTCGTCCTGGCGCCACGCGCAGTCCACGTCGGTAAAGCCGGCCCGCTCCATCGCCTTGAGCTGCGGATAGAGCGGCAGCGTGCCCACGTGGTCCCCGACAATGCAGTGGCCGCCGGGCTCCAGCGGCTCCTGGATGCTCCGGAACAGGAGTTCGTACCGCGACTCGGCCTCCGCCTCGTCCACGTCGTGCCCGACGATGGCGTGGAGGGCCAGGGACGCCACCACGACATCGTAGGGCCCGCCGGGCAGCGGCTCGCCGCTGGTGGGCACCGTTACGCGCAGCGGCTCCACGTTGCGCGTCATGCGCTCCACCTTGTTGTGGGCAATGGAGAGCAGGTCGGGGTCCTCATCGAGCAGAACCAACTCGATCTCGGGATAGGCGTCCAGTACCGTCGCGGCAGCGTTGCCGGTGCCGCAGGCGAGGTCGCCCACCGTCGTGCTGGGCGGCAACGGGGGCAGGGCCAGGGCCATCTCCTCCAGCATCGGGATGGCCTGCGGCATGCGGCGTTCCAGGTGAATGTCGTACCAGCGGCCGTCGTCCCAGTGACCGCCCGAGCGGCCGAGGTTGGAGTTCCAGTTCGGAATGGGATCGTCCATGCGGATGCGTGAATGCGTTTAGGAAAGCGATTCTGGGATCGCGGGGCCCGGCGTTCTGATGGCTCGGTTCGCATGTGCGGGCAGAGCCTCAGGGATTGGGAATGGCCCCCGCGGTTACGTGCACCCAAAGCGATGGTATCAGTGTCGGTTCCGGGCTGGGCGCGCCCCCCGGGAGGGCACCCCGTGAAAAAGTTCGTAACCGCCGCAGGCGCCGGGGACGGTTCCAAGGCATTGTCCCCGAGACATGCAAAAATACCGAGACGCCGAACTGGGGGCAGAACACGCGCCCAGACGCCCCGTAGGAGGGGGCGTAATCACTTTTCCAACCCCTTTTTCTTCTGGAAGAAGGGCTGTCGGAGAAGATCATCGAACAAGAAAGAGGATAAAGACTACCCGGAATTATGGTGCAAGGAACCGTTAAGTGGTTCAGTCCCGCTAAGGGATACGGATTCGCGGAACCCGACGAAGGAGAAGACGACGTTTTTCTCCACCACAGCGAGGTCCCCGACGAGGACCTGGAAGAAGGTGATCGGGTCGAATTTGAAATCGAAGAAACCGACAAGGGATTGAGCGCGATCGGCGTTGAGCGCGTGACCGAGCGTCAGTGGTAAACTGATGCCGACGGCGGTCCCCGTCGGGTGCGCTCGGGACCGTATCCTGTGTTTGAGGCGTCGCGATCGTCGAGCCGAACTCGCCACGGCCCGTTGGGGCGTTGGCGCACCCCTCCGAGGGGTTCTCGACCCGGTCCTTCGTACCGGGGCGTGCGAGTTCGGCTCGCTGGCGCCATCTTTTTTGGAGAGAAGCGGCCTGTGTCGAGCTTCGACTCCCCGAAGAGGGAAGCTGGACAGAAGCCCTACCGTGGCTCGACCGCTCCTTTCTGTTCCGCATAGGCAATTACTGTTGTGACTACGTCGGATTGGTCCGGAAGCATCGGGATCGGCCGGCGCTTTTTCGCTTTGAGGGGGCAACGCTCCGGTGTTGCCCCTTTCCTGCGGAGTGACTGGGGGTGCGCTTGTTCTCCTCACAACACGGACGTGGTCATGTACACCGCTTGGGTCGGTCGTCTCGCCGCATTTGCCCGCTGGGGGGCGTCGTTCTGGGGGGAACGGGGCGTAGTCCTCGGGGTTCTTCTGATCCTCGGGGGCTGTCCGGAGATGGGAGTTGCACAAACGGCGTCCGCACAGGCGGCTCCTGTCCCCCAGGGCGCGGCCGTCAAACTGGTAGATGCCGGCTTCGAATTTACGGAGGGCCCGGTCTGGCATCAGGGAGCACTGTTGTTCTCCGACGTTCCGGCCAATACCGTGTATCGGCGGACTCCGTCCGGCGAGACGACGGCTTTCATCAAGCCGTCCGGGCGCGCTAACGGTCTCGCTGTGGACACCTCCGGGCACCTTCTCCTCGCCCAGCATCAGGGCACGGTGGCACGGTGGGTACAGGGCACAATGACGACCCTCGTGCAGTCGTACGGGGGAAAGCGGCTTAACAGCCCGAATGACCTGGTCGTGGCCTCCGATGGCACCATCTACTTCACCGATCCCCCGTACGGGATCGACCAGGAGGCGCGCGAATTGAACTTCTCCGGGGTTTACCGGCTGTCGTCCGACGGCAACCTCACCCTCCTCACGAAGGCGCTGTCTCGACCTAACGGGATTGAGCTTGCACCGGACGACTCGACCCTGTACGTGAACGATGCGGAACGGACGCTCGTCTGGGCCTACGACATCACCGAGACTGGGGACATCGAAAATCGATACCGGTTTGCCGCGCCTCGAGATCAGGGCGCCGACGGGACGACCGACGGTCTGGAGGTCGACGCCAACGGAAATGTCTACACGACCGGACCGGGCGGGGTCTGGGTCTACGGACCCAACGGCACCCAGCGGGCCCGAATTGCAGTTCCGAAGGCACCGACGAATCTGGCGTTTGGGGGAGAAGACCGGACAACGCTTTACATCACCGCGCGACCGCATGTGTACCGCGTGTCGGTGAACGTGCCAGGCGGAGAATGAACCGAAGTCCGGGAGAAGGGGAAGAGGCCCAGAAAACATTTGCCCCCGTGCGAACCGGAACAGGCAGATGAGCGTCCCACATCTGCCATACGTCTACTCCCATCATTCGGGGACCATGACGTGAACGGTCCAGCCTCCTCCGCGACGCAAGGGGACGTCCTAACCATTTCCCTGCACCGAACCGTCTGCGACAGTATTCAGACGATGGCTGACTGCAACGTCGGCCCGGTGCCGACACCGGCCCGTTGTGAGCGCCGGCGAGATCCGCGGAATCGTCTCCATCGGTGACTGGGGCAAACAGTTGCTGCCCAATGCGCAGGAGGAGGTCGATGTCCTCTACCATTACGTCGTCGGGCGCTACCCGGTGTAGAGATTCGAGGAAGCGGAATAAGAAGAAAAAACCGGCCCCGATCGACTCAGTCGTCCCGCTGGGAGGAATTAACTAAGCCTAGGGAAGAACAAGGCTTTACAGGGTTTGTACTCCTGTCCCCTAAGTAAAATTAGTTTTGTCCCGAAAGGGCTGCATTTTGGCCAGTGGGTTGCGTGCACTGAAGAGTAGTGGTTTCACGCAGAGCCCGGTTCGCCCGTCTCCCTACGACGGGGATCCGAGGAGAGTTGCTCACTCCGCCCAGGTGAGAGTCGAAGCGCCGCACGGGGGCCGCCAGCGTCTTTGTTGACGGGCGAGAAGCGCACCGTTTCACAGATCGGGACAGTCACATCGAGGACGCACAGCAGTTCAGGACTCCACTCGGAGCGTGTTCGGTGCTTCTGGTCGAGCAGGATCCACCCACGCGAGAGTTGATGGGGCAGGTTCTGGACTCGAAGTACGAGGTGGAGGCGGTCGCCACGTACGAGGCGGTTATCGACCGAGTGCGGACGCAGTCTCACTACGACGGCATAGTGATCAGCCTGTATCCGCGAGACGAGGAGCGGGGAAAAGAGGTCCTTCGTCAGATTCGTGCCGTCGACGCGCATGCGGACACCCCGGTCGTGGCCGTCTGTGGCCCGTCGCACGAGCGTAGTGGCGACATGCTGCTTGAAGAGGGATTCGACGACGCCTTGCAGATGCCGTTTTCACAGGCGGAACTGCTGTCCGTAGTCCACGGGATTGTAGAAGGCGACGCGTGATGCGTATACAAGACCTTTCACACCCTTCGTGGAGGTAGGAATTTCAGCTCTTCGGGACTGACAGCTCCCCGTCAGGAGTAGTCTCAGAACACCGTCCAGGGATTCGTAAAAGCCGGGGAAGGCCAGCGGTGCGGTCAACTCGTTGAGAGACGAGGCGTAGAGGGAACGCGTCTGTTGCCCGTGCTCGAATCGTCCCAGCGTGTATGTCTAATTCGAGTGTCTCGTCTTCGTCGGCTTCCAGGTCGGATACCTCGGCGACGACCGATCCGGGCCGTGATCCCGGGCTATGGGTGCTGTTTGCTGTCACCCTGGTAGCGGTGGGCAATGTGTCGAGCGTCGCCCCGTCCTTTCCCCAAATCATCGACGTGTTCAGCGTGTCCCGTGTACAGGTGGGGTGGGTAGTGACGGCCTACTCGCTGCCGGGGATCGTTGGGGCGCCGCTGGCAGGAGGGCTGGCCGATCGGCTGGGGCGTAAGCCGGTGCTAGTGCCGACGATGGTCGTGTTTGGACTTGCGGGCGGGGCCTGTGCCCTGGCGCGGTCGTTTCCGGTGCTGCTCGTGCTTCGGAGCGTGCAGGGGGCTGCGGCGGCCCCGCTGGTGGGACTTGCCATTACCATGATTGGGGATCGGTACGATGGGACCCGGCGGGCAACCGCCATCGGGTACAACGCCGCGGCGCTGAATGTGGGCACCACGCTCTATCCGGCCGTCGGGGGCCTGCTGGCCGGGCTTGCGTGGTTCTGGCCGTTTGCCTTGCCGCTGCTGGCGCTGCCGGTCGCGGCGGCGGTGGCGTGGGGCGTGGCGCCGCCGCCTGTTGAGCGCGCGCGAAGCCTCACACGGTACGTCGTGGTGGCCCGGCGCCGTCTCACGGATCCGCAGGTGCTTGGGGTACTCGGAGTCAACTTCGGGGTGTATGTGCTTCTGTTCGGAGCCTTCTTCACGTATGTGCCGGAGTTGCTCGATGCCCGATTTGGGGTGCCGCCGGAGGGGGCCGGCCTCGTCCTTGCCCTTACGTCCATTTCCAGCGGCCTCGTCGCCACACAGCTCGGCGTTCTTCAGCGGCGGGTGTCTCCGGAGCGTCTCACTCAAATTTCGCTGGGAATCGACGCCGTGGCGCTCGTGCTGATTCCCGTGGCGTCGACGTCGTGGGGCATCGGGGCGGCGGCGCTCCTGTTCGGAACGGCGCAGGGCCTCAACCAGCCGGCGCTCCAGAGCCGACTCGCGACCTTGGCGTCCGATGCCTCGCGCGGCATCCTGCTGTCGCTCAACGGCATGGTGCTGCGGTTGGGGCAGGCGGTGGGGCCGCTCGTGATGGGCGCCGCCCTCGTGCTCGGTGGGCTCGACGCCGTGTTCATCGTGGCGGCCGGCGGGGCGCTCCTCACAGGAGGCGCAGCCCTGGCGGTGCTGGGGCACTCATACTGATTTGGACGAGCTCCGTCCAGGTCGGACGGACGGGCGGTTGTAACGATGTTGGGGGCGCAGCGGTCACAGAGATCCCAACGAGCCGAAAAGCATTGGAGCACATCCGTTTCCTTACAGCCGTTTCTGACTGTCGCCATGGACACGTGTCCGTTGCCGCGCGTTCTCGGTGTGCTTTCGGTCGGGCTTTTGTGCATGGGGATCAGCTTCGTTCCGGCCGATGTGCTTCGAATCGGAGCGTTCTCGGAGCAGGATCCGGCCCGTACGCAGCCGGCCGACTGGCAGCCGATTTCCTTTGCCGAGATCGATACAAAGACGCAGTATGATCTCGTGGCTGGCAGTACCGGCACCGTGGTGCGGGCGCGGAGCGATGGAGGGGCCTCCGGACTGGCCACCGAGACGCGCGTCGACCTCACCGAGTATCCGATTCTGGAGTGGCGATGGAAGGTCAACGGTGTCGTGGAGGACGGCAATGCTCGCACAAAGGACGGGGACGATTATCCGGCGCGCCTCTACGTGACGTTCGACTACGACGACCTCGGCTTCGGTGATCAGGTCAAGCTCGTGGCGCTGCGCGCGCTGGGCTACGACGAGATTCCGACCCGGGCACTCAACTACGTCTGGGCGAATCGCGTTGAGCGCGATACCATCCTAGAGAACGTGTACACGGACTGGGTAATGATGGTGGTGGTGCAGAGTGGCGCGGACAGCACGGGGCAGTGGAGAACCGAGCGGCGAAACGTGCTGGCGGACTACCGCGCGGCGTTCAGCGGCGATCCGCCGCCGGTGAACGGCGTCGCCCTCATGACCGACACCGACGACACGGACGGAGAAGCCACGGCCTACTACGGCGACATCGTCTTCCGCACGGCATCCGGCGACTCGACGGATCGGACTCCGTAATGGGAAGAAACTCCATTCATGATGTCTTGATATTATAAGCGTAACGCTTCGGACATCCGCGGTCCCAAACTCTTGTCAAAACACTTGTATTTAACAGTGGCCTCCGCGTCCGCCCGTCCTCTCAACTGACTCGTTTGCAGTCATCGACACGCCCGGTGTCCATACCGCCGTCTTGTTCTTCAGCCACCGCCCGGCGCGGGAGGGGCAGAACAAGCAGTTCGTACGGCAGGACTATGCAAAGCATCGACGGGTCGCCGAGGCGTTCTATCGGCACGCGCGGCGGGCCGTTCACAACAGCGGACTGCCGGTCGTGGAGGCGACCGACGAACGGCAACGGGGGAATGGGTTCGGGCCGCGCTTTGCCAACGCCGTCGCCGATGCCTTCGCGCAGGGGTACGAACACGTTATCGCGGTAGGGAGCGACTGTCCGCGCCTTCATGAAGTAGACTGGGCCGCTGTGGCGGACACAGTGGCTGACGGCACACCCGTGCTCGGTCCCACCGCCGGACAGGAGGGCACCTATCTGATGGGGTTGAGTCGGGAGCAGTTCGACCGTGACTCGTTCGAAGCGCTCCCGTGGACCACGCCGGCACTTCTGCCTGCTCTCCAGCAGTATCTCGAACGGCAGTCCGGCCGTTCCCCGCGGGTACTCCCTGTCCGTGACGATGTGAATGGGCATCGGGAACTGCTGGCTCTTGTGCAACATCGGACTCGTCTCCCCGTCTTCCTGCGGGTCCGCCTCCGCCGCGTATTGGGCATCCACCTCCCCGCGCCGTCGTCACGTCCCCCGAGCAGCGAGCATGTGGGGGGGCACCGTCGGTCCCGCGCTCCGCCTCTCCGCTCGTCTCCTCACATCGGTGCAGACTGCTCGTCGTAGGGACCCTCCTCAGTCCCCAGTGGTGGGATTCGTGGGGGAGGGACGTCTGTTGAGGGCGTTCGTCTCCGGAGGCCTCCTGGAAGCGGTGTGCACCGACTGTCTCTTCTGCCGATGAGCACGCCGACGCTATGTCCGGCGGCCCTGCCGGACGAGGATCGCTCTTTGGGCGTCGCCCGCATGCCTCTTCTGCTTCGGAGGGCTCCTTCCTGTCCCCTGCTTTTTGCCCATGACCACTCCCGGTCGTACATGTCCTCGCCGCTACCGGACGCAGCCCGACGCGCTCGCCGGAGCGGCCGACGTGACCGCCGAGATAATCTACGTTGTCGGCGGCCTCTACGGCAACGTGGCGGCCCTTGCCGCGGTGCAGACTCGTGCCGAGCAGGAACGAGAGGCGGGGCGCCCGGCCCCGGTGTTCGTGTTCAACGGCGACTTCAACTGGTTCAACGCGACGACGGATGCCTTTCGGGCCATCAACGAGGCGGTATTCGACCACTGGACGTTGCAGGGCAACGTGGAGGCGGAGCTGGGCGCCCCGACGCCCGGAGCAGGCTGTGGGTGCGCGTATCCCGATTCGGTCTCCGACGAGCGCGTAGACGCGTCCAACCGCATCATGGAGCGCCTCCAGGCAGTTGCACGTCAGGGTCCGGATTGGACCGACGCACTGGCCGACCCGCCGTTGCAGCTGACGGCGGAGGTGGGAAGCGCCTGCATCGGCATCATCCACAGCGACCCCGATCGGCTCGCTGGATGGGGGCTCGCCGTCAAGCAAATGCCGCCCCCGGGAACCACGCCCCCGAATGTTGCTCGGTGGTTCCGCGCCGCCGAGGTGGACGGATTCGCCTGTACGCACACCTGTCTACCGCATCTTCAAGACTTCACGGTCGATGGTACCCGTCGGCTCGTTGTCAACAACGGTGCCGCCGGCATGCCCAACTTCCGCGGCGGCCGGACAGGGGCCATCACGCGAATTAGCACGCAGGCGGCTCCCTTCGACGTGCTTTACGACACTACCCTGAAGGACGTCCACTGCGAGGCCGTTGGGGTTGAGTGTACGCCGGCCGACTGGCTCACATGGTTTGAGGAGACGTGGCCGCCGGGCCCCCCCGCCTGGACCAACTACCGAAATCGACTGCTCGACGGCCCGGCCCACATCCGCGCCGACGCGATTCGCCTTCAACGTGATTCGTGACGACGCGACTCGTGACCGTCGATACAGACAGCCTCCGCAAAGCACAGGCACTCCCACGCTCCCACACTCCCACATCCCGACAGTAGTCGGGACACTGCTCACATACCCACACACGTACATACGCATCTACGCACCATGTCTGACGACTACTACGATTCCGATCACCTGGACGATTTCGGTGATTTCGAGCCCGGCGACGAGCTCTCCGAATCGTTCTTCGAGTACTACGGAAAGGTTTTTCAGGACGGCGCCTTGACCGCACGCGAGAAGGCCCTCATTGCGCTGGCTGTTTCCCACGCCGTGCAGTGTCCCTATTGCATCGACGCCTATTCCGAGAGCTGTCTGGAGAAGGGGGCCGACCTGGAGCAGATGAAAGAGGCCGTCCACGTGGCCACGGCCATCCGGGGCGGCGCGTCCCTCGTCCACGGCGAGCAGATGATCGAGAAAGTGAAGGACCTCATGATGTAGCGCTGCGTCGTACTCCCATTTTTCGCTCGCATGTCTTCTGAAAGATCGACTTCCCAGCTATGGCTACCGACGAACAGGACTTCATCGAACTGGAGACAATCGACGACAACGGTTCCTCCTCCACGCCGGAGGGGCCGAAGAGCACCACCAGCATGAAAGGGCGGCGCGTGCCGCTGACGGCGCCCGAGAAGCAATTTGAGGTCCTCAGTAATGCCGATATGGACGGCGGCCCGACAGGAAGCGGTTGGTTCCGCGAGGATCTCAAGGCCTCCGGCTGGGATGACCTTACGCCTGCGGAGCTGGAAATCGTGCAGATCAACGTCGGCAAGCTCTGCAACATGACCTGTCGGCACTGCCACGTCGACAGCGGGCCGGACCGTACCGAGGAAAATATGGATCGGCAGACCGCCGAACAGTGTCTGGAGGTCATTCTCGAATCGGACGCTCACACCGTCGACCTCACCGGCGGCGCCCCGGAGTTGAATCCGAACTTTGAGTACATCGTCGACACGTGCGCCGAGAACGGGCGGCACGTCATTGACCGCTGTAACCTGACGATTCTCACGACCGAGCCCTACCAGCACCTGCCGGAGTGGATGGGGGAGCGGGGCGTGGAGGTCGTCTGTTCGCTGCCGCACTACCGCGAGATGAACACGGACGCCCAGCGCGGCGACGGGACCTACAAGAAGTCCATCCGCGCCCTCGAAATGCTGAACGACGCCGGCTACGGCAAGGGCAACCCCGACCGTAAGCTGACCCTGCTGACGAACCCGGTGGGCGCGTACCTCGCCGGCGATCAGGAGTCGCTGGAGCAGGAGTGGAAGGACGCCTTGAAGCGCAACCACGGCGTCACCTTCGACGAGTTGCTGGCGCTCAATAACATGCCGATGTCGCGCTACCTCGAATGGCTGATGGAGAAGGACAAGGTCGAAGAGTACCTGCAGCGCCTCGTCAATGCCTTCAACCCGTCGACCATCACCGGGCTCATGTGCCGGAATACCCTCTCGATCTCATGGGACGGGTATCTCTACGACTGCGACTTCAACCAGCAGCTGGAGATGAACATGGACCTAGGCGAGAAGGACCGGCCGCACATCAGCGACTTCGATCTGGCGGAATGGAAGCGGCATTCGATCCAGACGCACCGGCACTGCTACGGGTGCACCGCGGGCAGCGGCAGTAGCTGCGGTGGCGCCATCGACGAGTAATTCTCCTTCTAAATGGGGGATATTGCGTGATGCGTGTTGCGTGAGGCTGCCTTGCTTTGCATAGGTGCCTTGCTTTGCATGGGTGCCTTGCTCTGCATAGGCTGCTCGTGCTTTGCGTAGCTGCCTGCGCCTTGCATTGATGGGTACGAGTCACGCCTTCACGGATCTGATACAAGAGCGCTCGACCGGAATGGAGGCATTGACCAGTTGGGACGCATCCGTTCATGGAAACAGCATCGTGCCGGAGGCGGACAACGGGGGAGCAGTTGGAGCACGGCGTCGCGGCCTCCATGCATCCATGCCTCCGCTCATTCTGGGCAGAAGGGGGATCGATAGCAAAAGCGCCTCCCACATGCTCGGAAGTAAGCATACAGGTGTCCTTTCGTCCCCACTTGTTCATCTCGATTCCCTATTCACGATTCACAATTTGCGACCATATGCACTACACATCCGACGACCTTCACGACTACAAAGAGCGCGTGGACGAGGCCACCGACGCGATCCGCGACGAGATTGATCAGCCCCCCGCAATCGGCATCATTCTCGGCACGGGGGCCGGGGCGCTCGCGGAGGAGATCGATCCGGAGACCACCCTTTCGTACGAGGACCTGCCCGGCTTTCCGCCGTCGACGATGGAGATGCACGAGGGCGAACTCATCTTTGGCACACTGGAGGGCGTGCCCGTCGTGGCGATGAATGGCCGCCTCCACCTGTACGAAGGATACACGGCCCACGAGGTCGTTTTTCCAGTGCGGGTGCTCGGCACGCTGGGGATCGACACGCTGCTCCTCTCGAACGCGGCCGGCGGCATGGACCCGCACCACGACGCCGGCGATCTGCTTCTGGTGACCGATCACATCAACAAGCAGGGCACCAATCCGCTGATTGGGCCGAACGTGGACGACTGGGGCCCGCGCTTCCTGGACATGAGCGAGCCCTACGATCCGGCGCTGCGAGAGATCGCCGAGCAGACGGCCCTGGACCACGGGATTGCATTGCGCAAGGGCGTGTACCTGTCGGTCAAGGGTCCGATGCTGGAGACAGAGGCGGAGTACCGGTACATGCGCGACCTCGGGGGCGACGTTGTCGGCATGAGTACGGTGCCGGAGGTCATTGCCGCCCGCCACATGGACGTGCGCTGCATGGCGCTTTCCGTGATTACCGACGAGTGCCTGCCCGACGATCTCGATCCGATCGACGTGGAGGCGGCGATGGCGGCCGCCGCCGAGGCGCGGCCGAAGCTCAGCCGCATCATGAAGGACGTTGTTCAAGAAATTGGGACGACGACGTCATAAGGAGCGGGTGGGGGACGCATTGTCCTCCGCTCTTTACGCTCTTTCACAGAGTGCGCACTCGCACGCGTGAGCATTCGGTGCCCAGTCGATTGTGACCGTCCATCTCCCGAGTTTTATCAGCGTGTTAGCCGTCGTCGGGGCGGCCAGTCTGGTTCTGGCCCCCCGGTCGCAGACCGCCGCGAGCTTCTTTTCCGGTCGGACGGCGGAGGGGCAGCCGCCCGGCGTATTTATGCTTACGTTCTCGCAGGTGACGACCTGGATCTTTGCTCGCTCCCTGTTGAATGCGGGCATTCTAGGGTACGCGTTCGGCATCGCCGGGGCGGTCGCGTACACGGCCTATTACGGGCCGTTTTTGACCGGGGCGTTCATTGTCGAGCACCTGCGGGAGCAGCACGGCGTCGACAACGTGCAGGAATTCCTGCGCCGGAAATTTGGCGGGGCCGGGACGACGTGCTACAACGCGCTCGTCTCCCTCCGGCTGCTTTCGGAGGTGTTCGCGAATCTGCTGGCGGTGGGCATCGTATTCGGAACGGCTGGTGACCGCCGTCATTTTGTGTGCTGGATTCTTTCTCTTTGGGCTGGGCCTCGCGGCCGGCGACGAGAACGCATCCGCGTCGTCTTCGCAACGTTCTGCCGTCGGGCGGCCCGGGTGACGGCCCGGAAACGGTCGAGACCGACCGGGGCCTTGTTCAAACCCGAGGTGTCGAGGGAGCGAGGACGCGGATCGATTGCATGTAATGGAACAGTCGACGGCGTCGTCTATCGGGATGAGTGAGGCACGGAGACATTTCACCGCCGAGGCCCCGAAGGCGCATTCCCCATCGAAGAGGAATGGGCATCCACGGGGCCTCACCATTGAACGGCTTCAGACGCTGACATGCCCATCACCGCTCTCGTGACCGGAGCCAATCGAGGGCTCGGCCTGGAATGGGTTCGGCAACTCATCGACGAGGTCGACCAGTTGTATGCGACCTGTCGTGCGCCTGCGGAGGCCGACGAGTTGCGGGCCTTCACGGAGACGCATCGCGACACCGTTGACGTGCTTGGGCTCGACGTGACGGACGACGCTGCCATTGACGACGTCGTGGATCGCGTGCGGCGAGAGCAGGGGGCGTTGCACCTGCTCGTCAACAACGCCGGGATTAGCGGCGGGGCGACGAGCGACTGCTTCGGCAACGTTGACGCGGAGACGATGACGGAGGTGCTGCGCGTGAACGCCGTCGGGCCGCACCTCATGACGCAGGCCTTCGCGGATCTTCTGGCGGCCGGCGCGGATGAACGGGGCACGGCGACGGTCGTGAACGTGACCTCACAGCTCGGTTCGATCGAACGCACCTCCGGGGGCGGCTGGCACAGCTACAAGGCAAGCAAGGCGGCCCTGAACATGGGTACGCGCCTGCAGGCTACGGAACTGAAGGGGGACGACGTGATCGTCGTGGCCATGCATCCGGGATGGGTGCGCACCGACATGGGCGGGGCCAACGCCCGCCTCTCCACCGAGGAGTCGGTCACGGGCATGCTCGAGGTCCTGTACGATTTGCAGTTGTCGCACAGCGGGCAGTTTCTGGCGTACGACGGTGATGAGCTTCCGTGGTAGTCGTTTGTCGCACCGGCTGTAGAGCGGAAGAAGATTTTTGGCGTACGACATATTACTGCGACGGCTGGCAAGGGGCACAATGCGGAAATTCCATGTTCTACGTGCCGCGGATCGTGTGCAGCCCCTTGCCGCGTCCCGAGGTCCCGGTTTTGGGATTTCTCAGTGTCCCTTCGTATTTTCCTTTGGGAAATGTATTATTTCCGCCACGAAAAACAGGGGGCATTGCGTCTGTTTCCGGTAGGCGGTACACTCTTTGCGGATATTCAAAACTGTGAGAGAGCCTGTACATAGAGGCGCACTGTACCCCGACAGCCTTACAAGTTTGTTTCTGGAACCGATTTTTCCGCTGCCATGAACGCCCTTTCTCTTCAATCTGCACGCTCCGCCCTCGTCGATCGTCTTCGAGGGGAAAAGGCCTCACTACTCCTGCAGGGGATTGGGGTGACGAGTTTTGCCCTGCTCACCGTGCTGGCGGCGCAGATGGAGTTCCGGCTTTATCTATGGGAGGTTCCGATCACGCTGCAGAACGCAGCCGTGTACGCCAGCGGGTTGTATCTGGGGGCCCGGAATGGGATGCTCGCTCAACTCCTGTACCTCGCGCTCGGACTATTCTTTCCGGTGTTTGTCGGGGACGGTCGCGGGGTTGCGTACTTCGCGGGGGCCGTTACGGCCGGGTACCTGCTGGCCTATCCTCTTGCGGCAGCGGTCATCGGGGCGCTCTCCCGTCGGTGGAAGTCGCTGTCCGGAAGCACCCTCTCCATGGTGTTGGGGGCTGCGATTGTGTTTGGGATCGGCGTCGTGTGGCTGCACTACGCCGCCGGACACGGCACCTGGATGGAGTCCATCGACAAAGGGTTCCTGCGATTTGTGGTCATCGACCTCGCGAAGATTCTTGCGGTTGGGCTGCTGTACTCCGGGACGCGAACGCTGGGTTCTTTTCTAAAATAAAGCATAAAGGCCTCTCCGCTTGGGCGGGGCCGACTGCCGGTTATTGAACGCCACCACCTCGACATCGATCATGAACCCACCCGATCGGTGACGGGGAGGCCGGCATACTCTACTGTTGTACGAACTCCGAAGTGCCATGCGCCCGTCGTCATTCCCACCGAAGCTACAGAAATTCGTCAACTCCGTCGAGGAGAATGCGAAGAAGGCGGGGAAGTCGGACTCGCGCGCCCGTATCTTCGGAGCATGGGCAGCGTGCTTTGTGCGGTACTGCACAGTCAACGACCGGTCCTGGCGCGACCCGAGCCACGTGCCGGCCTTCATTGGGTACTTGACCAAGGAGAAGGACGTAGAGGAGGCGTCCCGCGAGCGAGTCGCAGAGTCTCTGGCGTTCCTCTTCGAGAACCTGCTAAAGGTGGATCTGACAGGGACGGAATGGCACCCTGACCACCAGCCCGAGCCGGAGGCGGACGAGCAGCAATCCGAGGAACCGGAGAAAAGCGGCGAGCAGAGCAACCTGCTCACACGACTGCTTTTCCACACGTCGCTCCCGATCAGCGAAGCGATGGAACTCTGCGCGGGGGACGTTGACCTTGACTCGGGGCTCATTTACGTGAGTGACGCGATGGGCACCCCCAAGCAGATCGTTGAGTTGCCCGATGAGCTTTACGAGCCGCTGGAGAGTCATTTGGAGACGCTGCGGGAGAAGCACGGGCCCCGGTACTTCAACGCTCCGCTCTTTCAGGCGCGTGCGCTGCAGGGACGGGTGCAGGATGTCGACGACTCCGACGAGAACGGCGCTGCCGAGGAGGAGCCCACGCCGGAGCCGACGGAGAAGAACCCGTCGGAGCGCCCGGCATCGCTCTGGGGGTACGCGGAGGAGGAGTAGTTGCGCCGTCGGGCGGTATCCGTCGTTCCGGGGCAGAGGGGCAGGAGAGGTGTTTGCCTCCGTCCCTGCCTGGCTTCTGTGGCAACGAAACGCGTTTCCGTGTGCGCAGAGTGCCTAAAGTTCGTCAAGGTTTACCTTTTCTTTTATGGCCTTGTATGTCTCCCAGGATATCAAGACGGCATGGGGCTCATTATTCTTCTGAATAAGAATGCCGTTGTTGGTATCCCGTACGTGATCGATGAGGTCGGACGTTTCAGAGCGCAATTCTGTGATTGTTGCGACGGAGTCGACGCCTTCAGTGTTATACATCTCGTAGGGTGGGTGGTGAAAGAAATTGGTGAAAAATCCCCTAGTGGAAAGGCATTTATGTCAATATATTGTACGCAGGTGTTCGCATCGTTTTTCCGGATGGGGGACGGGGGAGAGACGTGTTAACGTAATATTTCCGCAAGAAAAACGAAGACAGACACCGAAAAAGGAGTCGTCAAGGACCTGCGTGGGCTCCGACCGCTGTTTGCAAGCGAATACACCGCCATGTCTTCCCCGTTACTTGCGACGTACGGTACGCTCATGCGCGGCTTTGACATTCAGGACGAGTTGGGGGTACGGCCCCAAATGGACTTTGTGGAGCGGTGTCGGTGGGAGGGAGAGTTGTACGACATCGGGCCGTTCCCAGGGGCGGTGCCGGGGGACGGGACGATTCACGGCGAACTGTTCCGGCTCGACTCGCCGGACGCGTGGGCGGTGCTCGATCCGTATGAAGGGTATGATCCGGATTGGCCGGCGGCGTCGACCTTTGTCCGGCGTGAGGTGTCCCTCTCGACGCCGGACACCACGGCCTGGGTGTACTGGTACAACGGAACCGTGGCCGATCAGCCCCAGGTGGCGTCGGGAGACTGGGGAAAGCACGTAGGCTGATGCGTCGCGGCGCGTTCTAGGTTTGCCTCATCGTCTGGGGACGGCGACCTGAGGGACATTTCCTGGCTGTCGCCTTACTGAAAAAGACAACCCCGGACTGTGTCGGCACCGGAGCCCGTAGAGAAGAGACAGAGGAGAAGCCCTGATGGACACGGACGCCTGTGGAGGAAAAGAAAATTCCCTCCAAGGCGATACTGATCGCCGCAGGAAGGGATTGTCAGCAGTGCCCGAGAGAGGACTCGACCCTCCCCGTGCCGACGGCGGTCGGCACACGTGACCACGAATAACGTGTGGGTTTATCTTATTTCACCGTTCAGCATCGTAGAACGCCGATTTTGAGGGGTGTCCGAAAACAGTTCCCCCATAATTCCCCCATTACATCCTATTTCCCCCGGTTTTCGGGCCTATACACGGGCTCTCAGTCGAACGCAGATTGGGGGCTCACTCCTTCCGCTTCTCTTCCGGGACAGGGGCAAAGATCACGAGCGTTGGTTCCGCCTCCCGTTCGTCGAAATACTCTCGGGCCTCCTCCGTCTGGAATGAGCGGGGCGGGTCGTGGTCGAATCCCTCGCCCACCGTACAAGCGATGGGGCCGGGGTCTTTGCCCACGGCCTCCTCTTCGATGCCATTCACGAGGTTGTTGAGTGCGACGGGGCTTACGAGGTCGTTCATGGGCTTGTGATGTTGTTGGGATCGGTCCACGTAAAGGCGAGTGCTCACTCTCGCTTTTCGTCCTCCTCAGTGCCGAGCCGAGCGGCACGTTCGGCGAGAGACTGCCGGATTTCTTCGATGGGACGTGTTGGCCTCGGGATGCAGTCGGGAGGATCGGGCACCGGCGGCATCGCCGTAGGCTCTCCACGGAAGCGAGACAGAAACGCCTGTCCTCGATGGGCAAGCTGTCGCTTGTACTCACACACCTTTTGCCACTCTTCCCGATCTGGGAGGCGGTCAAAAACACCGCCAAGAAAGTCGTTTAGGGCACTCGGGCTTACGGGGTCGGGAAGGTCAGTCATGGGCGTTCTACGTCGTCAGGGGCGGCCCAAATGAAGAGTATCGGGCCGTCTGCGCTGTCGAGGGGCGTTTCGCTCCGCTCCATCCAACCGTTCGGCACGGTCCACGCCGGATCGGAAAGGTCGCTCGGGGGCGGCTCGGCCCCCTCATTTTTGGCCGCTTCCGGCTCATAGAGATCCCAGTCCGCCGCTCGGCCTCTGGTTGCCTCTACCCTCTCTTCAATCCCGGACACGAGATTGCTGTATGCGTCGGGGCTCACGGGGCTGTCGCTTCGGAGGCTGTCGGGGCTCCCAGTTGGATCGTTCATCGGTTCAGGTGCTGCTCAGTTGCGGCGCTGTTTGGAAGGGGTAGTGAGGGCTTTCAGGTCTTCGATTGCATCGGCCCGCCGGTCTTTCGGCACGTGCGTTTTGAGCACGTCGGCCATGCGGGCTTGCAGGTACTCCACCTCGGCTTGGGTTAGCGCCGTGCGGGTTTGAATCTTGTTGATCGTATTGAGGGTGCGACGGATCGAATCCTGGAGGTCCAGTACGACGCCCACCGTGTCCTCGTCCACCGTCTCCAGCTCGGACAGCCACTCCTGGAGAAGGGCACGAAGGAGGGCCACCTCCTCCCACAGGCTTGCGGGATCGTCCTCCCGTCGGTACTCCTCAATCTTCTCCTGGAGGCTCTCTCGGCGCTTCGCAGCGTAGCGACCGTGCTTGGGGGGAGCGCCTCCGCTCGTGCCGTTCTTCGGCGTTCCCGCACCGTGCATCCGGCACACGTCCCATCCGGTCACGGCGGGGTTCTGGCACCGCTCGCCCGTGCTCTTTGCGGTGGCGGTACATTGTTTCGCGCCCTCAAACGGCATTGGTCTATGGGGTTATTCGAGATTTGGAACGTACGTGAGGTAATCGGGCCTCGCCACGAGCGGGGTGTGTGCGCACAGGACCACCACGAGAAGGAGGCCAAAGTCCACGGCTTCCGGTAGGAGATCGGGCATCGGTCGGGGTGTCGGTTGTGTCGGTGTCTGTGTCGGTTGAGCCGTCGCTGTGGTCGGGCCCGCCGTACAGGAGCGACGCGGCGTCACGGCCGTCGGGGTCGGAGTCCTCCCCTCCACGCCGTCGAGCGTGCCGGTCGTCCCGGTCGGGATTCCTGGGGGCTTTTGGCATTGGATTGGATTTCCGGGTTGGTTTAAACAGCGGAGCGTTCGAGAGTCATTTACTCGGTTGGAGTTTGGAGTTACTGGAGTTTCCTTCACATTCCCCCCGGTTTTGTGAAGACTTCCGCAGCTACCGCAAACCGCAAGCGGCAAAACAGTCAGGCTTTTCGGTACAGTCCACGCTTGATCTTTTCGAGGTCGGAGGCGTCTGTGAGGTCACGGAGCCACTTCTCACAAGTCCGCTCGGGAATGTCGTTGGATGCAGCAACCTCCTTCGCGTCGCTCGTCTCGAACCTGTCGGGGAGCCTCTCCAGGAATCGACGGATGGGCGGCTTTGCCTTCGCTCCGAGATTGTGCATCCGGTAGACACGGAGCGTCTCCTCCGTAAGCCACCGGCCTACCTGGAGGGCGGCCTCCACGCTTGCGGCGTCCACCTCGTTCGAGTCGGTTTCCCGGCTCGCTCTCCGGCACAGATGGAGCACGAGTGCAAGGCGGGCGGTGTGCGTAATTCCCTTCGCGGCAACGGCCTTCGCGGGGCCTTCGAGCCGGGTCTCCAGGTTGGCGTTCGCCTCGTTGTGATAGTCGATCCACAGGCGTTTTGCATCAGGGGAGAGGGAAAGGGCCTGCCCACGGCCCAGTCCGTAGAGACGCGTAAGAGTGTGCTCGTAGGCGTCACGAACGCCGGGGGCCACGTCCGCCTCGGTCCACCGCTTCGCCACTGTGGGCGGCTGGCACAGGATGAGGCGAGCCGCAAAGCCGGTATCGAAATGGATCTCCCCTAACTTCTCCGTGAGGGTGCCCGGTTGGATCGTGCCGGTCACAGGCACGGCGGGCGTGTCCACGGTCGTGTTGCCCTCCCCGGCCCGGTCCCGTGACGCCTGAAACCCTTGCCACACCTCTACCCAAAATTGGAGGTCGGCGGCGCCGTTCACGTAGCGGTCGAACGAGCCGATCCACGCCCCCAGTTCGTCGCGGGCGAGAAGGACGCCCCGAGGATTCTCCTCCAGGATCTTCACCACGGCCTCCGGCGTCGCGTCTCCGGTGCGGAATCGCTTGCGCGTCGGCTTATCTTGCGGGTCGGGATCATCCTGCGATTTCCACTCCGCAAGGGCCTTCTCGTGCTCGTCTCGGGCCTCCGAGTCACGCCGAAAGACAGGGCGGACGGCGTGGGAGAAGGCCGGGGATTTGGTAGAGCCCGATGGGGTCACGAGCACCGTCCACAGCGTCGCGGGCTCGGTCCACGAGCGTTTCAGTTCGAGACGCGCCGCGTCGACTACGGTACCGGACAGGACGGACAGCGTAGGCACTGCGACCATTGCGGGCGGCACCTCCTCCCCGAGTGCTCGCGTCGAGGCACGGACGTAAGCCCGGATGGGGCCGGGGAGGGCATCCATCGGAAACGGCTCGTACGGGAGCTCGGGCTCGCCTCCAGGCTCCCCCGTGTCTTCTCCCTCAACGGCCGTATCTGTCTCGGAAGGGTCGCAGGGTTCGGCCTGTTCGAGATGGGCATCCAGATCCGCCGCGTCGCCCTCCACGAGCACGTCGTTCACGTCCATCCCATCGGGAAGGGAGGCAATCCGCACCTCCAGAGACACCTCGTGGAGAAGCCCAGCGGCGGTCTGTGCTCCCTCTCGTCCCGTCTCGTCCCCATCGAACGCCACGACAACGCCGTGGTCCTGTGCGGGCCCAACGCGGGCAAGGTACGACGCCCACTCGCTTGAATGTCCTGGCTCCTGCGGTGCCCGTCACTGCATTGAAGCCACAGGAGAGGGCACACAGCGCGTCGAGCTCGCCCTCACAGACGACCACCGGCCCGTCGATTCGCGGCGTGCCGTCCTTCTCCGTAGGTACGAGGTCCCTCAGGGCAGAGGAGACGTTGCTCGGAATCTTCTCCCCGTCCTCATTGCGCATCCAGTCGCACGTTGAGGGGTTGAAGGCTACACCCTTCACGGAGACGATGGGCGCCCCGTCGAGGTCGCGTCGAGCCACTGGAAAGATGATCCACCGCGTCACCGAATGCGCCTCTGCTCTGTAGAAGCCGCTCCAATCGTCGGGAATCTCGCTTTTGTGGGCAAGGCCCACGTGGGCCATTTTCACGACGCCCGGATGGAGTCCCCGCTCGCCCATCAGGTACGATCGGGCGGTCTGTGCAGCCTCGGACTCGCCCACGGGCCGCTCGTGCCACTTCTGAACTTGCTCGTGGGAGGCGACCGGCTCGGGATCGTCGTTGTCGGATGTGGAGGTGGACGCCTCGGAGGAGCTCCCATTCGCAGCCTCTCGTTCCAGTGTTGAAGCGTTGAGATTCAACTCGTCCGCGATCCATTCGAGGGCATCAGGGAAGTCCAGCCCATGCACGTCCTTCACCACGTCGAACACGTCGCCCTCGTAGCCACCGGAGCCCCAGTCCTTCACGAACCCGCACCTTTTCAAAATACGCCGGTGGTCGCGGGTGCCAAGGCGGGCGCGTACATCGTCGGGATCGGTGCGGCTCGAGGGAGCGGAGGGACGTGTGGAGCGCGTTCTCGTGTCGGGTCGCGTCGAGGTATCCATCTATCGGCCCTCCCCGGCTTTGCGCCGGACAAACGCCTCAAGCGTGTCGGGGGCGTAGAGGACGCGGCCTCGGATGCGTACCGGCTGAATCTCGCCCGCCTCCGCAAGATCATCGAGGGTGCGCACGGAGATCCCAAGCGTTTCGGCCGCCTCTTCACGGGGAAGAAGCGCGTCGGGGCCTTCGGGGGACTCCTTCCGGCGTAGGGCCTGCACTTCCTCACGGAGGGCCTGTACGTCCTCACGGAGCCCGTCCACGAGGGCGCGTAACTGCTCCCGTAGACTGTCTTCCGGTGGGGAATCTCCCTTGTCGGAGTCGTCTCTGTTCGCTACCATAAGGACACGTTGGATCTTTGCCGCTCCCGGCCCACCTTGCGCCCGCTTCGAGTCACCGCTCGGAGCGGGTTTTCTTCGTGGTGCGCACATACAGGTATGCCTTCCAGCTGAGGAAGCCGGAGGGCATCACTGGAGGGCAGTACCTGCGTGTGCGCAGCCGGGAGACGGCGGCGAGTCAGCATGTCGGTCTCCGGCTTCCTCGCCACCTCTCACGTGCACCAGGCCGGGGGGTTAGAACATTTCAGAACGTTTCAGACGAGTGTTGAAATGCCTCTCCAGCAGGCGTTTGACAAGCTCACAGAACGATTCAGGGTCGTCGTACCTGTCGGAAAGATCCTCCTCCCTGAATGCAGTTTGCATTTGGGCCACGATGCTCCTTCCCTCCGCGTTTGGTCCATCGGGTACCCATTCCTTGAACGCCTCCATGCCATGGGGGAGGCAGGTAGATGGCTGGCGGTATTTCTTCACGAGGCGTTCGGCATGGCCGCGGAGGGTAGGGCGCCTGTTGAATAGATTGGGGAGGGTTTGTTCGGGCTCCTCTTCGCCCAACAAAAGATGTTTGGCACGAGCCTTCTGTACATAGCCCAGTCGTTCCTCCAGTCCTCTTTCTTCTCTGCGCAGGGTATGAATTCAGTCCCATACAGCCCCCAATAGTCTCGCCTCTCTTCATCCTCGACAAACAGTCGTGGGTATTTACATCGAACAAGCACAGCGGCCACCTCATCATCCAAATCTTGCTGTAGCGTTCCCACTAGGTATAGCCTAGGAGAGTCCATTGCCACGCTCGCCTGAATCCAAGCCATCAGTTCACTCTTTTTGTCATCTGACTTCTCAGGGTATACGTCCTCAATTCTCCCCTCAACGTCTTCGAGAAGCTGTGTTATGTGCTTCTCAAGCCACTCAACCGTGCCCTCTATCGCTCTTTCCCGCTCATTCAACTCCCCAATTCCCTCCTTGTCGGCCAACCGTCGATAGTCGTTCACATCTTTGTCCATCGTCTCCCAGCTCGTTACTCGACTACGCACACATCACCTGCATACTTTACGGAACGAGACGTTCCGTAGAGTGTCTAATATACTCCATTCGATGCGCACGACACCCCCGACCGATGGACCCCAACGATCTCATCAGTTTCAGCGACGCGGCCCGAGAGATCGGATGCAGCCGGACCACGCTCTACCGGGCGGCGGACGACGGGCGCCTCAACGACGTGGAGGTGGGCGGGCGCCGGATGCTCCTCAAAGACGAGGCGTGGGAGGAGTTCGAGCCTCGGCTCAAGGGCGCTCGGGTGCGGAAGCTCTCCGACGAAGACGAGTCAGAGTAAACGGGGACGCACCATCGCTGCTCTCCACTCGTAAGCCCGTTGGGCGAATGCCGACCATTCTCCGTGAAGGGCCGTACCGGGTGCACTTCTACTCGCAGGATCGCCTGGAGGAACCGCCGCACGTGCACGTCGAGCGCGACCGCAACGAAGCGAAATTCTGGTTGGACCCTGTGCGCCTGGAACGGAGCGGCGGGTTTCCCCGGCACGAGCTCCGTGAGATCCGTCGCCTACTCGAAGAACACGAACAAGACCTACTCGACGCCTGGAATGCCTACTCGTAAACGCGCTCCCGACACTGCCGACCGGCACGAGACGGCCCGAATCGTCGATGCGGAGGTCAACAAAGACGAGTTGACCGTGCATCTTGAAGACGGCCGCACCGTCACGACCCCGCTCGAATGGTATCCCCGCCTCGCGTTTGCCACCTCGCACGAACGTCAGCAGTTCGAGGTTGCCGGGCGCGGGCGCGGCCTTCACTGGCCCCTGTTGGACGAGGATCTATCCGTGAAGGGAATGCTGTCGGGCACGCCGTCCGCAGAGGGAGCACGGAGCCTCAAGGGCTGGAAAGAGGCCCTCAAGGAACGGCGTCGCCTCCGCAACCAAGGAGAAGAACCGCCGCCGTGGGGGACGGGCAAATACCGCGTTCCCTACGACGCCTTTCTCGACGACACAGACGGCACTTCTCAGTAACTGTCCCCTCAGCTATGGCTTCTCCACGGAAGCACAAAGGCCGATACAGCGCCCGGTTCTACGATTCAGATCGCTCCCCGAAGCGGAAGGAGGTCGCCCTCGGGACGAGTCGGAAGTCGGTTGCCGAACCGAAGATGCGGCGTCTGGAGGAGGCGTACGCCCGGGGCGATTATGACCCCTGGAACGGCGGAACCCAGCCAGCTGGGTGGCTCGTGGAAAACGAGACCGTTTCGGACGCAGTGGATCGCTTTCCGGAGGCAAAGGGACGGCCTCCAAGAGAGCACGCTCGACGGGTACGAGTACAAGCTCAACAGCTTCGTGCGGCACACGCCCACCGGGGCAACGGTGCGAGACGTGCAGCCGGATCACGTTCATAGCTACATCCACGCCCGCGTCAACGAGGGACAGGCAACCGAGAGGGCTTCACCGCGAAGAACGGAAACGAGCGAACGGTGCCCCTCCGTGGGGATGCACTGGAGACGCTTCGGGCGATGAAGGAGGAGCGGTCGTCTTTAGACAACGATCCGGTGTTCGTGGACGCCAACGACGACGTGCCCAAGCCGGATCGGGTCTCCAAGCGGTTCACGTTCTACGTCCGCAAGGCGAAGCTCTCCAACCGGGAGGAGCTCTCCTTCCACTCGTGCCGACACACAACCGGCTCGTGGCTGTCGATGCAAGGGGTGCCGCTCCGTGTGATTTCAGAGATTCTTGGACACTCGAATACGCAGGTCACGGAGATGTACAGCCACCTCAGCCCCGACGTGATGGAGCGAGCGATGGACGAGACGTTCGGAGGGGAATAGAGGTGTCCCCATCTCGTCCCCACGACGTCCCCGTAGAGCGTACCAGATAACGCATATTGTGTCTATCTGTCTCCACCTCTTTCTGAAACGGCAAAAAGAAAACCCGCCTGAATCGCCGTTTGAAGGCGCTGAGGGGCATTTTTCGTTGGTGCCCGAGAGAGGACTCGACCCTCCCCGTGCCGACGGCGGTCGGCACACGTGACCCATCGGGTCTAGTGGTCCACATGGAATCCACATGGGACGAGAGGAGACAGGAGAGCGAGTCGGCCTCCTCGGCGAGACAAAAAATGCCCTCTCGAACCGGGAGAGTCCGGTTTGAGAGGGAGACCAGTGCCCGAGAGAGGACTCGAACCTCCACGTCCTTGCGGACACGTGACCCTGAATCACGCGCGTCTACCAATTCCGCCACTCGGGCATCTAAATGTGGAATGCAGTGAACGCTGCGCATCCGCTGCATTGTTCCTTGAAGAAACGGCACACGCCCCCTTCACCCGGAGAGGAAGACGGTCAACACGCGGAGGTTTCATTTCTTCCGGCGACGAGGCACACCTCTCCGCAAATCCACGAGCACAGGGAAAAGGCAGCTGCAAAACCGTTCCGGGGCCATTCCGGGGGCGCACGCGCTCGGTATAAATCTTGTATGCTAAATGGGATGCTCCCATTGACTTGACTGACCCCACGGTTCATGCAGATCTTCCGTCTTTCTTTTTTCAGCCTCCTGTTGACTGCTCTTCTGGCGGGCAGCCCCGCGCAGGCGCAATACGCCCAGGATTCTTTATCCTTTGACCTCGAACACGTCTTTGAACTTGAATACGCGACGGATCCCCAGATTTCGCCGGGAGGCGACCAGGTGGTCTACGCCCGCACGTTCATGGACCGCATGAATGATCGCCGTACGGCCCGGCTCTGGGTCGTAGATGCGGACGGAGAAAGCCATCGGCCAATCACTGATCCAAGAAGCCGCGTGTCGCATCCGCGATGGTCCCCGAACGGCGATCGCGTTGCGTACGTCGCGGACACGGAGGACGGCGCTGAAATCTTCGTACGCTGGATGGAATCCGGCGAGACGGCGCGCCTTACCCAGTTGGATCACACCCCGAGCGGGTTGGCTTGGGACCCGGACGGCGAGCGTCTCGCCTTCACGATGTTTGTCGAGACGAAGGAGCAGGCCTTTGCGAAAATGCCGAGTGCCCCCGAGAAGGCGGACTGGGCCCCGGTTCCCGAGGTCACCCAGCGGACCCACTTCCGGGCCGACAGCAAGGGCTACGAGAAGACCGGACACGAACAGGTCTTTACAATTCCAGCGTCCGGGGGGACCCCGCGACAGGTGACCACGGCGCCTTACGAACACAGCAGCATGCCCACCTGGGGACCCGACGGAAAAAGCCTGATCATTAGCGCCAACCGGAATGAAAACTGGCGGCTCGATCCTCTCAACACAGACCTCCACGAGATTGACCTGAAGAGCGGTGACGTAACGCCCCTCACGAGCCGCGAGGGACCGGACCGCGAGGTAGCCGTTTCGCCAGGGGGGAAGATCATTGCGTACACCGGCTTCGACGACCGGGAGAAGGGATATCAGGTTGAAAAATTATACGTCATGAACCGGGACGAGGGTGAGACGCGCGTGCTGACGAAAGATTTTGAGCATAGCGTCCATAACCCGACGTTCACCGCCGACGGCAGCCGGATTGTCTTTCAGTACACCGACGAGGGGTCGACGAAGCTTGGTAGCGTAACGCTCGACGGAGAGCGCAAGGTTGTGGCCGAGCATGTGGGCGCGACCATCGGGCGGCCCTACACGAGTGGATCGTTCAGCCTGACGTCGTATGGACAGGTGGCGTACACGCACGGTACGGCCCGGCGCCCGGCGGACGTGGCGGTGGCTCGACAGGGGCAGGAGCCACAAGTACTCACCTCGCTCAACGACGATCTCTTTGGGCAAATCGAACTCGGGAGCGTGGAGCAGTTCACGTTTTCCTCCTCGCACGACCAGAAGGAAATTGAGGGCTGGATCGTGAAGCCGCCCAATTTTAATTCGTCGAAGGAGTACCCGCTCATTCTCGAGATTCACGGCGGGCCGTTCGCGGCGTACGGGCCGTACTTCTCGGCCGAGGCGCAGCTCTACGCGGCGGCGGGCTATGTCGTCGTCTACACGAATCCGCGCGGGTCGACGAGCTACGGGGAAGAGTTTGCCAATGCCATCCACCACAATTATCCAGGGAACGATGTTGACGATCTGATGTCCGGGGTTGACGCTGTCCTCGAGCGCGGCTTCGTAGATGAGAATCGGCTTTATGTAACTGGGGGGAGCGGCGGCGGCGTACTCACGAGTTGGATCGTCGGGCAGACGGACCGGTTCCGGGCGGCCGTCGCGGCAAAACCCGCGGTCAACTGGTACACCTGGGCGCTCACGACCGATATCTATCCGTACGGTGTGAAGTACTGGTTCCCGGGCATGCCCTGGGAGGAGCGCGAGCACTACATGAAGCATTCTCCCATCTCGAACGTCGATCAGGTGTCGACCCCGACGATGCTCATGACGGGCACGGAAGACTACCGAACCCCGATGTCGGAGGCGGTGCAGTTCTACCAGGCCCTCAAGCTGCGGGAGGTCGACGCGGCGCTCGTCCGCATCCCGGGCGCTTCTCACAATCTCGTGGCCCGTCCCAGCCACCTCGCGGCGAAGGCAGCCCACGTCCTGGAGTGGTTCCAGCGGCACGGCGGCCCGACGCCGGCGAAATGACGCGGGGATGGCAGGAGGACTCTCAGGCGGTACGAATCAACGGACAGGACCCATTACGAAGCCCTGAGATGACTTCGGATTGAGCATAGATGCGACGACTCGGACGGATGCTTGTGCTCGCGGCGCTGCTTCTGAGTGGATCGGGCGCCGCTGGATGGGCCCAGTCGGCGAAGACGAATGCGTCGTCGACTGGAGGGGGCGGCTTCCTCGCCCTCGGCGTTCACGAAGTGGCCCTCGACGCCTTGAATACGCGTTTGCGGTCGGAAGGGTATCCGACTGTCTCTACGACCCTGATCGCCGCCGGGGGGGCGGATACGGCCTTGTGGGCGATCACGTCCTCATCGGTGGCGAGGGCTACGGGCTTGCTGGGCCCTCGCGCACCACGGGTGGACGGACAATTGCCGCCGGTGGGGGCTACGGCGTATTCACGCTGGGGTACCAGTTTCGGCCCGCGCCGCGCTGGCGCCTGCATCCGACTCGGCCTCGGGGGCGGCGCGGTACAGCTGGACATTGGTAGCACTGGGGCGGAGAGCTTCGACGACGTATTGCGGGACCCGAATCAGAGCGCGACGCTCACCCGCGGGCAGTTGCTGGTGAGTCTCGGGGCCGGTGCGGATACCGGTTCCTCGGTGACCGCGGAGAGGGCGGGCTTCAGGTTGGAATACGCGCCGGATACCTGTGGGTGCCGTCCGGGGCCGACTGGGAACTGGGAGACGAGTCGCTGTCCGGCGGCCCGGACGCCACGTTGGGCGGGCCGTTCGTTCGGATGCACATCGGAGGATGGGGCGACTGACAGGACAACGGGGGCAGCATGCACGTCCCCTCCGCGGGCTCACAGTCATGACGTGTGTCGTTTCGGTTCGCATCCAGCGAATGGATTGCTGATACCCGCAGATGGCTGTCCACGACGACGTCAACGGCTGGACGGCCGAGCCCTATCAGGGCAATGGGGAGTTCTACATGGGGTACGCCGACGACAACGTATCGGTAACGGTGCCGGGGGGCTGGTCGGCGCCACGGGCACTCTGCAGAACGCCGGCGCAGTGCTGACCGATTCCGTTCAGGCTCGACTGGACCGGGCGCGTAACGCCGATAGCGTGATCTCGGTTGTGGACCGTACCGGGCGCGGGGTGGGTATCGCCACAGAGGCTACACCCGAGGGCGATAGTACCCTCACCTGGCAGTTCGCGGCGGAGCAGGTGCGCGACGTTGCCGTCGGGGCGTCAAAGCAGTTCGTGTGGGATGCCACGTCCACCGAGACCGGGACGGGCCGGAGCATGATCCACGCCTTCTACCGCCCTGAGAAGGCTCCCTGGCGGCGCTCGGCCGAGTTCGCACAGTTTACGGTCGCACACCTTTCGGACACGGTGCTCCCATATCCATACCCGCAGATGACGACGATTGAGGGGCCGATTGGGGGTGGGATAGAGTCCCTGATGGTCACGCTGATGGGAGATCTCTCCTCGTCTGAGGCCCTGTTCGGGGTCACCTATCATGAGATCAGCCACATGTGGTTTCCCATGCTTGTGGGAACCAACGAGAAAAAATATGCGTGGCTCGACGAGGGCACCACGACCTTCAACGAGACCGAGGGGCGTAGCGCCTTTTACCCGGATCAGAACGCCTGGGTCCGCTCGGAGCACAACCACCGGTCCGTAACCTTCGTGGAGATCCCGTCCATGCGCCACGCCGACCGCTACCCGGTTGATGGGCCCGCCCGGTTCGTGGCCTCCTACGACAAGCCGGGCGTGATGCTACACGCACTGCGCGGCATTCTGGGCGCGGAGACGTTTCGAGAGGCGTATCGGATGTACGCGGAGCGGTGGACGTACGAGCATCCCACGCCCTACGACTTCTTCAATACCTTCGAGGACGTAGCAGGGCGGGAGCTGGACTGGTTCTGGCGGGGAGCATTCTACGAGTCGTGGACGATGGACCACGCGATCCAGTCGGTCAGCTGTCAGGGCGACAGCACCGTGGTGACGGTGGCCGACGAGGGACGGTTGCCCATGCCGGTGTTTCTGAAAGCGACGTACGCCGACGGGCGTACCGTAGAGCGCCGCGTCGACGTGGATGCTTGGCTCAACGGCCGGCGACAGGTGGAGGTGGTGCTGGAGGGGGAATCGGTCTCGCGGGTAGTGCTCAACCCCGATGGAGTCCTGCCGGACCTCTATCGCTCCAACAACGAGTGGACTCCGTCCGCGCCCAGCGGAAAGAGCGAATCCACCCCTTGACCCCCGGCTCGGTGTTCCCGTAGCGTTTCTTGCGGAGTTGATCTAACGGACGGTTCTCCGACGGAACCTCCTCCGAATATCCCCTGTTCCTACAAACGGTTTTTAAGCAAAATACCTATCGTCGCTAACATTCGATTCTTCGGTAGCTCAACGGTAGAACATGTGGCTGTTATGCCGGCAACTGTCGGCACGCGGGATCGAACCCAGCCCGAGGCCGCATCGAATTCGCTATATCCATATAATCCTCGGTAGCTCAACGGTAGAGCATGCGGCTGTTAACCGCAGGGCTGCTGGTTCGAATCCAGCCCGGGGAGCTGATGAGAAGCCCGGTCGATGAGTCGGCCGGGCTCTTGTCATTTCGGCCCGTTTTGTCATGGCACACTCTGTTTACATTCTTCAGTCGGAGGAGAATGGGCGGTACTGCGTCGGACGGTCCCAGAATCCGGAACGTCGGGTGGAGCATCACAATTCGACCTCGACGGGGTTTACGGCGCGCTGCCGGCCCTGGCGCCTTGTTTTTCAGCAGGAGTTTTCGACAAAGGACGAGGCAATTCAGGCCGAGAAGCTTCTTAAGGGTTGGAAGAGTCGGAAGATGACCCGCTACGTGGTGGAAGGAACGATCGACCTGGAGGAGCGGATCGGGGACACGTAGAGCATGCGGCTGTTATGCCGACAACTGTCGGCATGCGGGATCGAATCCAGCCCGGGGAGCTGATGAGAAGCCCGGTCGATGAGTCGGCCGGGCTCTTGTCATTTCAGCCCGGTCGGTCATGCCACACTCCGTTTATCCCAACTCTAGAAGATTCGTTGGGGTACGGGCGTACATATCTGTAGGTAAATGCGTGGGAGATGCGTAGATATTTCTTGTGTCTACACATCTGCATCCCCGAATCCTTCAGCGACTTGGTGTTATACTCTTCAGTCGGAGGAGAACGGGTGAAAAATAACAAATCCCTGCACCGTCCGGGGGGCGATACAGGGACGTGTCGGATGTCGGCGAAGGAGTGGGGCGGAAGCGTCAGGACTATGCGCCTACCTGGCCCATGGCGACACGGAGCCGGTTCCGGGCGCGTTCGAGGGCTGCCTCGTGCTTTTCGCGCTCCTCGCCCTGCAGTCCCTTGTCGAGGCGACGCAGGGCACGCTCCTCCGCGTTTTCGGCCCGTTCCACGTCAATTTCCGACGCCGGTTCGACCGTTTCGGCGAGGACGGTCACCTTGTTGTCAAGGATTTCCAGGAAGCCGCCACTAGTAGCAAAGATCACACGGCTGCCATGCATGTCGGCATACTCGCGAGCGGACTCGGTCTTCACGATTAGGGGCCCAACCCCGAAGGCAGAAATCAAGGGGGCGTGGTCCTCCCGGACCTCGAAGGAGCCTTCCACGCCCGGCGCACGTACGCCGTTGGCCGAGCCCTGAAACGTGAGCTCGTCCGGCGTAACGATGTCAACGTCGAGTTCGTCGGCCATAAATCAGTGTCGAATTGCGAGTGGCGAATGTCGAATGCCGAGTTCTCATTCGACCCTCGACATTCGGAATTCGAAGTTGCGGTTATTCGTCGTCGATCATCTCCTCGCCGGCCTCAATCACTTCATCGATCGTGCCCTTGAGGAGGAAGGCCTGTTCAGGCAGATGGTCGAGCTCACCGTCCAGGATCATCCGGAAGCCGCGAATGGTGTCTTCGATGGAGACGTATTTTCCGGGCTGGCCGGTAAACTGCTCGGCGACGAAGAACGGCTGGCTGAGGAACCGCTGCACGCGGCGGGCCCGGTTCACGGCCTGCTTGTCCTCATCGCTCAACTCGTCCATGCCGAGAATGGCAATGATGTCCTGCAGCTCCTTGTAGCGCTGCAGAATCTCTTTTACGTCTTGCGCCGTCCGGTAGTGCTCTTCGCCGAGGTCCCGCTCGTTGAGCATCTGGCTCGTCGAGTCGAGCGGGTCGATGGCCGGGTAGATGCCCTGCGTCGAGAGCTGACGCGACAGCACCGTTGTGCAGTCGAGGTGGGCAAACGTGGTGGCCGGCGCGGGGTCCGTCAGGTCGTCGGCGGGGACGTACACCGCCTGGAACGACGTAATGGAGCCCTGCTGCGTCGAGGTAATACGCTCCTGCAGGTCGCCCATCTCGGAGGCGAGCGTCGGCTGGTACCCCACGGCGCTCGGCATCCGGCCCATCAAGGCCGACATCTCGGAACCGGCCTGGACGAAGCGGAAGATGTTGTCGAGAAAGAAGAGCACGTCTCGCCCGCCGAGGTCGCGGAAGTACTCCGCAATGGTGAGACCGGTCAGCCCCACACGAGCCCGTGCTCCGGGGGGCTCGTTCATCTGGCCGAACACGAGAGAAATATTACTCTCCCTCATGGCGTCGAAGTCGACCTTGTCGAGGTCCCAGCCGCCCTCTTCCATCGATTCTTCAAATTCCTCGCCGTAGGTCATCACGCCGGCCTCGATCATCTCGCGGAGGAGGTCGTTTCCCTCACGCGTCCGCTCGCCGACGCCGGAGAAGACCGAGAGGCCCTCGTGCGCCTTGGCGATGTTATTGATCAGCTCCATGATGAGCACCGTCTTCCCAACGCCGGCCCCGCCGAAGAGGCCGACCTTTCCGCCCTTCGGCACCGGTTGGACCAGATCCATCACCTTGATACCGGTTTCAAGCATCTCCTGAGAACCAGCCAGGCTATCATACGACGGCGGGCTCTGGTGGATGGGACGTTGCTCGTCCACGTCGGGCTCGGGGAGGCCGTCGATGGGCTCCCCGACGACATTGAAGAGGCGGCCGCGGATTTCTTCACCGATGGGCACCGTAATCGGCTGGCCCGTCGCAACGATGTCTTGATCACGCTGCAGGCCGTCGGTCGAGTCCATGGCGATGGCGCGGACGCGACGTTCGCCCAGGTGCTGCTGCACCTCCAGAATGAGATCGTCTCCGGTGTCGCGATCTACCCGGAGGGCGTCGAGAATGTCGGGAACGTGGTCTTCCGGAAATTCGGCGTCAACGACTGGGCCCACGACCTCGATGATCGTGCCCGTAACTTCTTGAGTTCCTACTTCCATGAGAAGGTCGGTTGTTCGATGCGATTGGGGTGCCAGATCGGACCGCCGCACAGGGAACGGGTACCCCGCCGTGACTCTGCGGCATTGCACGCTCCCTAACGTAAAATGTGGCGACGGAAGATGCGCACGGGATGGATGAGAATTAGACGGCTGCGCTACAAAGACTCTGAGAATTTTCAAGGATGAGGAAGCACGCGAGTCCGGGGGCGGTGGAGGCGGACGGGACTCACAGCGCAGTCTCGGACGGGCGGGAGAACGGTCTGACGCTACGTCGGCACGGCGGCGCAGTGAGAAACATCCCTCAAACCAATACGAAATGTGCGTATTGAGACGGCCGGGGCGGGAAGCGCATTCCCCACGCAGCGTTCTCATTGCGCTAAGCTCAGAAGGAGAAAAGAACTCCTGGACGGGGCTCGGGAGCGCCGAGCACTGGGCGGGGACGGAGAAAGTGGTTTGTTCTTTGCTGTTGATGGACAAAAGCACCTCAGAAGTCCCATTCGAGGGCGAAAAGACGACTGCGTCTTTCGCCGCCGAAATCCTTTCTTTTCTTTCAGTTCGATAAGACGGATCGCCATGTCCGATTCGCCGCTCAACGAGGACGCGCTCCTGGCGCTCGTCGACGGAGATTCCGAGTTTCTCGGATCGCTCGTCGACACATTTCTGCGCGACTGTTCATCATACCTGAATGACATCCGCACGGCCGTAGAGGAGGACGACGCAGACGCTCTGCAGCAGGAGGCCCACGGCCTCAAGGGGGCGGCGGCCAACATGCAGGCTGACGCGGCGCAGGCGGCAGCCCGACGTCTCGAAGACATCGGCCGCACGGGCGACCTTGCGCGGGCCCCCGATGCCCTGGCGCAGCTCGAAGAGGAGGTAGAGCGCCTCGAACCGGCCCTGAAGGCCCTAGTGGACGATGCGTGATCCGGGGAACGGGGAAGGGGGGTTACGCCCGGTCGTCAAAGTGGTCGTAGCCGCCCGGTTGAAGCGGGACGTTTTCCCCGTCGGCACGTTGGATGAGCACGGGATGGTCCGGGTCCTCCGGGGCTTCGATGTCGCCGATGACCGTGTACGACTGCGGGTCGAGCGCGTCCAGGTCCTCCTCTGGCATCGTAAAGACGAGTTCATAGTCCTCGCCGCCGATGAGGGCGTAGCGGTTCACGTCTTCCCCGAAGTCGGTGGCCGTATTGCGCGTCTCCGGGTCAATGGGGAGGGCGGGCTCGTAGAGCTGCGCGCCTACTTCGCTGGCTTCGCAGAGGTGATGGACCTCCGAGGCGAGGCCGTCGGAGATGTCGATCAGCGCGTTCGGGGTGACGCCGGCGTCGGCCCAGTCCTTGACGGTTTTCAGCTGCGCGGGGGGGGCCAGGTGGCGCCGGATGACGTACGAGAACGGATCGAGGTTGGGCTGGAAGTCCTCACCCTGTTCGTCGAGCTGCTGCCGGTTGCGCACCAGCACCTTGAGGCCGGCGTAGGACGCGCCGATGTCGCCGGTCACACAGAGCTTATCGCCGACCTGCGCACCGCTGCGGTATACAACATCGTTCTCGTCGGCCTCCCCGACCACTGTCACCGACAGCGACAGGGCGTGCGCGCTCACGGTATCGCCGCCTACCACGGTCATGTCGTAGGCGTCGCATGCCTCCTTCACGCCCTCGTAGATCGTCTCCGCCATCTCGACGGACACCTGCTGTGAGAGGCCGAGCGTGACGGTCGCGTAGCGGGGCGTGGCGTTCATGGCTGCGATGTCGCTCACGTTCACCGACAGGGCCTTGAAGCCGAGGTGCTCCATCGGCATGAACGCGCGGTCGAAGTGGATGCCCTCCGTCAGCGTATCGGTCGTCAGGAGGTGCACCCGATCGTCGTCGACGCGGTAGACGGCCGTGTCATCGCCGATGCCGGAGACGAGGTCGTCGTCGGACGGCTCGCCGAGTTTGTCGCGGAGCACGGCGATGAGGCCGAACTCCCCAATGTTGGAGATGTCGGTTTGCTGCGGGGCATCCGGGGATTCCATGTGGGCGAGGTGTCTGCTCAAAGAGAGGCAACCGACATGCCTGTACCTTGGAGCGGGGGGCGTGTTTGCTCGTAGAGACGGCCGAGAAGTACCTTCGTCGGCTTTTTGCTTCCCCGTACCGTTGCGTATCCGAGCACGTCGCCCGTTCGGAACGATACGTCGATGGGGGGACTGCACGTGTCTTCATCTTCAACGGAGACGTTGAAGGTACGGTTGTTACGGGGAGGTGGTGGACGTTCTCCGTGTCGGGGCTTATTCTCTACACATGTAGCCGCACTTGTCACGATGCACTCGTTCGAGGAGCGCCTCCGGCCAGTCCATGCACGTTTCCGACGCCACATTCGTCGTTACCGATACCGAGACGACCGGCACGAAGGCCGAAGAGAATCGGGTCATTGAGGTGGGGGCCGTGAAGGTGGAAGACGGAGAGATTGTGGACCGGTTTCAGCAGCTCGTCAATCCCCAGCGGTCCATCCCGGGACGCATCACGCAGCTGACGGGTATTACTACCGGCATGGTGTTCGATGCCCCGACGATCGATGAGGTACTGCCCGGCTATCTCGACGTTCTGGGCGACGGCATCCTGACGGCCCACAACCTGTCGTTCGACAAGGGGTTTCTCGACGCCGAGCTGGCGCGGATGGGGAAGGACCCGCTGCCCAACGAGACGCTCTGCACCGTGCGGCTGGCGCGCCGGCTGCTGCCGGGCCTCGACTCGAAGGGGCTGAGCCGGCTGGTGCAGTTTTACGACATCTCGGTGGACGGGCGGCACCGGGCGCTCGGCGACGCGGAGGCCACGGGGCACGTGCTGGCGCGGCTCCTCAGCCAACTCGCGTTCGAGCACGAGATCGATACGGTCGAGGACCTGCTCGCCTTCCAGCACCGGCGCTACCAGAAGGTGCGCAAGGTGCCGAATCACCTCAAGACCATTCGTGAGGAGCAGCTGCCCGAGGCGCCGGACGCGCCGGGGGTGTACGTGTTCAAGAATAGCAGCGGCATCCCTCTCTACATCGGCAAGGCCAAACAACTCTCCGACCGTCTGCGCAGCCACTTCACCGCTGTGGAGTCGAAGGCTGCTCGCAAGCGCAAGATGCTGCAGAAGGTGCGCACGGTCGACTGGGAGACGACCGGGACTGAACTGGAGGCCATCCTGCGTGAGTCGCGCCTGATCAAGACCGAGAAGCCGCGTTACAATCGGGCCCAGCGCCGCTACTACAACCGTCCGTTCATCCGGCTCGACACCACCCACGAGTATCCCACGATTTCGTGGAGCCGCACCCTGGCCGACGACGGTGCCGAGTACTACGGGCCCGTCCGCAACACCGAGCGGGCCGAGATGGTGGTCGACATAGCGAGTCGCTTCTTTCGCCTTCGCGAGTGCGAGGACGAGCGCCTGCACCTGGGGCAGCGTTGCCTCTACGCCGATATGGACCGGTGCACGGCACCCTGCGAGAATGAGGACCCGGAGGCGTACGCCGAGGCGGTGGGGCGGGTGCGCGCCTTCCTGACGGGGCAGGATCGCTCGGTGCTCCACCGACTCCGCGAGCGGATGCAGCAGGCGTCCGAGGATCTCGACTTCGAAAAAGCCGCTGAATTTCGGGACATCTTGGAGCAGTTGGAAACGATTCTCGACAAGCAGCGGCTCATGGCGGCGCCGGTGCGACAGCACAACGCGGCCCTGGTGCATCGGACCGACGCGATGGACGGCACCGACGTGCTATTCGTGCGCTTCGGACGGTTCGTGGACGCGGTGTCCTGTGCGTTCCCCCCGAGCACGGAGGACCGGGCGACGCTTCGAGAGGGGGTCGACACTCACTTCGACGACGCGTCCCCGCCGAGCGATCTGTCGAGGCGGGCTACGGATGAGATCCGCCTGCTCTCGCACTGGACGTACGCCCACCGGGATGAGTTGAGCGTTCTGCGACGGGCGGACGATCAACCGGCCGCTGCGTTTGCCGACGACATCCTCAACGAAGTCGCGGATCCGGTGAAGGCCTAACCGCCCTCCGCGCCGACCGTTCGGCGGAGACGAGAGCTACTGGAGCGAGCCGTACAGCAGGTTGCCGGGGGCATCGAACTTGTTGGACAGGTAAAATTCCTTGGTCGCTTCCACAACATCCTCTTCGGAGAGCGTGCCGTCGCCGGAGCGATCAAGCTCATCGAAGGCCATGTCACTGCCTTCCGCCCCCCAGGCCTCGAGCCAGTTGGCGTACTCCTCCTCCGTGACCTCGCCGCTGCCGCTGGCGTCGATGGTTTGAAACGTGACCTTTCCGGCCTGCTCCAAGCTACTGAGCATCTGCTCGCGCTTCTCGTCGCTGCCGTCCTCGACAGTGGTCTGGATGGCGTCCCAGAAGTTTTCCCACTCGCCTCGACTCACCTGATTGTCGTCGTTGGCGTCAGCCGTTGCACACAACTGGTTCCACCAGCCCAGCATCTGTTCCTCCAGGGTCTCGTGCTCCTCGTCCGACAGGTCGCGCTCGTTTGCCAGACGCTCGGCCTGGGCTTTAAAATCGGCTCCGTCGATATGCCCGTCCTCGTCCCGGTCGAGAAGCTCAAAGTAGTGGTGGGACTTCTGACGCTGCAGGTGACCAAGCATGGTGCGGAGGGGATGTGTGGGGGAACAGACGACAACAGGCAGGGGCTCGACACGCAGCCGTGCGGGCTTGTCGTCCACGGTGAGGGAAAATGTAGATAACGACGCGTCGCGACGAATGAAAGAAGAGAGCCGATGCTATTGCAGGTGAGCAGACGGTCGTCGAGGAGGGCGGAGGCACTGTTGCCGTTCAGCTCTCCATCTGCCTGCAATGAACGGACGCCCGGAGGCATGGGGGGAAGGACACTGCGCCTGTAACCATCATAGGGCGCGATGCAATCGCGGGAAAGGGACAATTGAAGGTTCAGAACCTGTTTGGCGAGACGTTCACTGCCACTCCAGGAGGACTTCTTCGCTGGAGATCTGGGTGTACCGAAAGCTTTCGGTATACAAGGCTCATTTGGGCACTCCATGGCCCTTCGCCCACTGTGTCTCGGCGACGCACCCGCTCGCAAAACAGGTTCTCAGCTTCTATCGGGAGGGGCCGCTGATTTGCTTCTTCTCCCCGGTATTGCCGAGGGGCACCCTCTCTAAAAAGAAAAGCCCTGTTCGGCGTTGTCCACCGAACAGGGGGGAATGTGGCCAGGGACGGATTCGAACCGTCGACACACGGCTTTTCAGGCCGTTGCTCTACCACCTGAGCTACCTGGCCCCAGCTGATCTGGTCGGTCAGCACGAACCGAATACTCCCAACCGGTGTCTCGAATGTAGGTGTCAGGACCGGGGGGTGTCAATGAGTCCGAGAAACTTTATGCCCCCTTCACCGAGACCGCTGAGGGCCGCAACGGGCCTGATCACGACGAGTCGTCCGAACGGCGGACGCCCCACATCAGTTTCGATCGCAGCGTATGGAAAAAGTGTTGGTCGGGCAGTTTGACGAGATTGACGGTGTGGGAGGCCCGCTGGACAGTGAACTGGAGGCCGTGGTCCTCGAACATGGAGCTGCGCCCGTCGGCGGCAAAGACATAGGGCTGATCCTCTCCCATCACGCGACAGGTGATGGTCGAGTCGGCGGGCAGCACGATGGGGCGCACCGTGAGGGTGTGGGGCGCGATGGGCGTGAGGATGACCGCTTTGACGCCGGGAGTGATGATGGGGCCGCCGGTGGAGAGGGAGTACGCGGTGGAGCCGGTGGGGGTAGCCACGATGAGGCCGTCGGCCCAGTAGGTGTTGAGCGGGGTGCCGTTGACCTCGACCTCGATCTTGATCATGCCAGCCGAGCCGCTGCGGTCCACGACGAACTCATTCAGGGCCCACTCCGTGCCGAAATGGGCGGGGTTGTTCGCCTGGGCCTCCAACACCAGCCGCTCCTCAACCGTGTACTGTCCAGCGACGATTTGCTCGAGGGCCTCGTGGAGCTGCTCCACCTCAATGTCGGCCAGGAAGCCGAGGCGGCCGATATTGACGCCCAGCAGGGGCGTGTCGTTGGGCCCGGTAAGGTGGGCGGCGCGGAGCAGGGTGCCGTCGCCGCCGAAGGAGAGGACGAGGTCGCCGGACTGCACCACGTCCGTGATGCTGTGTTCCTCTGCGACCGAGGCAGCGATGAGGTCCCGCTCCGTCAGTCCCGCAGCGATGGGCTCGTGGATCCAGAAGTCGTGGTCGTGGTCGCGAAACCACGTGACAACCTCGGCGACGGGGGGCCAGAGGTCGTCTTTCGTCGTATTCCCGGTGATGCCGTAGGTCATGGAGGGGGGCGGACGAGGACGAGGACATCGAACGGCGGTGCGAGGGGCGATGTCGCAACACCTCTGCTGAAAGGCGGGGCGTGCGCGTAACGTTCCAACCAGACCGCTGCACTAAGACTCGGATTTTGTCTTTTCCATAGGGCTTTTTTGTGCTGCATGCTCGGGTTCGTCAAACAGTACGTGGATTGGCTTCACCTGCAGTGGCCGGGCGGCGAGGTCGAAACCCTGCCGCGGGTCAACGACGATTTTCGCACCAACGTGGATGGGGTGTACGTGGTGGGCGACCTGGCGGGCGTGCCGCTGCTCAAGTTTTCGGTCGACGGCGGCGCCCGTGCCATTCAGGACATTGTCGACAACCAAGAAGTGCCGTCGGGCGAGTCGAACAGCGAGCAGGACCCGTACGATGTCGTGGTTCTGGGGGCGGGCGCGTCCGGCATGGCGGCGGCCCGCGAGGCGAAGACACAAGGGCTCTCGTTCTGTGTGCTGGAGGCGCGACGCCGCTTCGCCACGATCCACGACTTCCAGAAAGGGAAGCCCATCTACACCTACCCCAACGACATGGCCCCGGCGGGGGACCTGCAGGTCTCGGCGACGGTGAAGGAAGAGCTGATTGACGAACTGGAGGCGCAGACCGACGACATTCCCGTCCGCCACGCCGAGGCACACCGCATTGATGAAACCGCCGACGGTCTCGAAGTGGTTACAAATGAGGGCGACTGCATTTCGGCCCGCAACGTGGTGGTGGCTATCGGCCGCAGCGGGAACTTTCGGAGCCTCGATGTGCCGGGTGAGGACAAGGACCACGTCCACCACCGCCTCTACGATCCGACTCGTTGTGAGGGCCACGACGTGGTCGTCATCGGCGGCGGCGACTCGGCCATGGAGGCGGCGACGGCGCTTACGGAGGCGGGGGCAGCCGTGACGCTCTCCTACCGCCGGGACGAGTTCGTGCGCCCGAAGCCGGAAAACGTGGAGCGGGTGCACGAGCTCGCGAACGATCCGGAGGGCGACAACCCCCTCGAAATTCTCAAGCCGACGGATGTCGAAGAGATCCGCGATGACAGCGTTCGCCTCTCGACCGAAGACGGGCAGACGGGGGTGAAGGCCGATCAGGTCTTTGCTATGATCGGTCGGGAGGCGCCGCTCGACTTCTTCCGCCGCTCCGGCATCGAGCTGCGCAACGACTGGGGCACGGTGCCCGACTCGCTGACAGAGGCGATGAGCGGCCTATCGTGGCTCACGGACCTGCGGTGGGATCGCATCGGGGCGTTCGCCACCTTTTTCCTGTTCATGGCCGCCGTGTACAGCTGGAAGGATGGGGGCGTGGTACGGCGACTCGCGAAGGCCGCCGAGGTGTTTCCGTTCGGGTGGAGTCCGGGGACGGGCACGGGCCTCGGCGAGATCCTACTGGGCTCAATGTCCAAGCCCTCGTTCTACTACACACTGGCGTACTCGGCCATCGTCGTGATCTTCGGCATCAAACGCATCCGACGGCGGAAGACGCCCTATATCAAGATGCAGACGATGACCCTCATGGCCATACAGGTGCTGCCCCTGTTCCTCCTGCCGGAGATCGTGTTGCCGTGGCTTGGAAAAAACGGCCTGCTACCGACGGGCTTCTTAAATGCGCTGTTTCCGACCAGTGAGTACGCGGTCCACGGGCGGCAATACTGGCGCGCCTACGGCTTCATCCTGGCGTGGCCGCTTATGGTCTACAACGTGTTCACGCAGGACCCGCTGTGGTGGTGGCTGGCCATCTGCTTCGTGCAGACGTTTGTGCTCATCCCCGGCATGATCTACTTCTGGGGGAAGGGGGCGTACTGCGGGTGGATCTGCTCGTGCGGGGCGCTGGCCGAGACGCTGGGGGATCAGCACCGCGACAAGATGCCGCACGGGGACGGCTGGAACAAGTTGAACCTGGCGGGGCAGGTGATTATGGTGCTTGCATTCGCGCTTCTGTTTCTCCGCATCGGCGGGTGGATCTGGCCCGGCAGTTGGGTAGATGCGGCGTTCCAGGCGGGGATGCGCGGGGAGTGGTTCGGCCTCAAGCTCAACTATAGCTGGCTCGTGGACGTGGTACTGGCGGGCATGGTGGGGTACGGGGTCTACTTCTGGCTGAGCGGACGCTTCTGGTGCCGGTTCTTCTGCCCGCTGGCGGCGCTGATGCACATCTACGCCCGGTTCAGCCGTTTCCGCATCCTGGCCGACAAGAAGAAGTGCATCTCCTGTAATGTGTGCACGAGCGTGTGCCATCAGGGCATTGACGTGATGCACTTTGCGCAGCAGGGCAAGCCGATGGAAGACCCGGAGTGCGTGCGCTGTTCGGCCTGCGTGCAGAGCTGTCCGACCGGCGTGCTAGAATTTGGGCAGGTACAGCCCAACACCGGCGAGGTGATTAGTCGCGACACGCTGGAGGCGTCGCTCACGCGGATCCAAGAGGAGCACGCCGAAGAGAACGGGCAGGCGGCCTCGGCATGAGAGAAGAGGCCCAATTTTCAGGTGGGGGCAAGAAGAGCCCCGAATCCCGTGCTGGGACATCGGGGTAAGAACGCGTGTTGCGTATTCCTGCTTAGAACCGATGCAATTCTGTGGTTCGTCGCTGCTCCCAGGGTGCATTTCTCGTAGGGGCGCTTGCCATTCTGGGCCTTACGGCGATGGCCGGTCCGCCGACGCTTCGGGTGGGAAACTTCTCGGACGCCGCGCCGACCGATAGCCTTCCATCGGGCTGGGCCGAAATCCGCCTCGGGCAAAATGAGGCGGGCACCGAGTACAATCTCATGCGTCGGGACAGCGCCGTTGTTATACAGGCGCAGAGCACAAATGGATCGTCCAGTCTCATCCGGCACCCGCGCGTCGATCTGGCCGAGTATCCGATTCTGGAGTGGCGGTGGCGGGTCGAGGACCTGCCGGCGCGCGCCGACGTGGCCACAGACACGACCGACGACGCCGCTGCGCGGCTCTACGTCACGTTCGACTACGATGACCTCGGCGTGATCGATCGGATCAAGCTGGCGCTCCTGCGTCGATTTGGGTACGAAAAGGCTCCGTCCCGCGCGCTCAACTACCTGTGGGCCACGCAGCACGCCTCGGGGGACGTGATTGAGAGTCCCTACACCGATCAGATCATGATGATGCCGGTACGCAGTGGCTCGGCACATGTTGGGAGGTGGATGACCGAGCGACGCAACGTGCGGGCGGACTACCGCGAGGTGTACGGTGAAGCGCCGCCGCCGGTAAACGGCATCGCGGTCATGACGGATACCGATAACACTGGCGGCACGGCGACGGCGCTGTACGGGGACATCGTTTTTCGTAAACGAGAACGGAACGTCTCTGCCTCGGAGTAGAAGGATCTTCTCCCGCTGACGTGGAGACGCGTCCCGACAGCCGTCGGGACACTTCCTCGTTCCTGTCGATCTAGATCGACGTGTTCAGTCGGGGCGTGGCCCGGAGACCACTTCCTTCTTCGCTCCCGTTCAGTCGGGGCGCACTCTGAAAGTACTTCCTTCTTCACTCCCGTTCAGTCGGGGCGCACCAGGAGGACGGAGCAGGGGGCGAAGATGGCGATCTGGTGGCTGACGCTGCCCACATTGGGATCTTCGTCTTCGGGGTCGATTTTGTGGGAGCGTTGTACGATGAGGTCTACGTCATGCTCACCGGCGGCTCGTATGACCTCGGGAGCACGCTCGCCATAGGTAATGGACGCATGTACCTCAAAGCCGTCCTCGGCGACGTCGGCGGCCCACTCCGTCATCTTGGTGTCCGCCTCCTCGCGAAGCTCCTCGTAGAAGTCGTCCATTTCGCCCGGATTGTCGTCCTGGAGCGTCTCGATGACGTGAAACAGAATGACTTTAGTACGGTCCGGATCTCCCAGCGCCCGGGCTTTTGAGAACACGGCGTCGTTGGCAGAAGAGAGATCGACCGGAATTAGAATGGTATCGTACATGGGGCAGGTCGGTAAGCAAGAAAAGGATCGCGGTGGGTTTTGAAAGGGGTTTCACCTACACGATAAGAAGCACCAGGATGGATCTCAGGGGTGGGGAATGCTCGTTCAGAAATGCAACAGAAACTGTTCCAAACAGCAACAAGCATCGCCGACTATTGTGAATCCCTCTCGTCGGGACTTGCGGCAGCGGCTGGCGTGTCGACAGCGGGAAGAGGCCGAGCTCGAACGGCAACTCGAGGCTGTCCGGCGCTGGTACGCCGACGAGGGGGCTCCGCTGGAAGAGAAGGTGCTGCGGCTGAGAATGGGGCATCTGCGCCGAGCGGCCCAGCGCCACATGCGCAGTGCGAAGCACCGGAATGCCTATCACGACGCACAGCGGGAATACGAGGCGCGCACCGCTCGGGAGTTGCGTCGGGCCGTAACGACGCTGGAGTTGGCCATCGAGTCGATCCGGGCCACCGACGCCTATCAGGCCATCGCCGAGGAGGCCGACATGGAGGCGGTCCTCCGGACGCGAGCGGAAGCGCTACGTCGGATGCTGGACGAACTGAAGGCCGTTTACTGACGGAGCGAGGGCGGACTACAGAGACGACGGAACGTCCGGGGCACGGTCGGACCGGTCGCGTTCCTCGTCCTGAAAGAAATGGATCTGGCCGTCCCGGTCGACGATCCAGACCTCGTCGGCTCCCGCTTCCCGGTAGAGGGTCCGTTTCTGATGCATCTCATCCCAGTTGTTCGACTCGCTCATCACCTCGATGCAAATTTCGGGGGCAATCGTAGGCGGATCGCCGCTGTCCGTGATGCGGGAAAGCCGCTCGTCACTGGCCCACACGACATCGATTTGCTTGGTGCCGGCGTCTGTGCAAAGAGGAAATTCCGGCAGGCCCCGTCCCGCATCCGTATGAGTGCGGAGTAGGTCGAGGAGGCGTCCTTGCGCGTCGGCGTGCTGAAAGGTATGGGGACTCAAGAGAATCTGACCGCGGGCGTTGGTTTCAATTTTGTACGGCAGGTCATTCAGGAGCGGATCATTCACGATGTTGGCCCAGCGCTCCTGCTGCTCCCGAGTGGTTGTGGTCGGCATGGTGGAGGCGGCGTCATTGTGTAGAAACCGGGAGACGCATTCGTAGAGGCTCCGTTGGGTATCCAGCCCGTATGCGAAAGCTGATATGCGGTCACAGAGAAAGAGTTTGGGACGTGTGGGAGCACGGGAGTGTGGGACGGGAGCGTGGGGAGGGGACGTAGGATTCACCGAACCGAAAACCACGTCGGATTCACGGGGACAGGTCGTCGTCTGTTGGGACTCCCGTTGTAACTCGACGCGGCGTGCGCTACGTTGCTTGTGTTGGGAGTTGTGGGTTGAGGGTTCGGTGTTTTTGGGCTCACGGAAGACGTTCTCCGTCGCGAGTGTCCTGGGGGAATAACGCGTCTCCGGAGTCCGGCGTCCCCGGAACGGGGAATCCCGCCCGCAGGGCCGGTGGTCGCTGTATCTTGGGGAACGTCGACCGTCCTCGTTCTCTCCCGGATGGGCGTCCACTGTTGTAGGATGATCTTTTGACTGAGCATCGGGACTCTATGGCTGACTCGCAGACCGACACTGCTTCGTCGACGACCAACAAGGGGCGCACGCCCCTCATGCGGCAGTACTACAAGATCAAGGAGCGGCATCCGAAGGCGATTCTGCTGTTTCGCATGGGCGACTTCTACGAAGCCTTCGACGACGACGCGAAGACCGTGAGCCGCCTCCTCGGCATCACGCTCACGGAGCGCAACAACGGAGAGGCCGACGACGTGCCGATGGCGGGCTTTCCCCACCACGCCCTCGACAGCCATCTGCCCAAGCTCATCCGCTCGGGCCTCCGCGTGGCCATCTGCGAGCAGACGGAGGACGCCGACAATTCGAGCGGCAAGGTGGTGGACCGCGACGTGGTAGAGGTCGTCACGCCCGGCGTCTCGTTTCATGACCAACTCCTGAACCCGAAGCAGTCCAATTTCCTCGCCGCCGTCCACTTCGGCACGGGGCGCGACAAGGACCGGATCGGCTTTGCGTTCATCGACGCCACGACCGGCGAGTTCAGTGTCACGGAGGCCGGCATCGAGGAGCTGCCGGACCTGATTCAGACGGTGGCGCCCTCGGAGGTCATCCTCGACAAGCGCCGCACGGATCGGCTGCAGGAACGGCTGCGGGAGGTGGCGTTCACGGTGACCGAGCAGGAGGATTGGGTGTTCAAGTACGACTTCGCCTACCAGACGCTGCTGGAGCACTTCGACACGCACTCGTTGAAGGGCTTTGGGGTCGACGACATGGACCTGGGCGTCATTGCCGCGGGGGCGGCGCTCCACTACCTGGGCGAGACGCAGCAGCGCAAGCTGCCCCACGTCCGCAAGATCAAGCGGTACTCGAAGGAGAAGCACATTGCCCTCGATCCCGAGACGAAGCGCAACCTGGAGCTCGTACAGTCCATCCAAGACGACGGGCACGAGGGGACGCTTGTGAGCATCCTCGACGACACGGAGACGCCGATGGGCGGGCGTCGCCTCCGCGCCTGGCTGGTGCGTCCGCTGCGCGATGTGGACCGCATTCAGCACCGCCTCGACGCCGTAGACGCGTTCGTCGACGATCGGCACCTCCGCGACGACCTCCGCGAGGAACTCGGCCAGATGGGCGACCTGGAGCGCCTGTCCGGCAAGGTGGCCACCGGCCGCGCCTCCCCGAGCGACCTCATTGCGATCAAACAGACCTTGCGCCGCCTGCCGGCGGTCAAGGAGCGGCTGGCCGACGCCGAGTCCGATGCGCTCGACGAGATCCAGGAGCAGCTGAGCCCCTGCCCCGACATCGTCGAGAAGATCCGGAGCGCGCTCGTGGACGACCCGCCCGCCAAGATTAGCGAGGGCGGCCTCATCCGCGACGGCTACTCCGAGGAGCTGGACGAACTGCGTACCATCGCGCAGGAGGGGAAGGACTGGGTCGCCAACCTGGAGAAGGAGGAGAGCGAACGCACCGCCATCCCCTCCCTCAAGGTCGGGTTCAACAAGGTCTTCGGCTACTACCTGGAGGTCACCAACACGCATGCCGACAAGGTGCCCGACGACTACATCCGGAAGCAGACGCTCGTCGACTCCGAGCGCTACGTGACGCCGGAGCTGAAGGAGATGGAGGAGAAGATCCTGACGGCGGAGGAGAAGATCGAGACACTGGAGCTGGAGCTCTTCAACGAACTGCGCGACATGATTGCGCAGGAGACCGGAAAGTTGCAGCAGAACGCCGAGCTCCTGGCCCACCTCGACTGCTTTTCGGGGCTGGCCGCGGTGGCCGAGCGGCAGGACTACGTGCGGCCGACGGTGGACGACAGCCTCGAAATCGATATCGAAGAGGGCCGCCATCCGGTCGTCGAAGAAACGCTGCCACCGGGCGACCCCTTTATTCCGAATGATACCTACGTCAACCCGGACGACGAGCAGATCCTCATCATCACCGGGCCGAACATGGCCGGGAAGAGTGTGGCACTCCGGCAGGTGGGCCTCATCACGCTGCTCGCGCAGGTCGGCTCGTTCGTCCCGGCGGACGCCGCGCACATCGGCGTCGTGGACCGTATCTTCACGCGTGTGGGCGCGTCCGACAACTTGGCGGCGGGCGAGAGCACGTTCCTCGTCGAGATGAACGAGGCGGCCAACATTCTCAACAACGCCACGTCACGGTCCCTCATTCTGTTTGACGAGGTGGGCCGCGGCACGTCCACGTTCGACGGCCTCTCGATTGCGTGGGCCATTGTGGAGTATCTGCATGAGCGGCCCGAGGTGGCGGCGCGCACCCTGTTCGCCACGCACTATCACGAGCTCAACGCGATGGCGGACCGCCTGGAGCGGGTGCACAACTACCGCATCCAGTGCCGAAAGCTTTCGGCAGAGGGCGAGATCGTCTTCCTGCGGAAGCTCATCCGCGGCGGGGCCGACCATTCCTACGGCATCGAGGTGGCGCGCATGGCGGGTCTGCCGGATGCGGTCATTGCCCGGGCCCGCGAGGTACTCCAAAACCTGGAGAGCCAGCACCTGGAGGTCGGCGGCGACGGCGAGATGGGCGATGGGGCGTCGGCAGACGAGGGCGTACAGGCCAAGAAGGGCGACGCCGACGCCGTGCCGGACCTGGACGACAGTCAGGCCAACCAGATGCACCTCTTCGGGCAGCCCGATCCGGTGGCGGAGGAGATCAAGGAGATGCTCAACGAGATCGACCCGAACCGCATCACCCCGGTGGAGGCGCTGATGAAGCTGTCGGAGATGAAGGACAAGCTTGGGGAGTAGGGAAGGAGATCGTAGGGGGATTCCCTGCCGTCCCCAATCGGGCGTGCCGGACACTGCGTGGGAGCATGGAGGCGTGGGGGCATAGGCGCTCTGCCACTTGAAGGCGTTGCCTCCGTTCTTGATTGAAAAACTGCATTCATGACCGGCGACCGCCGCGGATTTGAGAACCCGTATCGGAAGGTCCAAGAGCCGGGAGAGGGATTAGCAATCGCATCTCGGGTTCTGTACCGGCATGACTTGCGTTCATAACAGTCCGATGTCTCTCCATACCCCCATGCTCCCATGCTTTTCGGCATAATTGGGGGATAATGGAAGAGCGTCTCCTTCGCTTAGCCGACGTTTTGTCCATACGATTGCTCTGAGAGAGGGAGCGTCAACGTTCTGCCGTCGTAAACCGCTTCACCTCCGGGTCGGACTGTTCTTTCGCCTTCCGGAGATCGTATTGCATCTGCTGGGTCAGCCAACTTTCGGGACTTCCCCCGAAGGCTTTCGAGAGACGGATGGCCATTTCAGGAGAAATCCCGGATCGACCGTTGAGAAGCGCTGAAAGGTGCTTCCGGCTTACGCCCAGCCCGTCGGCTGCTTCCGTCACAGTAAGGTCCAACGGCTCAAGGCAGTCCTTTCGGACGATTTCGCCTGGATGGGGAGGGTTGTCCATCGGCATGGTTGGTCCCGCTTTTGTGAGGTTGTTGATTCACTGTCGCTCAGTGGTAGTCGACGAAGTCTACGTCCGTTGCGTGCCCGCCCTCAAACCGGAAGACGACCCGCCAATTTCTGGATACTTCCACCGCCCAATGGTTCTCGTACTTGCCCTTCAGCTTGTGCAGTCGGTAGCCGGGGAGGTCCATGTCCTGCGGGCTGGACGCCGCGTCCAAACGGGCAAGAATGCGCCGCAATTTGTCCGCGTGGTCTGGGTTGACCTTCGCGGCGCTGTCCTCTTCGTAGAGCTTTTCGAATCCTTTGTGACGGATTTTCTGAATCACGAAGTACGAATGCGGATCCTTTCTGGAAAAAATTTCCGGCTGGAACGTAACCCGTGATGTTACAGGTATCAACCATGAGGACGAACTGGAGGTTCCTGTCGTCGTAACGTTCAACGTTGAACGTTTCGTATGGAGCAGTCCGGGGGGCGAGGGCGTTGTCATACCGGAACTGTTGTCTTCGCTCACTGACGTAATGTCTCATGACCGACTACTGCCGGGGCTTTGAGGATCTGACGCAGGAGATCCACGAGCCCGACTTGCCGCTGGAGGGCGACTGGCCGGACTGGCTCTCGGGCACGCTCCTCCGCAACGGACCCGCGCAGTTTTCCGTCGGGGATCAGGACTACAACCACTGGTTCGACGGGCACGCGATGCTGCACTCGTTTCGGATTGGGGACGGGACCGTTAGCTACCGCAATCGTTTTCTGGAAACGCAGAGCCGGACCGAGGCGCTGGAGGCCGGTGAGATCGTGCGGTCCGAGTTTGCGACGGACCCGTGCATGTCGATCTTCGGGCGCATCATGAGCGTCTTCAACCCGAAGCCGACGGACAACGCGAGCATCAACGTGACCCGGCTCGATGACGCCCACGTGGCCCTTACCGAGACGCCGATTCCGGTGGCATTTGATCCGGAGACGCTGGAGACGGTGGGCGTGGTCGACTACGAGGACGACGTGGACGCGCAGATGGCGACAGCGCACCCGCACGTGGAGCCGGACACGGGGCGCATCTTCACCTATCAGGTCGGATTCGGGCGGCAATCCGAGTATCAGATTTGCGGCATTCCGCCGGACGATGCGTCGCGCACGCTGCTGGCGTCGTTCGATGTCGACCGGCCCCGCTACATGCACAGCTTTGGGATGACGGAGCGGTACGTGATCTTGAGCGAGTGGCCACTCACGGTGGATCCGACGGATCTGCTCCTGCGCGGCGAGCCGTTCATCGAGAATTTCGAGTGGCAGCCCGAACGGGGCACACGGTTTCGGGTGCTGCGGAAGTCGGATGGCGAAGAAGTGGCACGCTGCACGACGGACCCGGCGTTCGCCTTCCACCACGTCAACGCCTTCGAGCGGGACGGCGAGGTCGTCTGCGACATCGTCACCTACCCGGACGCCTCCATCATTGACGAGCTGTCCCTCGACCGGCTTCGCAGCGACGATCCGTCGCCCGGTACGGGGAATCTCCGCCGTTACCGCTTGCCGCTCAACGGAGGAACGCCCTCGTCGCACGTGCTCAGCGACGAGCGGATTGAGCTGCCCCGGATTCACGAAGACGCGGCGCGGGCCCAGCCGTACGACACGGTCTACGGCATCGGCAACCGGGTCGAGGGCGACTTTGCCGATCAGCTCGTCAAGATTGATGTGGACGACGGGGCGTCGGAGACGTGGTACGACGACGGCACGTATCCGGGCGAGCCGGTGTTTGTCTCACATCCGGACGGCGACAACGAGGACGACAGCGTGCTCCTCTCCGTCGTGCTCGATCCGACGGCTGATCAATCTTTTCTGCTCGTCCTCGACGCCGATTCCTTCACCGAACGGGCGCGGGCGACGGTGCCGCACGCCATCCCGTTTGGGTTCCACGGACAATTCTGGCAATGACGAATTGCGAGTGGCGAATTGCGAGTTGGGAAAGCGTCTCCCACTTGATGCTCGCAACTCGAAAATCTAAAATGCAACCAGGTTGCGCGCGGCGGTGAGGATGTCGTCGTCGGTGGGAAGGACGGACCGCTCCAGCGGGTGGGCGAAGGGGACGGGGGAGAAATCCGCGGCGACGCGGCGGACGGGGGCGTCGAGATACGTGAAGGTCTCGTCCGCAATCTGCGCGCTGATCTCGGCGCCGAAGCCCACGAACTCCTGGTCCTCGTAGACCACGAGTGCCCGGTTTGTTTTTTGGACCGAGTTGAGAACGGTGTCGCGGTCGAACGGGACGATGGTGCGCAGGTCGATGACCTCCACGTCGACGCCGTGGTTTTCCAGCTCGCTCGCCACCTTCAGCGACTGCAGCACCATCATGCCGTAGGTGATGATGCTGAGGTCGGTGCCCTCGCGGACGACGTTGGCCTCCCCGAACGGCAGCGTGAAGTTCTCTGGGGGCGTGGGCCGCCGGGCCGCCGCGGCGCGGTAGAGGGCCTTGTGTTCGAGGAAGAGGACCGGATCCTCCATACGGATGGCGGTGGCGAGGAGCCCCTTGGTGTCGGCGGCGTTCGACGGCAGTGCGATCTTGAGGCCGGGCGTGTGCGCGAAGATCGACTCGATATTCTGGGAGTGGCAGAGGCCGCCGTGAATGTAGCCGCCGCAGGGCACGCGGATCACCATCGGACAACTCCATTCATTGTTGGAGCGGTAGCGGAACGGGGACACCTGATTGCGCAGTTGTTGCATCGCCGGCCAGATGTAGTCGCCGAACTGGATCTCGACGACCGGTTTGAAGCCGCTGGCGGCGTAGCCGACCGCCGTGCCGATGATGGAGCTTTCCGCGAGGGGCGTATTGAAGCAGCGATCCTCGCCGAACTGAGCGGTCAGGTCCTTCGTGGCGGTGAAGACGCCGCCCTTCTCCCCAGCCACGTCCTCCCCGTAGACGAGAATGGACTCGTCGCGTGCCATCTCCTCCTTGAGCGTGCGGTTGACGGCGTCGACCATCACCATCGGATCGCCGTCCGGGTCCACGTCGTCCAGCGAATTGTAGTCGATGTCGAGATCGCCTTCGAAGAAGACGTGCTCGGTGGCCGAGTCGGGGGCGGGATCGATTTGTTGTTGAGCCCAGGTGGCGGCCTCATTGATCTCCTCGTGGATACCGTCCCGCATCGCGTCAAGGTCTTCTTCAGTCACGATGCCCGCGCCTGAGAGCGCGGATTCCAGTCGGGCAACGGGGTCGATCTGGCGGTCGGCCTCCAGCTCGTCGGGCGTGCGGTACTTGCTGTGGTCGTCGGAGGAAGAGTGGGGCAGGAGGCGCACCACGTCGGCCACGAGGCAGACCGGCCCCTTCCCGGCGCGGATGTGTTCAAGCGCGGCCTTCGCCGCTGAGGCGCTGGCGAAGAAATCGGTTCCATCTGCACGCATGCGCGTGAGGCCCTCGTAGCCCGCCGCGAGCTTGTAGGGGGTGCCCCCGGCGGTCTGCTCGTCGATCGGGACGCTGATGGCGTACTTGTTGTCCTGCACGACGAAGAGGGCGGGTGCCTGCTCGCGGGCGGCCCAGTTGAGAGTCTCGTGGAAATCGCCCTGCGAGGTCGCCCCGTCGCCGCAGGAGACGTAGACGTAATTGTCCTCCCCGCGCTGCTGGATAGAGAGGGCCAGCCCGAGCCCCGGGTTGAACTGGGAGCCCACCGACGAGGCGGGCGTCACCACGTTGAGGCGGCTTAGGCTGAAGTGCTCCGGCATCTGGCGCCCGCCGGAGTGGGGGTCGTCCGCCCTGGCGAGGTGGGCCAGCAGGGCCTCCCGCGTGGTCATGCCCAGCGAGAGCACCATGCAGAGGTCGCGGTAGTAGGTGTAGAACCAGTCGTGTCCCGCCCCGCGACCGGGGTGCGAGTAGCAGCTGATGGCGGCCTGTACGGCCTCGTGCCCGGCGCAGCCGATGTGAAAGTGGCCCTTGCCCTGTTTGAGGAGCGTCAGCATCTTCTCGTCGAGCCGACGGGAGAGCATCATCGTGCGCAAGCGCCGCCGCAGGTCGTCGGGGGCAAAGTCGGCGGGCGAGAGCCGATCCACCTCGATGGAGCCGTCCGTCAGCAAGGAGGGAATGTCCGGGATGGCGGCATGGCCGTCGCCGTACGTGAGGGCGCCGGCGGGAATGTCGCGCTCGTCCGCCTCGTCGGCAGCCCCGGTGGTCCCGTCGGGCGTCGGGGACGGAGAGGTGTCCCCGCCCGCCACGTCCGGGGCGTTCGGCTCGGCCGACTCGGAAGAAGGATCGGAGGGTTGGGAATCGGGGGCGTTGGCCATGTCCAAATCGGTCGTTGCTCGAAGCCATCCGAAGGGCCGGGACCGCCGCGTCCCGGCAGCATCCCGACGACCAGGTCGTACTGACGGAATGATCGTGCCGCGGAGACGGAAGGAGCGTTCAATCGGCCGCCGGGGCGTAAGGGCACCGGGGCGATTGAGGGAGAGGCCCGCTCAGAATCCTCCCGTTGTGTGGGGAGCATTCCCTGAGAGCGGAACCGAGAACGCACGGCACCTGCCCCCGGAGGAACAATCCTTGGCCGACAACGCGTCCCGTATCACTTTCCAACATAGAAAACGAACCGCTCAACCGAAAGATCGTGCCCGATCGCGGCAGACCGACCGAGGCGATTGCAGGAGAGAATGCCTACGGGAAAGCAGACGGTGCTTTTTCCATTCATCGGCCAATCTACCGGGAATGACCGGAGGTCTGGAGGCATGGAACCAGGGGCATTGTGCCCTGACGCTCGCCTGTACCCATCATGGAGCAAGAGAGGAGTGCCCTCACAGACCAACACCGAGAAGAACGAAAAGCGGTCGCAGCGGGAGACGGCAGACCGATCAGGACACGACGATGGGGCCCGCGGCTATGCCTCGACCGTTTCCGGTGCCGGGGCGTAGGGAAGCTCAAACCAGAAGCGGGTGCCCCGCCCCTTCGTGCTCTCGACGTGGATGTCCTCCCCGTGGGCGTGGATGATTTGCTGCACGATGCTGAGGCCCAGTCCGGTCCCGCCGCTGTCGCGGGCGCGATTCTCATCGACGCGGTAGAAGCGCTCAAAGATACGGTTGAGGTGATCCTCGTCGATGCCCTGGCCGGTGTCGACGACCTGAATGCGCACCTTGTCGGCTCGTCGTTGCACTCGGCACCGGACGGAGCCCTCGTCGGTGTAGGCAATGCCGTTTTCGATGAGATTGGTGAGCACCTGGCGGATGCGAGAGCGGTCGGCGTTGACGAAAAATTCGGACACGTCGGCCTGCAGGTCCAGGTCCTTGTCCTCCGCCTTCGGGCGCAGCATTTCGGCCACCTCGTCGACCAGATCCTTCAAGTTGAAGGGCGACCGGTTGATGAGGTCTTCCCGGTATTCGAGGCGGGCGATGTCGATGAGGTCGTTGAAGAGGTTCTGCAGGCGCTCCAGGTTCATGAGCGCCTTCTCGGCGTAGGACTTCCGCTGCTTGTCGTCAAGGCCAGGCGTGCCGAGGGCTTCGAGGTAGCCGCTAATGGAGAAGATTGGGTTACGGACCTCGTGGGAAACGTTGCCGATGAACTCGCTCTGCAGGCGTGTCAGCCGTTCCAGTTCGTCGATTTTCTCGCGGATGGCCTCCCCGGCCCGGTTGAGGCTCTCGGCGAGGTCTTGAAACTCGGCGGCCCGGGAGTCGACGCGGATTTTGCCCGCGAACTTGCCGTCCGCCACGCGACGGGCGGTCTCGCGAATGCGCTGGAGTGGGGTCGTGACCTGATAGGTGGCGATGAAGCTCCCGAGGAGCGCGAAGACGAGAGCGAGGCCCATGCCGAGGATGAGCACCACCTGTGTTCGTTGCACGAGGTGGTACAGGGGCGGGGCCAGCTGCGACACCTGAACGATCAGACGCTCGTCCGGGCGGTGGAGAGCTGCCGTGAAGAGCGTTTCACCGTCGTCGCCGGGAAATTCCGCGAAGCGGGCCGTTTCCCGGTCGAGACGGTCGAGGGTGGCGAGCTGGGTAAGCGAGTCGGTGGCGGGGGAGGCATTGGCGGCGCGGTACGTGGAGTCGGGAGTGACGAGCGTCACGCGCAGGTTGGTGAGCTCGGTCAGGTTTTCCACGATGGCGTGCCGGCGGGGCGGGTCGGCCTGCACGACCTGATCCGCCACCCGCTCGGCGTGGTCGCGGAGAGTCTGGTGCATGGCGGTACGCATCTCGCCCCGAAGCACGAGGACCACGTACAGGGCGGCGGCCACGACAGCCATTCCCACAAACAGTGCAAACGTCAGGACCATCCACGTGCGGGTCGATGCCCGACGCGGGAAGACGAGGTTGCTGAGGGTGCGAAACAGGGACATACAGCGGAAGGGACGATAGACACGTGTCGGATCGAGACCGGCGGCGGGTACAGTCTCCCCAACCGACCTACTCGGTCGCAGAGGACACGCGTCGTGAGCCCGCGGGGGGCTGAAGACGCCGTGGACGCAACGCCGCAGTGGGCGTCAATCTACGGGAACAGGCAGACGCTCGTCAATCGGCGGCCACAGGCCCCCGGGGACGACTCGAGAGTCGCCGCTGGACGCGTCCTGTTGCACGAGATGGTCGGGCGCGGTCGCAACGATCCGACAGGAGCACTCGGGCTACGCCTCGGCCGACTCTTCTTCGCGGACGAAGCGGTATCCAACGCCGCGCACCGTCTGGATGTGCTCGGCGTAATCGCCCAGCTTCTCACGGAGATTTTTGATGTGGGCGTCTACCGTGCGCTCGGTAACCATCATCGCATCCTTCCAGATGGTTTCGAGCAGCTGCTGGCGCGTAAAGGCTTTTCGCGGATGACGGACGAGGTACCGGAGCAATTCGAACTCCGTCAGCGTCAGGCCGAGGTCCTCGCCGTTAAGCTCGGCGCGGTACTCGTCCTCGTAAATCTTGAGGCCGTCGACCTCGAGGATGCTGCTTTCCTCGACGCCGGAGCGCCGGAGCACCGCCTTGACGTGGGCCACGAGGACCTGCGGGGACACCGGCTTCGTGAGGTAGTCGTCGCCACCCAGCATGAGGCCTTCGATTTGGTCTTCCTCTTCCGTCTTGGCACTCAGGAAGACGATGGGAATCTCTTCGGTCTCGACGCGGGCACGGAGCTTCTTGCACACCTCGTAGCCGTCAACGTCCGGAAGCATGATGTCGAGAACGATGAGGTCCACGTCGCCGGATGCCATCTCCAAGGCCTCCTCGCCGTCGTGGGCCGCGTGTACCGTGTAGCCCTCCTCTTCGAGAAAGTGCCCGACGACTTCGACGACGTCTCTTTCGTCGTCCACGACGAGAACGTCGATGTCACCAGGGTCGGCAGTGATGGGCATGGGTCAGATCAGGGTCGATGACAGAGAGTATAAAAGACACGTGGTGAGGCGTACATACAGGTGCGATGAATCCTGGTTGTAATGCCTGCATCTTACAATAAGTTAATAACACAAGATGCAGGCTCGCTGTCCTCACAATATAGAAATCCGTAACGATCTTGTCTAGATTCGGGGCTGAGGGCGGGAGGACGGGGGGGAAACCCGGCCGGTCGCCGTCGTATCGGTGGACGCGTCCACGTATCGGCGTGGAACGCGGGGGGAGAGACTACAGCAAATTTCGTACGGGATGGTTTCGGCCCAGTCGGCAACGTCGTACAGGGTCGGGGGGGCGGCGCCGAATAAGGTGGCCTCGTCGCCCACCTCCACGCGCTGGGCCGCTGGGGCGTCGGGGGGACCCAGGTCCACCATGCACATATCCATGCAGACGGTGCCGACGATGGGCCGTTCGGTGCCGCCGATGCGGACGGAGGCCCGGCCCGAGCAGAGGCGCGGATATCCGTCGCCGTAGCCGACGCCCAGCGTTGCAATGCGGGCGGGCCGCGGCGCTCGCCAGGTCGCCCCGTACGAGATGGGCGTGTCGGGCGGCACCGTCTTCAGGTGCGTCACCCGGGCCCGAAGTCGCATCACGGGCGTCAGGTCGATCCGATCGCCGAGGGGCCGGGAGGCCGTGAGTCCGTACAGGGCGATGCCCGTTCGGACCAGCGGGGCCGAGTGACGGTGGGCCCGGCTCCCGAGGGTCAGGAGCGCTCCCGTATTGGCCGCGTGAATATGATCGGGGGACACGGACGGATCGGCGCCGAGTTCGTCCAGGACGGCCTCAAACCGGTCGAGCTGTGTCTGCGCAAAGTCGCTCTCCGGCTCGTCGGCGGTGGCAAAGTGGGTCCAGACGCCGGCCAGATGAATGCCGGGAGCCCCGGACAGCCGGCGAATCACCACCGGGGCCTCGTCAAGCGGCAACCCGATACGGCCCATGCCGGTGTCGACCTTCACGTGGACCCGGAGGGGCTGGACCCAGGGGCCGTGCTCGCAGGCCGCAGCGGCCGTGTCGGCCGAGGAGATCGTCAGGTCCAGGTCATGCTTCGCATACACGGACAGGTCGTTTGGGAAGGGAGCGCCGAGTATCAGGATGCGGTCCGCAACGCCGTTCTTGCGCAGACGCACGCCCTCTGCCGGGCGGGCGACCGCGAAGTAGCGCACGCCTTCGTCGTGCAGCACCCGAGTCACCGGAAGGGCGCCGTGCCCATACCCGTCGGCCTTCACGATTGCCATGAGATCGGCCCCCTGTGCACGTGCCTGCAGGGCACGGACATTGTGGCGGAGGGCCGCGAGGTCCACCGTTGCCGTTACCGGCACAAGGTCATTGGTGTCGGAGGCCGAGCGGTCGATGGGTCGGGGGGGGATGGTGAAAGCCGTTGTCGCTACAAGCACACGAGCTGTCCTTAAATTGCGTCCCGCTCAATGGTTCCGACGGAAGAAGGGCTTCCGGGAGCAGAGGTCGGTCGTTGAAGGTTGAAATTTCGGTGGTGGCGTGAGGATGCGCAGATTGGACGATCGCAAGATTGCAGAGGCGCCCATTCATTCCGGGCAGATTGGTCGATGAACGACAAAAGCGCCTTCTGCTTTCCCGACGCCTTCCATCATGCGATTTGCCCTGGGGGTGTGTTGCACGGCAATCGCATCTTGCTCTCCGGAGCCCCCGAGAGGGGAGGGACGGGCACGACGTGACTGCCTCCATGCATCCATGCCTCCGCTCGTTCCGGGCAATCGGGCCGCTCAACGGCACAATCGGTGCCTACGTCCCCGGACATCTGCCAACATGCAATCGCTCTGGGGGTGTGTTGCGAAGGTGGGGCGTCGAGGAATACCTTTGCTGTAGCGGGACGCTCCCCGTTCGCGTGCTTTTTGCTCCAGTGCCGGTGCTTATGTTGCGTCGCCTTTGTGTTTTTGCTCTCGGAGTGGCGTTGTTGGTAGGCGGAGGGCATGCTCTGCACGCCCAGTCGGTCGACACCACGGCGTTTACGCTCAAAAACATTCACGCCGAGCAGGCCTTTTCGCCCGATGCCTTCCAGGGCGGGCGGTGGGCCGACGAAGGGCCGGTTATCACCTACATCCAGCCGGCCGACACCGGCGACGCGACCCACCTGATGCGCTACAACCTGAAGACGGACGACAGCACGCGGGTCATCGACGGAGTGAATCTGTATGCCGATGATGTAGGCCGGGTCGTGCCGATTGAGGACTACCAGTTCAGCGAGGACGGGGACAAGGTGCTCATCTACACCGACTCGAAGCAGGTGTGGCGCGCCAATACGAAAGGATATTACTACGTCTACGAGTTGGCGTCCCAGACGCTCACGCCGGTGGCCGACCGCGACGACGGCTATCAGATGTTTGCGAAGTTCAACCCGTCGGCAACCAGGGTGGCGTTTATCCGGAATCGTGACCTGTATCTGAAGAATTTGAAGACGGGGCAGGAAACAGCTCTCACGACCGACGGCAGTGAGGGGGCGATCATCAACGGCACGTTCGATTGGGTGTACGAGGAGGAATTTCGCGTGCGCGACGGGTGGCGATGGAGTCCGGAGGGGAAGCACATCGCGTTCTTCAAGCTCGACGAGTCGGAGACCCGCGAGTTTGCCCTCACCGACCACACGACCCGCTATCCGGAATACAAGCGATTCCGGTATCCGAAGGCGGGAGAAAAGAACAGCGAGATCAAGGTGGGCGTCATCGACCTGAGTGCGGTGCGGCCGTCGCAGGATCGGCAGCCGCAGGCGATTCGGTACTTTGATACCAACACCTGGGAAGAGGGGGGCACGGAGCACGAGTACCTTCCCCGGATGGGGTGGACGCCGACGGTCAGCGGTCGTCACCGCGTCTGGATGTTTCGGATGAACCGGAACCAGAACAGGCTGGATTTGCTCTACGGGGATCCGAGAACCGGACGGGTGCAGACCATTCTGCAGGAGCAAAACGACACCTACATTGAGGTGGGGGATGAGACGCTTTCGTTCCTGGACGACGGCAAGCACTTCGTCTTTCTGTCGGAGCGGAGTGGCTACAACCATGCGTACCTCTACCGGACGGATGGAACGAAGCTCGGGCCCATTACGGGCGGAGAGTGGGAAGTCACGGCCTTTCACGGGGTCGACGAAGCGTCGCTCACGGCCTACTTCACGGCCACCCGCGAGCACTCGACGGAGCGGCACCTTTACAGCGCGGGTGTGTCGCTGGGGCGGCACGAGGCCCCAATGCCGCCCACCAAGGTGAGCACGGCTCCCGGCTGGCACGACATCAATATGTCGAAGGACCGGAAGTATTACATCGACGCGCATTCGCGCCGAGGCATGCCGCCGACGTGGACGTTGCACGAGGCGAGCGGGTCGAAACTCACAACCCTCAAGGAAAACGAGGCACTGGAAAAGCGTCTCGACCATAATAATCTGCCGTCGGCGTCGTTCACCACGCTGCCGGCGGCAGACGGGACTCCACTCAACGCCTACATCGTGAAGCCCAAGGATTTCGACCCGTCGGCGCAGTACCCGGTGCTGATGTACGTGTACGGCGGACCCGGCATTCAGACGGTGACGGATCGGTGGGGTGGGGTGCGGCACCTGTGGCACCAGTATCTCGTCAAGACCCAGGATGCAGTGGTGGTGAGTGTCGACAACCGCGGAACGGGGGGGCGCGGAAAGGCCTTTCAGGACGTGCCGTACCAGCGTCTCGGCCAGCCGGAGTCGGCCGATCAGATTGCAGCGGCACAGGCCCTTACCGACTCGTCGTGGGTCGATCCCGACCGGGTCGGGATCTGGGGATGGAGTTACGGCGGCTACATGACGCTCATGTCCATGCTTACGGGCGACGGGCCCTCGACCTTTACGGCAGGACTCTCGGTGGCGCCGGTGACCGACTGGCGCCTCTACGACACCATCTATACGGAGCGGTACATGTCGACGCCGCAGGCCAATGAGGACGGTTACGTGCAGGGGGCGCCCCAGACCTACACCGACCGGCTCGAGTCGCATCAGAACCTTCTGCTCGCGCACGGCGGCTTCGACGATAACGTGCATCCGCAAAACGGCATTCAGATGGCCAGGCGGCTGCAGGAGAACGGGAAGCAATTTCAGTTCATGCTGTATCCGAAGAAGAGGCACAGCATTGCCGGAGGCACGACGCGACTGCACCTGTTTCGGATGTTGACGTCGTTTATTCAGGAGCAGATCGCTTCCTCGAAGCCGACGCGTGGAGCTCCTGAGTGAGAAGATTGAAGATTAGAAGATTGAAGATTGGGGGTGAGACTGCGTCGTTGTTCGCACTGATTGTTGGGTGTTGTTGTGGCTACGAATTCTGTGAATGTGGGGGTGGCGCTGGGCGGTGTGGCGCCGGAGCACGAGGTGTCGATTATTTCAGCGCTGCAGGCGGCCGCGGCGCTCGACCGGGAGAAATACACGCCGGTGCCGCTCTACATTGCCAAGGACGGGACGTGGTACACAGGCGACGCGCTCCTGAACGCGGATCGGTACACTGACCTTGATGCCCTGCTGGAGGCGGCGACGCCGGTGGCACTGCGCCCAACCCCGCACGGCCACCTGGAACTGCTGGAAACCCGCGAGGCCGGGGCGTTCGAGCGCTTTGCGCGTCCGCCGCGTCGGATTCAGGTTGACGTGATGTTGCTGGGGCTGCATGGGGGCGCCGGAGAGGACGGCGGCCTGCAGGGCCTGTGTGAGACGTGCAACGTACCCTACACCAGCACCGGCGTCTTCGGATCGGCCCTCGGGATGGACAAGGTAATGTCGAAGCGGGTCTGCGAGCAGGTGGGCATTCCGGTGGTTGACTTTGTCGCCTTTCGCGAAGAAGAGTGGGCCTACCAGGAGGATGAGGGGCTGGATCGGTGCGAGGCCGAGATCGGCTACCCGATGGTCGTCAAGCCGGCCCGCTGCGGCTCGTCGATCGGCATTGCGCGGGCCGACACCCGCGCGGATCTGGACGCGGCCATCGAGGATGCCTTCCGGTACGACAGCAAGGTGATCGTCGAGCAGGCCGTCGTTGAGATGCGGGAGATCAACTGCTCGGTGCTCGGGGACGCGCACGAGGCCACGCCCAGTGTGCTGGAGGAGCCGACGCCGTCGGACGAGGACGAGGTGCTCACCTTTCAGGACAAGTACATGCGGGAGGACGGGGAGGAGGCGAAGGGGGGTGGGGCGAAGACGGCGGACGACGGGCCGGAGGGAATGGCCTCGCTCGATCGAATCGTCCCGGCGCCGCTCTCCGACGACCGAACCGAGCACATCCAGGACATGGCCGTTCGGCTGTTCCACCTCTTTGAGTGTGCGGGGGTGGTGCGGATCGACTTCATGATCGACGAGTCCCGACAGCCGTCGGGACAGCTTTACTTCAATGAGATCAATACCATTCCCGGCTCCTTTTCGTTTTATCTCTGGGAGCCGTCGGGCGTCCCGTTCGATGAACTCCTGGAACGGCTGGTCGAGATTGCCCGGCGCCGCCACTGCCAGCAGAATGGGCGGGTGCGCACCTACGACGTGAACCTGCTGTCGCAGAAAAGCCTGCAGGGCATAAAAGCGGGGAAGGAATAGCGTGGGATATCGTGATCCCGATTTCCGTCGAGAAAAGTAACATCGATCGCGATAACGTTCAACGTTAAAACATTGAACGTTTTTTGGAACAGCACGATTCAGGCTCGGGTATCGCAGGCGCGTTTATTGTTGTCACGTTCCTCGTCTCCATGCTGTCTCGCATCGCGGTGGCTGTACTGATGAGTATCGGCGTGATCGTGGGGCCGTCCGCGGCGGCGCAGTCGTCGGTGCTGCCGGATACGACGGCGTCGTTTTCCACCGTCCTCACCGATCCGTTTGTCCGCACGCGGGCGACGACGGGACTCAAGCGCCTCTACAATACGCGCCCCGAGGCAGCGAAGACCCTGTTTCAGGAAATCGACGAGCGCTACCCGCGTCATCCAGTGAGCCCATTCCTCAAAGGGCTCAACCTATGGTGGCGCATCATGCTGGACCTGACCGACGACCAGTACGACGACCGGTTCTACGACCACATGGACGAGGTCATCGACCGGTGCGAGGAGATTCTGGACGACAATCCCGATCACTTCGACGCGCTTCTGTTCAAGGGAGCGGCGCGGGGGTTCAAGGCGCGCCTCGCGTCCAATCGGAGTGACTGGTGGAAGGCGCTGGTCAACGGGCGCAAGGCCATCGGGCCTGTGCGTCGGGTTGCGACGATCGCGCCCCCGGAGAACGGCGACTACGTGTTCGGCAAAGGGCTGTACGACTACTATACCGCGATTTCGGAGGAGGAGTATCCGGCGGTAAAGGCCTTCACCTGGATGATCCCGGACGGGAATCGCGAGCGCGGCTTGAAACTGCTGAAGGAGACGGCGTCGTCGGGACACTATGTGCAGACGGAGGCGATCTACTTTCTGACGCAGATTTACTTCCTGTACGAGGAGGAGTACCTGCCGGCGCGGCGGTACGTGAAGCGGCTTCGGGAGCGGCACCCCGACAATCCCTACTTCCACAACTACGAGGGGCGCGTGTATGCCAAATGGAACCGTTGGGATCAGGCAAGGGAGGTCTTTGAAAGCGTGCTGGACCGATGCGAGAGCAATCAGCCCGGCTACAACGTGCACATGGAGGAAATTGCGCGCTATTACATGGGCAAGGATCGGCTTCACCGTGGTGACTACGAGACGGCCCTCATGCATCTCCAGCGGCTCGATACATTGACCGACCGCGACATCGAGGACAACCGGTACCGCATTCTCGGGGCGCTCTACACGGGCATGGTCCATGATGCCATGGGAGAGCGGGAGAAGGCCGTTCAGCAATATGAGCGAGTGACGGATATGGACGACCCCGTGGATGCCAAAGACCGGGCGAAGCAGTATCTGGAGACGCCGTACTCGCGGTAAGGAGGCGTATTGCGTGATGCGTCGTATTGCGTCAGGGATCCGAAAAGGAATTTCCGGGGCGAGGAAGGCGTTGTACGCATCACGTATTCACGCATCACGTTCTTCTTCACGGGGACCGACCGGTGTCCGATTTTTGGGCCGGCTCTTTGGAAAGCGCTTCGATTCTACTGATACGTGAATAGGTTCTTAAAGGCGATGCCGACTGGTAGCGAACCGCGGTCCCCGACAGGATGACAGAAAAAGTTTACCTACCTGTGCACGGATCAGTAAGTCGGGGAAGATGTTGCGGCTCGGTCAACCTCTCCGAAAACAAACTGTGATCGCCCAGCGTTGCTACAATCCGTTATCGTCCGTCCACAGCCGGGATTCTATACCATGCGTCTACGATACACCAAGTGGGATCCCACCCGACACGGTGGTAAGAAGCCGCTGTTTGAAGAACTGTTCGATCTTTTCCAGGACCTGCTGGAGCACACAGCGGGCGATGCGGAGGAGGCCCTGGAGTGGTTGAAGCAGCTCGACGAAGAGCACGACCTGACGGCTGGCTCCGACCAGACGTTGGAGGATTTTATTGAGGAGCTAGAGAAGCGCGGATATCTGCGCGAGGACGAGGAGGATGGCACCGTTGAGATTACGGCGAAGGCCGAGCGGTCACTTCGGCGGTCGGCGCTGGAAGAGATTTTCAGTGAGCTCCGGAAGTATGGCGACGGCGGTCACCGCACGCCCTACACGGGACAGGGTGACGAGCGGCGCCCGGAAACCCAAGACTGGCGCTTCGGGGATGACCTCTCGCAGCTCGATGTCACCGGTACGATCTCGAATTCTTTTCAGCGGTCCGGCATCGGTGATAGCTGGAATCTCTCGGAGGACGACTTTCAGGTCCACGAGACCGATCATCACGCCACCATGGCGACGGTGTTGATGATTGATCTCTCCCACTCGATGGTGCTGTACGGAGAGGACCGCATCACACCGGCGCGGCGGGTGGCGATGGGGCTCGCGGAACTCATCACCAGTAAGTACCCGAAGGATACGCTCGACATCGTGGCCTTCGGCAACGACGCCTGGGAGATTGAGATTGAGGATCTGCCGTACCTCGACGTGGGGCCGTACTACACGAACACCCGGGCGGGCCTGCGACGGGCGCGAGACATCCTGCACCGCCGCAACAACCGTAACAAGCAGATCTTCATGATCACGGACGGGAAGCCCAGTTGTCACATCGAGAACGGGCAGATGTACCGCAACGCCTACGGCCTGGACCAGAAGATCGTGAACAAGGTGCTCGACGAGGGTGTGATCTGCCGCCGGCAGGACATCGCAATCACGACCTTCATGATTGCGCGTGACCCGGGACTGCAAGACTTTGTGCGCAAGTTGACGGAGGTGAATCGGGGACGCGCCTACTACGCGGAGCTCGACGATCTCGGCTCGTTCCTGTTCGAAGACTACGTGCGCAATCGGCGGAAGCACATGCGGTAATGTGCTGTGAGTGTTGCGGTAGGCGTTGCGCGATAGGCGCTGGGCGTTTGAGGATTGCGTGTGGGAGCGCAGGGAGCGTGTACAACAACTGAAACGATGGAAACCGCAGATTTCGTGACGCTATCTCCGTCCAGGTCTCCTGCGTGGACACTGCTCGGTGTTGCCCGCCGTCGCCAAACGCCTGACGATTGTAGCGTCAGAGGACCAAGCCCCGAAACCGTCAGAGCAGCTGTGCAAGGCCAGTAGAAGCATTAGTCCGGGACGGCATGATGGATGGAGAAGCGAGATCCGTGCGTGTGATTTGCGTGAGGGGGCAGGTGAATCTTGACAGTCTCCGGGAGTGCCGTCGTTCCTAAAAAGCCCGTGCCCTCCCAACAAGCTGTCCTCTCCGCATTGTGCTGGCGCAGTGGAGGCATCGTCTTCGATTATCTCACCGGTCCGCAGGCCGCCATTTTTGCTTCGGGCCGTCGTGAAATTAGACCTGGGCTTGTGCTCGGGTGGCTTCTGGGAAACGGGCTGGCCCGAACGCTGGGAGGTGACGACGTCCAACGGACTATGATTCTCCGACGCGTGAGCTGTTACGGCGTCACGGGCTTGTTCGAGCCCTCCGCCCTCATGGAACTGGGGTTCGACTCGGGGTGCTGAGTATCAGGGACGTGAGCGTTCGTTTTTGTTAGGTTTAGTGCTCACATCCGCAGATTAGAAGAACAGTGCCCTTCGTCTTTGTTCGTCTCAAATTCACAGTTTCGCGGTTAGAAAGAAAGTGAGAGGAACGTTTTGATTTCATCGATCTCATCTGAGAAACAGGTGGGGGGTTAGAGGGCGTTGGGAACGGTTCCGGAGGAGCGGGATGTGAGCGAGGGTTGAAAAGAGAGGTCGCGTCTGTTTCGTTCAAGAACCCCTTCTCCAAAAGCACTTCTCGCTACAACACCACAGCTTTTTATGCACCGCCTTGCTACACGTCTATCTCAATTGTACCTGCCCTCTTTCGAGTCCGCCGTCCAATCCCTCGTGCTCTTCGCGCTTGCCGTGGGCCTTGTGACGATTGGGACGGGGTGTGGGGCGAGCACCACGCTTCAGAAGGAGTGGGAGGCCGATGTTGGAATGGATTCCCGGACCATCAATGTGGAGCCGAAGCGCGAGCACCTGCTCGTGGGGAAGAAGAAGGAGACGACCATTATCGATGCGAACGGCAACACCATTTACGGGGAAGATGACAGCGGGCTGCTCGGCAAGGTGAAAGACGCCGCCGAGGAGGCGACCGACATTAAAATAGCGGGCGTGTCGCTCTCGGAGATGAAGTCCAACAAACTCGACTACGCAATGCTATCGGAGCCGGGCGTTGCGCTCGCGTTCGACTACTCAGCCTCCGACGACATCATCCGCGCGCTCGACCTGAAAACGGGAGAGAAAATGTGGGAACGCTCCGACTACAAATGGAGCCTTGAGAAGTATCAGGCCGTGGGGGCGAAGGTCGTAACGGGCGTCATCAAAAACGTCGGCCTAGCGGCCGGGGCGGCGACGGCCGCTGCGAACTCGGCCATCACGCGGGAGCGTTACGTGAGCAACCTCGTGACGAAGGTGCCGGGCCGAAACGCGGTTCTTCTCAAGACGGTCGGGGAGCTGCGCCGTGTCAACCTGAAGACGGGCGAGACCGATTGGACCATCGATAAGGTCAAGGGCAGCAGCTTGATGCACGTGAAGTGGCTGCCCTCCGGAGATGTTGTTCTAGCGACGGACTACACCAGCCTTCTGGGACGCGTCTCCGGCGGGAAGGAATTGCTTCGTCTCAATCCGAAGACCGGGGCCGTGAAGTGGCGCACCGACCACGACACCGATGCGATCCTCAATGCCTTCCTGTGGAAGGACTATCTCCTGTACCGGCAGGCGGACGGAGATCTCGAAGCCTTTCAGATTGAGAAGGGGACCAAGGCCTACGAGATCGGAATGGACTGGAAGGCAAAGCTTGTCAATACCACGTTTGCTCACCGCGGACAGGAGTACAGCTTGAATATGGGGGCGCCCCCGGTGCTCCACCGAGACGCACTGTACGCGCCGGACCTTGCTGACGTAGACGTGGTGGGCCGTCCGGACCATGATGTTCGTAAGATTGGTCTGGCCGATGAGGAGAGTCAGTGGTCCACGGATCCCGTGAAGGAGATGAATGTCCTGTCGGACCTCAAGATTGTGAACGATCAGATTGTCGGACGGGCGGTTGGGTTCGATCAGGGCCTGTTCGGAGATGACGGTCGTCAGGAAATCGTGGGGTGGAGCCTGTCGGACGGAAAAGAGCGGTGGAGTCACGAAAGTCCGTACAACATGTCGAAGTCCGGACTTATCGGGATGGCTGCGAAGGGAGGAGAGATCCCTTCGTCCTTCAACATGATCGTGGATAATGGACGGGCGTACGTGGCGACCGATACCTCGGTGGTGGCCTATGGGCTTGAGGACGGACGTGTCGTGGCCTCAGCGCCTGCGAAGGCCCCGGGCGCACCCGGGAATGGCGTCTGGCTCGCCGAGCAAAGGCAGTCCATCATGGATGTGCGTGAGGAAGGGGTCAGCTTCCACGCCAAGTCGGACCTGAGTCTCATGGGGAAACCCATCGAGTTCGAGTCGGACATCGAGAGCTTTACGCCGGTCTCGGGCTACCTGGTCGTCTCGACCGGGGATGTCTTCCACGTGATCAACATGAAAAAGCGGACGATGGTGGGGACCGTGGCCCCCGACGACGGCATCGGGTCCATCAGCGTGTCGGGCAATCTGCGCAGCGGCGTCTTCGTGACCGAGGGGGCGCAGTCCCTCTTTGTGCTGACGGAAAATAAAGACGACGAAAAACGCCTGGTGAAGAAGTACAAGATCCAGTAGTGGGGACCGACCGTTGATCCTCGACGATCACGAACGGGCCGTCTCCGGATTGGGGACGGCCCGTTTCTTGATACTACATGCATTCCGGCTAGAGAGAGGGGAGTACTGAGTGCTCCCGAGTAACCGGCGATGTCGGCAGGACGAGACTCCCCGGAGCAGTCCTGGACGAATCAGTTACCGCGTTCCCCACGGCGCTTGATTCCGACGACCTCGTAGGGCATGCTCATCGGGGGAAAGAGGGTTGTCTGCGGGAGCGTGCGGCGCAGGAAGACCCGGGTTTCTCCCAGGCTTTGCGACTGCAGCCGGACCCGCAGGAAGCGGGCGCGGCTCGGGGGAATGGGAATCGCTTCCCGGCGCGTGGTTGATTGCGCCAGACGGCGGCCCAGTTCGTTGCTCTGGTTCTTGAACACGTGCCAGGTAATCGTGCGCCGCAGCGAGTCCGGGGCGTCATTGTACTGGGCGTGTAGGTCGCGAAATCGGAGGGTGTCGCCCTGTACCGTAAAGCGACCGAGTCCGCCGCCCCGAGAGAGGTAGGCGCGGCCGATGGCGTCCCGTCGCCGTCGCAGGGTCTCCACGATATACGTTTCCGTCGCGTCCGACGAGTAGTCGGCGGTTTCCACGATCGTCGCGAGGTCGGACCGCGAGAAGTGCCGAATGTTCTTCGCGGCCCAGAAGGCGTCGGCGGGCGCAAGGCGTTGAAAGGCGGGACTCGGCCACTCCGGGCGCCACTCTTCGGGCACAAATCCGATGGCCCCGAAGTGACCGAGACCGGGCAAATGGGGGACGTTCGTTTCGAGCCAGGGGGCGCCGCTCAGCCCGATCGTGGCGGCACGCTGAAGGACCTGGTCGAATTCCAGCACGTGCTTGTGGCCGGACCAGCGGGGTTTGGGCCGGGCGCCGGCACTGCCAAGAGTGATGTGCAGGTTCGTCAGGTAGTGTCGCACGAAGCGACGCCCGTCTTCCTGGACGCCGACATCGAGCGTGTGGCGCCGCCGAATCATGCTGTGGTGGAGCCAGGCGGCGACGACGCGGAGGCTCCGCAGCTCCCGGCGGTCTTCATGTGGAAAGACATCGTTGGCGTCGTCCACGCGGCGTCCCCGGAAGGAAAACGGCCCAATTCGTCGTTCGACATCCGGGATTCGGGAAACCAGGGCGCGATAGGTGCTGTCGGTTCGAAGCGTATGGGTCAGCAGGCTGTCAATGGCCGCGTCGGTGACGGGCGTGTTGGGCGAGGGCGCCAGGCGATCGCGGCGGAGATCGTGGAGCCAGTAGTGCGGCACGTTGTATCCGAGGGCGTGCAGGAGGCGGCTGCTTACCATCGCGGCGCCCGTCGCCAGTTCCGGATACGTCTCGGTGTCGAACAGGAGTTGGAAGCGTCGCCCGGTGGAATCCCGGATCGTGGCTCGGGGGAGGGCGCTGTCGTGAATCTGCTCGACCTGCCAGGAGCCCTGCTGGGCCGGGTCCGGCGTGGTATTGGGGCCTCGTCGGAGCGCCGCGTCCGACCGAGGAGACCGGTAGTGGCGGTTGGTATACCAGGACGAGTTGGGGACGCCCTCAACCGTGTTGACGTTCGCTGCGGGCGTGGGCGTTTCGATGGGAGGGGCAAGAAGACGCCGGAGGAGTTCAACGGGGCCTTCCTGCACCGTCTCGACTGGCTGCGGGGCCGGAAACGGCATGTCCATCCGATCGGGGTCGGACCAGAGCGGGTCGTCCGGGAGGAAGCGCTGAGCGGCGGCCGGGGACGACACCCCGGCGGCGAGGCCCCACACGAGAAGGAGACCCACCCAGTGCGCGCAGGAGGCGCGCGTCGATCGGGGCGAGGGCGTATCGGCCACGGTGCGGTTAAAACAGCGATCCAACATTTATGGTCGTTCGGAGGCCCTCCGTGCTGTGGGCGATGTCGAGGCGCCCGAGCGTCTGTCCATTCTTTTTGATCCGAAAGCCTACGCCGTACCCGACCCGAGGCGTCAGCACGTTCAGGCCGGACACCTCCCGAAATACGTGCCCGGCATCGGTGAAGAGGGCCATGTCGAGCCGGTGCCAGATTTCACAGCGGACCTCCGCGTTCACGAGAGCAACGTTTCGGTCTCGAAATCGGTCGGCGCCGAATCCGCGCAGCGAGCGGGAGCCCCCGAGCGACGTCATCCGGTAGAACGGCATTTGACCGGACGAGGACCGCGTCACGGAGGCAAGCTGCCGGACGGCAAATCCGTGTAGCAGCTCCTCGTTGATCGGAATGAACTCCCGCATGTCGAGCGTAAAGCGGGTGAAGCTGAAGTCGTTGTGTCGATAATCGAGGTTGTGGGTGGCCTCGGCCGCCAGATAATACCCCCGAGTGGCGTCCACCGATACGCCCCGGAGTCGATTCTCGGTCGGGGCAAATCGGTGTCCGAAGGCCCGTTTGTAAGGCGTGTCCCGAGAATCGTATTCAAAGAACGAACCCATCATGAGAAAATCGACATTCTCATCTGCTCCGGGGAGCATACGTCCCGGACGTTGACCGTCGGACAGATCGCCGTAGACCGTTCCGATTCGATTGAGCTGGTACGACACGTGTCCCCCGATCAGGGTCTCGGGGGCGAGGGATACGCCGAACAGTCCCCCGAAGAGGCCTTCGTCTCGGCGGAAGGACGACGTGGTGGAGCGTCGACTGTTGGGACCGAGGCCGTAGAAGCGTTCTTCGGGGCTGTGTCGGTACCGGCCGTAGGCGTACCCGACGTACCGCTCGGATTCGAATCCGAAAAGGCCTTCCGTGGCGTATTGACCGCCTATGCCGGCGGTCCCTTGAAGGCTGGTCAGTTGGTCGGCCTCATTGAGAGGAGGCGGTTTGTAAAGCAGGCCGCCGGCCGGTTCGCCCAGCTCTCGAACCAACAGGCTCAGCCCCGAGGCATCCAGCTGCGGAGGGGTCAGGATCAGCCGACGCGGCACGACCGATCCGCGTATGTTCGAGACGAAGGCGCCCACTTGCTCAAGGAACCCCGGCTCGGGAGGATGCATGTCCTCGCGTTTCGCACGACGTTTCTGCTTCCACCGCTCGGCCCGGTGGGCGGCGCGCTCCGGAGACATCGTCGAGTCGGAGACGGTTCGGGGTGATGGACCCGCGTCCGCATAGGGCTGCGGCTGGGCGTGGGTGGGTGCCGGACGCACGCACAGGACGGCCCACACGACGAGCGCAGCGGCCACCCTCGTGCCGACACGACGCAGCCGACCGAGGTGTCCCGTTGGCACTGGAGTCATCGCGCGAGAAATAGGCAGAGTGTTACGCAACAGGGGCCAGTGCAGCTTCAAGCGATCTTTTGGGGAAAGCAGTTTGCTATTGCTCCACGCTCCAGCTTGAGGTATCTCGATTGCACAACGGACCCGTTGAAGCTGCACTAGAGAGGCCAGTGAGAGACAAGCGGCGGTCTGCACTCATGCCGCTGGAAACAGCACTCCCGTCAGAGGGGTTCCTTGTCTTCTTTTCCGACACTGTACCGCCGGTGGCGGTGTATGGGACCCTTCGGCAGAATCGGAGTCTCGAGCCGACGCGGTCCGCGCTCAAGATCGGCGTGTAGGAAACTGTCCCGTCCGAGCGGGGGGCCAGCGCCCGATGAAGGAGTCGAGAGCGCCGCCGAGCATCACGTCCGTCAGCGAATGGCCGGCTGGTTCGGACGTATCTGGACATACAGCGAGCGCGAAACAGTGTCGGGGAGACCCTCACGAAGGCGTCCTCATCGGATGATTTTTTCCTGCGTCCCTCCCGAACTCACTGTGCACAGTCGCTGGACTCAAACAATGAGGGAAGAGGGCAAGTGCAATTACTCCTCCTTTGTTCTCCAAGTGTCCCGTCATGACCGATACGTTCTACGACCGGCTTCCGGTTCTCGACAATTTTTCAGAGGTGGCGAATCCGGAGCGATACACGCCGGTTCCCGGCGACTGGGTCGTGGCGGTCGGGGATGTGCGGGACTCGACCGGGGCCATCGAGGAGGGGCTCTACAAAGAGGTGAACATGGTGGGGGCGTCCCTCATTGTTGCCGTGCTGAATGCGATCGGGCACCGGTCGGTGCCGTACGTGTTTGCTGGCGACGGAGCGATGCTCTGCGTGTCGGAGACGCACGCGGAAGCGGTCAGGGCGGCCCTGGGCGGCACGCGCCGCATGGCCGACGATGCGTTCGGGCTGCGGCTGGACGTGGGCCTCGTGCCCGTACAGGACTTGGTGCAGGACGGGCATACGATCATGGTGGCGCGCTACCGCCTTTCGGATGAGATTGTACAGGCCGTCTTTCTTGGCAGCGGGTTGTACCTGGCCGAGGAATGGGTGAAGGCCGATCCGACGGGGCCGTACGGCGTGCCGTCGTCCGTGACGGGGTCGGCTGACTTTGAGGGGGTGCAGTGCCGGTGGGAGGACGTGACCAGTCACCGCGAGGAGATTGTGGCACTCCTCGTCCGCGCCACCGGTACCTCATTGCAGGATAGCGCGGAAATCTACGGTGACATCCTGGACCGGCTCCGAGACATCTACGGCGCTGACGATTGCAGTCGGCCGGTGTTGCACAGCCAACTCCAGATGAACGTGTCCCCCGGCGGCGTAGCGCCTGAACGACGCGTTCGGACCCACGACGACGGCTGGTGGGAGCGGCTCACATATTGGCCCCGCGTGTGGATACAGAGCACCATCGGTCGGATTCTCATGGCACTGGACTGGTCGACCGAGGCGACGGATTGGGGCAGGTACAAAGAAGACCTGGAGACGCACACCGACTTTCGGAAAATGGACGGGACGCTCCGGGAGGTGCTTGCGGGGACTCGGGAGCAGCGGGAGGCACTGAAGCAGTATCTGGAGGCGCAATACGACGCGGGGCGTCTCGTTTATGGCCTGGACGTGTCGGACTCGGCGATGATCACGTGCCTAGTGTTTCAGCACGAGAAGGAGCACGTGCACTTCGTGGACGGGGCGGACGGGGGGTACGCGGATGCGGCGCGGGTGCTGAAGGAGAGGGAAGAGCAGGTCGAAGGTTGAAGGTTGGAAGGTTGGAAGGGTGGGGGCGGAGACTACGGCGCAGCATGGCCGTGGTAGAGCCAGATGTGGCTTGTGGTGTTGGGCTGAAAGGTGCTGTTGACGACGACGAGGTGGCCGCGGGCGTTCACGGCCAGTTTTTCCAGGAGGAGGCCCTGCTGGCTTCCGTTGAAGCCGTGGACGAGATTCTCGCTGCCGGGCAGGACGGTGGGACGGCTGAAGGTGCGTCCTTCGGTTTGAGAGGCAATGAATCCGAGAGCACGAGGGCGTCCCTGCACCGTGGAAAACAGCTCCCAGAGCACACAGAGGGCGCCGTCGGGGCCGGCGCGCAGCGACGGGAATCCGGCGCTGTCGTACGCTTTTGCGTGGCGACGCGACAGCACTGTCGGGGGACCGAACGAGGAGTCGGGCGGCGCACGTGTGTAGCGGACGTGGGAAGTCTGGAAGGGGCCGTCCGGTCGTTCGCCGTAGGCGAGGTGTCGGGTGCCGGTTGGATCGATGGCGAGCGTAGGGGCGTCCGAGTGGCCCATGCTGGGGGCAATGGAGCGCGGCGTATCGAAAGTGCGGCCCGACGTATTCGAGTGCGTGTAGTGAATGTTGGCATCTGGGGTTTCGCCGACGGTCCAGGCGAGGTGGGCGCGGCCGTCGGGATCGATGGCGAGGGTGGGGGCCCGAGCGGGGGTCTCGTCGCTCCCGGCGATGTATACCAGCGAGGAAAAGGAGCGGCCCCCATCGGGGGAGCGGCGGAGCCAGAGGCGGCCCTCGTACTCGGTCCAGGCGGCGTAGAGGGTGCCGCTCGAATCGACGGCGAGGTCCAGGCTGCCGTTGTGCCAGCGCTCCGCCGTGAGGCGTCCCTTGCCGTCGCCGGCTGGGGACTGCGACAGGTTGCGCGGCGGGCTAAAGGAGCGGCCCCCGTCTGTAGAGCGGGCAAACAGGATGTCGCCCCCATGCGAGCCGCCGGAGAAGATGATTTCTTGCCAGAGCACGTAGAGCGTGTCCGGGGCCCCGGGATGGAGGGCCATCCGGGGGAGCCAGGAAAAGGTCTCGGGGGTTTGGGACACGTTTGTCGCAGAGTCCCGACGCGGGGTATCGTCGGGGCCGTATGCCTGGAAAAACAGGTCGCGGCGGGGATGGTGAGCCCACGCGACGTAGGCGGTGTCGGTATCAGAGAGGGCGACGGTAGGGTCGTCGACAAAGCGCCAGTCGGAGTCGTTCATGCGCCAGCGGCCCCGGGTGGCGGCCCCGGACGCGACCTCCACCGGAGGGGTCCAGGAGACGGCCGACGGGGGACGAGACGGTGTCGGCACCCGGCGGTCTACCATAAATACGACAAGGCCAAGTATTCCGGTGCCGAGAAGAAGAAAGACAGTGCGAAGGGAAGGCATGCCGGAACCGCGTCAGGGGAGAGAAGAGCGTCAAGACCCGGGGTACGGGCTGGATGTTGCGCCACGGAGGACGAGGGGGCTCTGTGTCCCGATCGGATCTTCCTTTCGGGGCTTCATGAGGAGGGAGTCATGAGAAGGGAGTCATGAGGGGAGAGTTATGAGAGAGAAGAGTCATGAGGCAGGAGACATGAGGGGAGGCAGCTTAGATGTGCTGTCTCCGCATTCGAGACGGGGTCTCACGACCCGACGTTCCACAACGAAGGTCAGGAAGTTGAATCGGTGTTGTGTGTGCGGGCGTTCCACACCAGCCAGAGGCCGACGGCCACGGCGGGAATGCTGAGCAGTTGCCCCATCGTCATGCCCAATGGCAGCGCCAACTCAAAGTGGGCCTGCTCGATCTTGAACGTTTCCAGCAGGATGCGCACTCCGAACACGAGCGTAAAGAAGAGGCCGATGAGCAGTCCGCGCGGCGTGTCCGCCCCCCGTCGCTGGTAAAGAATCCACAGCAGTCCGAAGATCGCGAGATACGACAGCGACTCGTACAGTTGCACGGGGTGGCGGGCCGTTTGGTCGATGCGTTCGAAGACGAACGCCCACGGCAGGTTGGAGGGCTTGCCCAGAATTTCGGAGTTGAAGAGGTTGCCGAGGCGGATGAAGCTGCCGGTGAGAGCGACGGGGGCAGCCAGACGGTCGAGGAGCCACACGAACGGCTGGTTGTCACGGCGCCGGCTGTAGAGCCAGACGGCCAAGGGCACTCCGATCAGGCCACCGTGGCTGGCGAGGCCGCCCTCCCAGATGGCGATGATTTCGAACGGATGGCTGAGGTAGTAGCTGGGGGCGTAGAAGAGGATGTGCCCGAGTCGGGCGCCTACAATCGTGCCGCCGAGGAGGTACATCAGCAGGTAATCAAGGTCTGCTTCCGGCCGGTCCTCTTGCTGAAAGACGTACCGCATGAGGTAGAATCCGATCAGGAAGCCCGAGGCGAAGAGCAGGCCGTACCAGCGCGGGGCCAGGGGGCCGAGCCGAAAAAGCGTCGGGTCGACGTTCCAGTGAATCTGCAGGAGCATGACCGTTGGGCGTTGGGTTGGACGTTGAGGGTTGGGCGTTGTGCGTTGAGGGTTGAGCGTTGGGCGTTATAGAATTGCTCAATCACGTTGAGTCCTAAATCAGTCTCGACTGCTGAATGGAGGCGTGCACCGAGAAAATCAGTTACAATCAACCAGTTCGAGTAACGCTATATGCTCGGGGGGGACGCCGTGCTGAAGGCCGACCCGTTCACCGGTCACCAGACCGGGCGGAGAACCGGTGCTACTAGCGACTGCGGCGATGCGCGTTCGGGGTTCTCAGAACCTTTACACGAGGGCCGCACGCGCCGGAAACTCTGCTCGTTTATACTGAATCTAAATTACTCCGCCTTCCCTGTACGATTGCTGCTTCCCGCCATGGCATCTGCACTGTTTGACTCCTCGGCATTCTTCTCGACCGAGTACGGGGCCGTGTTTCAGTCGTCCGCGGACCGATACCGCGTGACGCTGGGCGAGCGTACGTGGGTGCTGGCGCCGGACAGAGTGCGGGCCCTGCATGAGGCCCTGCAGCCGCTGGCGGCGCAGGTGTACCGCTGCAACTGTGACTGTCGGTGGCAGGTGCGGTCCGAGGGGCACGAGACGCTGGTGCTAAGCACCGACGAGGTGCTCCGGCTGCATTCGCTCCTGGACGGGGCAGTGGCGATGCTGGAACTGGATATTCTGCTGGACGACGCAGGGGTTTGTTGGCACGAGACGAGGGTCGACGACCGCGGGTAGGAGAGCGTGGGGCTGCTTCCCGTGACTCGATCACATGTTGCGGGGGGCAGAGAGGCCGAGGACGGTGAGACCATTTTTGAGTACCGTCTTCGTGGCGAGGGCGAGGTGCATCCGGGCGGTAGCCAGGTCATTGTCCTCGCCGATGATGCGGCAGTGGTCGTAAAACTGGGAGAAGGTAGTGGCCACGTCCTCCAGGTAGTTGGGGACGAAGTGGGGCGCGCGAGCCTCAGCGGCACTCCGGAGGACCTGTGGAAAGTCGAGCAGCTCCTTGATGAGATCGAGCTCCGCCTCGTGGGTGAGGAGCGAGAGGTCCACGTCGGCGTCGGGGGAGAAGCCGACCTCTTCGGCCTTGTCGATAATGGAGCAGATGCGGGCGTGAGCGTACTGGAGGTAGAAGACGGGGTTCTTGTCGCTGGCCTCCTGCGCGAGCTCCAGGTCGAAGTTGAGGTGCGTGTCCGCCGAGCGCATGAGGAAGAAGAAGCGCGTCACGTCGGCGCCCACTTCGTCGATGAGGTCGTCGAGCGTGACGTAGTTGGCGCGGCGCGTGCTCATTTTGACCGGCTCGTCGCCCCGCACGAGGGTGACAAACTGGTAGAGGATGACCTCCACCCGGTCAGTGTCGTAGCCGAGCACATCGAGTGCGTCGAGAACGTCGGGGTACGCGGCGTGATGGTCGGCGCCGAAGACATCGATCATGAGGCCGAAGTCGCGCTCGAACTTTGTGGTGTGGTAGGCAATGTCGGGGGTGCGGTAGGTGGGTTCACCGCTTTGCTTGACGAGCACCCGGTCCTTCTCGCGCCCGAACTCGGTGGTTTTGAACCAGAGCGCGCCGTTCTCCTCGTACGTGAGGCCCGCCTCGGTGAGCCCGTCGAGGATCTTCTGCACCGTGCCGCCGTCGTGGAGGTCTTGCTCGTTGGCGTAGCCGTCCATCTCGATGTTGAGGCGGTCGAGGGTGGCCTCGATGTCAGCAAAGATGGCCTCCTCGGCGGCCTGCCGGAAGGGGGCCAGCGACTCGGTGGTGAGCAGCGACGCTCCTTCTTCTTCGTACAACTGTTCGGCGATGTCGAGGATGTAGGTGCCCAGGTAGCCGTCCTCGGGAAAGCTCGCGGGCACCTCGACCTCCTCATCGTCGACCGTGAGGGTTTTTGTCGGCACGTCTTCGCCGACGAGGGCCTCGTAGCGGGCGCGGACCGACTGGCCGAGCACGCGCATCTGGCGCCCGGCGTTGTTGAAGTAGTACTCGCGCGTGATGTCGTAGCCGGTCCACTCCAGCAAGGTGGCGATGGTGTCACCGAGCACGGCGTTGCGGCCGTGGCCGACGGTGAGGGGGCCGGTAGGATTGGCACTCACGTACTCCACGTTTGCGGTCTCGCCGGTGTGGGCGTCCGTGCGGCCGAAGGTGTCGCCCTGGGCCAGCAGTTCGGCCAGGCCGTCGAAGAGGTAGTCCTGCGCGAAGCGAAAGTTAATGAAGCCGGGCCCGGCCACCTCCACGCTCTTGATGCGGTGTGGGTCCACGCGGTCGCGCAGCCGCTCGGCGATCGTCTCGGCAATGGAGCGGGGATTGTCGTCCAGGAGGCTGCCGAGGCGGAGGGCGGTGTTCGCGGCGAGGTCGCCGTGCTCCTCGTTGGCCGGTTCCTCAAGCGCAACGTCGAAGTCGTCCGGCACGCCCCCGAGATCGTCGAGCACGGCGCGGAGCTGGGTCTGGAGGTAGTCCGTCATGGAGCGGGAGCGCGGGTGCGTGGGACCGAATGGGCATTAACGTAGGCACACGGCACCGGGTGTGAAAGTGGGGGCCGAGGGGTTTCGAAGGGTTTTTGCGTGCGGGGAGCGAAGGGCGAGAGGCGAGGGGCGAGAGGCGAGGGGCGAGAGGCGAGGGGTGAGGATCGAAAATCACTGACGGTGAACTCCGTCCGTCGCGAGGACAGAGGTCCGGCGGTCGATAAAGCAGGGGGCAGACGTATCAGTAGGTCCTCCACTGTACCTGATGCCCCGTATCCGACGTTGTCCTTTTGCCTGTCGCTTCCGGAGGGGGACTTTCGGAGGCACTCATGCGGTAGGAGTCGGCGTAGGCGCGCTCTCAGGTATGTCTTCCCCGAAACACTGCCCCTTGTGTCTTTACTCTGGAAGTGTTTGCGAAAAAGCTCACTATTAGCCACTTCGGGGACACGTTTGGGCGCCCCGTTCGGCGTTCCGCTCCAGGAGTGGCGTACACGTCATGGTCAGCGAACACACTGACGGTGTCGTCCGATGTCTCCTCTTCTCGTGCGTCTTTGCGCTGCTTGCATGTGGCGACTCGACGGTCGGAAGCCAGGATTCGGGGGGCGCCGATCCGGATCGGGGGTCCTCCCAGCCCCGATACGGGGTGCTCTCGTTTCGAGTGTCCCACAACGTTGAGGACGCGAGCTGTCTCGGCGCGGGGAGCTGCTTCATTGAAACCAACGAGGACACCGGCATTCAGGGGGGCTCCGCCGGGTTCGCCAAGACTCCGACCTCGCGGTCCTCCACTGGAATCGACCGATTCCCTACGCTACGTTCGCCGCCGACCCGCCCGAGGGCACGGGCCGGGTCGCCTTCTACGACGAGCGGCTACCGCCGGAGCTCGCAAGCTGGATCGATGCTTTTGCCGAGCACTTCGATCAGGTGCCGCGTGGGTACCTGGCAGTTTCGGGCCTCAACAGCCGACGGCCCCGCCCGGCCCCTTCGTACACCGGGGCGCAGGAGGGGGCTCCGATTACGAACGCCACGTGTCCCGCCCTTGCGCCCGGGGCCACCTTCGAGGTAAGGGGGACCGGCGGCGGCTCGCAGACAATCACCTACGAGCACGCCTACACGAGTTTTCTGCTGTACCTGTACGAAAAGCTGCAGCCGGAGGAGGTGGCTGTTTTCGTGGAGTCGAATCTCTTCAAGAAGCACTGCCCGAGTCGGTGGGCGGGGTTTGCGGACCTCTACCACTTGATCTACGACACGGTGCGCAACGAGGTGGGGTCGTCCCCGCGCCTGTTCACCAGTTTTACCTACCTGGTGCAGCTTCAACGGGTCCGTTGTGCAATCGAGATACCTCAAGCTGGAGCTTGGAGCAATAGCAAACTGCTTTCCCCAAAAGATCGTTTGAAGCTGCACTGGACCTCCTCAACTACGATGTGGAGCGCGGTGCACGGGCGGGCTCCAGGTCGAATCCTGTGAGGGGGTGGACACGCCGTCGTACGGAAATCTGGATCCACAGCAGTGTTATCAGCCGGATCTCTCTGCGGTGAGGGCCCTCAACGAGGGAGGGCGACTGGACGTGCTGGCCCTGTCGGCGTATCCGGACGGGGTGCTGATGTCGGTGCCGAAACGGGCCTCGTGCCGTGGAAACTCACCCTCCGACTTCCAGCGGCCGCGGGGAGTGTGAGCGTCGGTGGATCATGCCCCCGGTCGTTGATCCCTGGGATCAGCTCGATCGGCTCGACTGGGACAAACCGATCGCCATTTCCGAGACCAGTGCACGCTCCTGTCCGGTGTGGAAGGGGTTCGACAATCCCGAAGAGGACGGCCTGCTCCGCATTCCGGGATCCTCGACCACGCAGCGCTACTGGCTGGATCGCGCCCTGGAGGCGACGACGAATCAGCCGATGGCGTTCATGGTGCAGTCGCTGTACGAGGACTATCCCCCGGCGGGGCGCACGTTTCTGCAGGAGGTCAACAACCCGCTCGCCTACAACGCCATCAATCTGTGGCCCTGCTCCGGCCTCTACACGCAGGACGGACGCGCGAAACCGGAGGTCTGTTCTCGCTGGCGTGAGGCAGTGCAGTGAGTCGCCGCCGTCGGTTCAGGGAGAGTGAGTCGTCTTCTATACCTAAGCGTGACACCACGAGCCTGCCGATCCGTCAGTGGCGTTCTCTCTGACCATCTCGGGTGGCACTGGGTCCGATTAAAGTTCATGGCTCGCTTCTCGGCTTTGTTGAGGCTCCGGGCATCGAATCTCTGGACGGTTGCCACGGTCCTGAAGGCCGGTGTCAAGGAAGAGTCGAACCACCGGTGGATCCGATTTCTCTCTGATCGGAAGAGGCGCTGGGGAGGGGGATCAGGGAGAAAGGGGAGCGATCTGCGGGCTGGGATCGGTGAGAAGTTCGAGGCAGCGGCCGGCCGCGAGGAGGGAAGCGTCGCGGTGGCGGCGGGCGTGCACCTGCAGGCCGATGGGCAGGCCGTTCTCGGCGTGTCCGGCGGGCAGGGTGAGGATGGGGTGGCCCGTGACCGCGGTTGCGCAGTTGTAGACAGCAAACGGAAGAGCGTAGGGCACCGGCTCGCCCTCGATGGCGAGGTCGTGACCGGTGGCCTGGTGGGGAAAGGCGGGAATGGACGCGGTGGGCGTGAGCCAGAGGTCCCAGTCGGTCAGAAAGGCGTCCAGGAGACGCGCCAGTCGGGCCCGGCGGTCGAGGGCCGACAGGTAGCCGCGAGGGGAGAGGTGGGCGCCCTGAGCCAGCCGGCGGCCGAGGAAGCCGAATTTGTAGCGGGCCCACCCGTGCCAGGCCAGCGTTTTGAGGGGCGGTACGCGGAATGGGGCGGGAAGGGAAGCGCCGAGTTCGTATCCTTGAATGTCGGCCCAGGTAGTGAGCGCCTCGTCGATGTCGATTGGAGCGGAGCGGTGCTCGACGGTGCACCCGGCGTGCTTCAGCCGATCCACGGTTTTCCGAAGAACCTGTTGTGTCTCGGTGTCAACGGGCACGCCGCCCAACTCGGGCGTCACGGCAATGCGCAGCGTTTCCGGCGCTGGAGTCGTCGGCGTGTCGGTGTTCGTGAGCACCTGCCAGGCCAGTTGGAGGTCCTCGACGCTCCGGGCCATGGGGCCGGGCACGACGACGTTGTGTACGGTGCGCTCCTCGTCGGGGGGCAAAAGGCCGTCGAGGGGAAGCGTGTCCTCGGTAGGGCGGAGGCCGACGACGCCGCAGAAGTGCGACGGCACGCGAATCGAGCCGGCCACGTCGGCGCCCAGCTCCAGGGGTGAGAACCCGGCCGCGAGAGCCGCCGCGGACCCGCCCGAACTCCCACCGGATGTGCGGGAGAGGGCCCACGGGTTGGCGGTACGCCCAAACTCCGGGTGGTCGGACTGCCAGTCGTAGGAGGCGAGCGGCAGGTTCGTCTTGCCGAGGAGAATGCCCCCGGCGCGACGGAGGCGGGCCACGGTCACCGCGTCGGCGTTGGGAACGAAGTCGGTGTACTGAGGCAACCCGTAGGTGGTGCGCAGGTCCTCCGTGGCGAACTGGTCCTTGACGGTGAACGGCACGCCGTGGAGCGGCCCCCAGAGGCGCTCTTCGGCCAGGGCCTCGTCGGCGGTTCGGGCCTGGGCAAGGGCCGCGTCGGCATCCAGCGTCACGACGGCATTGACGGCACGGTTCCAGCGCTCAATGCGTTGAAGATGGGCCTTCATGACCGCAACGGCGGAGGTCCGTCGGCTCCGGATGCGGCGGGCGAGGGCGGTGGCGGAGAGGGTATGTAGGGACGACACGGGCAGCAGGGACACGCCAGACAAAACGACTGCGTGCTCCAACGGCGCCCGGTCTCGTGAGGATTCGGGCGCAGGCGTTTAGGGGATCGCGACCGGAGCGCTCCACGCATCACGCAACACGCATCACGCACTGCAGAATCCGCGTCCCCGAATCGGTCTCTTAGAAGGCACGCCGACGAGGTCCTCGAACCGTGTGAGAACACAGGCCGGCTGATCTATACCGCAATCGGGGCCGTGAGGGCCGGGTGGTGCTCGTAGTTCTCGATGGTGACATCGTCGGCTGTGTAAGCGTCGATTGCGTCCCGTTTGCGGAGGTGAAGCGTGGGCCGGTCGTAGGGCGTGCGCGACAGCTGCTCCTCCACCTGCTTGACGTGGTTCAGGTAGATGTGGCAGTCGCCGCCTGAGAAGATCAGTTCCTCAGGCGCTAGGTCGGCCTGCTGGGCGAGCATGTGGGTAAGCAGGGCGTAGCTGGCGATGTTGAAGGGAAGGCCGAGAAAGCTGTCCACGCTGCGCTGCTGCCACATGAGCGACAACTGCCCGTCGTCTACGAAGCACTGGAACGCGTAGTGGCAGGGGGGGAGGGCGGTGTCGTCGATCTGCGCGGGATGCCAGGCGCTCACCACATGGCGACGCGAGTGCGGCTTCTCACGCAGCCCGTCGATCAGACGCGAAATCTGGTCCACCCGGCGCTCGGGGCCCTCGAAGGTGCGCCACTGCTTTCCGTAGACGGGGCCGAGATCGCCCCACTGCTCGGCAAAATCGTCGTCCTCCGCGACGCGTTTCTCAAACGCTTCCTGTGAGATCTCGGTGCCCGTCTCCTCCCGGTACCGCTTGAGAGGCCAGTCCGTCCAGATCGACACGCCCGCCTGTACGAGCGACTGGATGTTGGTCGCGCCGCGCAGGAACCACAACAGCTCTTCCGTCACGCCCCGCATCCAGATCCGCTTGGTGGTCAGCAGCGGGAAGCCCTCCGTGAGATCGAACCGCAACTGGCGCCCGAACACGCGGAGTGTGCCGGTGCCGGTCCGGTCGGCGTGCTCGGTGCCGTGGTCGAGGATGTCCTGCAGATAGTCGAGGTACGGGCGCATGAGGAGCGAAGGGCGACAGGAGAGGGATGATAGGAGCGGCGAAGATCGGCGTCATTCGTGGAAGACAGCTCAGAAGAAGACCAATGAGGATATGCGGCGCAAGATCCGCGGTAGTGTATGTCGCCAAAGAGCGTTGAAGTCAAGGCCGAGGTTTGGGCCGACCGGGAACGGGCATCGGTGCCTGCCGTTGGGCGGAGCAAATTCGACCGTTGCACGATCACTCTGTCCCGCATCATGGCCGAACTCGACCCCGATATTCCCGAAAACAAGCACATCAAGCAGGCGATCAACCACCTGGAAAAGGTGCTCGAATACGCCCCGATGGTCGCCGAGGGCCGAGACGCTACGGTGCACCTCACGCCCCAGGACTGGAAGGTTGTGGCCGATGCCCTCTTCAACATGGAGACGCCCGAGAGCGCGATTCCGGACGCCATCGAGGACTACGGCCTCGCCGACGAAAACCGCGTCATCACGCTCACGACCGACGAGTACGACATCGAGATTGAGATCGTTGCTACCTAAGAATGCGTTGTTGCGTTCGCGCGTTGGACGTTGCAACGTTCAAATACTGAACGATTCAACGCAAAAACGGGCAACGCAGAAACGCTGTCAGTTTGCCGCGGCGTGGAGGTGGAACGAGGGTACTGGGACGCGAAACTGCTCGCCGTCGGCCCGCTGGACGAGGTAGTTGCCCTCCACCGTGCCGTCGAAAGAGGCAATGGTGCAGGAGCCGTCGTGGACGTGGGCCTCGCCCGGCTTGATGACCGGGTGGCCTTGCAACTCGGCGTCGCCCTCCAAGTCCTGCCGCGTGCCGTCGTGCTCCTGAATGATCCAGCGCCGCCGGAGCAGTTGGACGTTCTTCTCCCCCGCGTTTTCGATGGAAACCGCGTAGCCGAACGTAAACCGCCGCTTCAAGAAGTTGGACGGCTCGTCCAGGTAGATGGGACGAACGGTCACGGCAATGTCACGCGTGGTAGTCGCGTATGTAATCATGGGGCAACGGCAAAAAGCTCCAGGGGATCGCGAGTGAATGGGGCGGTGCGGGCACAAGAAGCAAGTATCGTGGAACCCGACGGAAAGTCTTGTTACGCGTACGTAACGAGCCGCGCATCGGCGCCTTGTTTTTCCGGAAATCGGCCTTCTGTCAAGGGGGAGGGAAGGCAATCGTGTGTTGGAAGGCGGTCGGAAAAGCAGGCGGCACGTTTGCCGTTCATCGGTCCATCTGCCCGGAATGAACGGACGCGTGGATGCATGGAAGGCAGTACCGCTGTGCCCAAATTATCCTCCTGTGTGCTGCGGAGAGCAAGATGCGATTGCCTTAGTGCAGCGTCAACCGTCAATCTACGTGTTGGCGAATGCCGTACGCATCCTCAGCCCAATCCGGAAAGACGTGATTCGTGACTGCTGATCCGGCAGCCCATAGGAAGTGCCTTCGGGGTGCAATACGTCGCCTGAAAACGGGCACTTCTGTGAAGCGGAACCGAGGACTTCAAGGGTACAGAATGAGCCTTGACACTGCACCAGGCGGGGAGAAGTGTTCGTTCGACTGCTCTCTCCGTCGTACCGCTCGGCAGTCACGGGCCGTTTACTGATACGTGAATGGGTTGCCACCGATCCTGGAAATCTGAGATTTCCAGCATCTCAGATTTCCCCACACGGAGAATTTTGTTTACCTACCCGTGCACGGATCAGTAGGAGCCTGGGCCGTTAGGAGATTAGGTCCCGCTCGGGGACCAGGGGCTGTTCGGACGGGAAATCTGTGTCGGCCAGCCGGTGGGTGAGAGACTTTGCCCGGGCGTAGAGGTTGTGCACGTGGGTGTACCGGAAGTGAGCGCTGCGGCCCAGCAGGTGCAGGTTCTTGAACCGGTCCAGGTAGTCGCGCAGCCGTTCGGCCTTCTCCGCGGCCCCGACTTCCAGGATCGGGTAGGCGAAGGGGACCGTGTTTTCCTCAAACGCCACGATGTCGGCGTCGAGGAGATCCTGATCGTGGAGCAGGGTGCGGGCCGACGCCCGGTGCGCGTCGCTCGACTGGGTCCACGCCTCTTCGTCGCGGTGGCAGGGCAGCTCCAGCACGACCACGGTCTGGCCGTCGGGGGCCATGTCGGGGCTCCGGTTTGTGGGCTCGTAGAGGCGCGTGAACGGAATGTCCCGCGACGGGAAGTAGAGCGAGGCGTTGGGCGTGAGACGGGGCGTGTCCAGGCCCAGCACGGCGAGGCGGAGGTGCCGGAAGCGCATCGAGCGCGCAATTTCTTGAATGGCCTCCGGGGGGGCGGGGGTCAGTAGGCGGATGAGCAGTGTGAGCGGGAGCGTGCTCACGATCCGCTGCGCCGGGACGGTGTCGTCGTCGTTGATCGTGACGTGGGTAAGGCGGTCCCCAGCGTGGTGGAGGGCCGTGATGCGGGCGCCGGTGCGGATGTGCTCACGGCCCAGCGCGTCGGCAGTGGCCTCGGCGATCTGGCCGTAGCCGTGGCGGGGATAGTAGAAGGAGCCGTCCAGGTGACGCGCTTTATCCGTTCGACCGCCGAAGGCCTCCAGGAAAAAGGTCTTCAGGTCGAGGCCCTCCAGTCGGTCGCCGGCCACGCTCGGGGAGAGCGTGTCGGCGTCGGCGCCCCACAGCTTTTCGGTGTAGTTAAGGAGGAAGAGGTTCGCGAGCGTCTCCCCGTAGCTGTCGAGGGCCATCTCCTCGAAGTGATCGGCGTTGTCGGAGACGCGGGGAATGGCAAACTGCTCCCGGGCGATCCGCGCGAGGAGCGAGAGCGGGAGCTTGCGCAGCAGGTCGAAGGGCGCCAGTGGAAAGTCGATCCGGCGGTCGCGCCAGCAGATCTGGCTGGGGGCGTCCACGCGGCGGAGGTCGTCGCCGACGAGGTCGAAGACGTCGGCCGTAATCTCGTCGTTTTTGTCGTGGAAGCGATGCGCGCCGGTGTCGTAGCGGAAGGGGCCGAGCTGGAGCGTACGGGCGTTGCCGCCCACCTCGTCGTTGGCCTCCAGGAGGCGCACGTCGAGTCCCGCGCGGCGTCCGTAGAGCCCGGTGGCCAGTCCGGCGGGACCGCCGCCGAGAACGGTAAGATCGGGTGGAGAGTCAGTGCCCATACTGATCCGTGCACAGGTTGGGAAACTTGCTCTTTCGTTTGGGGATGGAGATCAGCCGGACGTATCCGGCAAGATCTCGGGAGTCCTAAATTCTGGAGATCTAGACCTTCTAGACCGTGGTCCGCTACCAGTCAGAATCGTCTTTACCAATCTCTGTGGAGTTATGAGATTAGCCGCAGGACGCTGATGCTCGCCTCGTGAGCTTCTGGTCCATCTCAGGAATGGATGTGCATTTTTGGCCGGATCCAAAAATACACAAAAAAGATCGCGGCTGTGAAGAAATCGGCTGAGATCTTCCGGACTCCACTAAAATTCGCCAAAACTCCCGCTCCGCCCTTCGGTTGGAGCGGTCGAACAAGGCGAATTTCGATCGTTTCTTCCTTCAGATCTCCAAGACGCCGATTTCTTCGAGGCCGGGAAGGACTTGCTCCCGCGCCAAAAAGCCAACACACACCGGGACGGCACGGCGTCCGTTAACTAATCTCATAAAGTCACACAGATTGGCTCGATCTAGGTAATCTGAGATTTCCAGGATCGGTGGCAACCCATTCACGCATCAGTAAACGTAGACAGTCACTTCGGGCCACATGCGATTGACGTATGGGTTGTGGTAGAATCGTTTCACCTGCGTCGGGGCGCGGTCCAGCAGGGAGGCGTACGTGCCCACCACCAGGGTGGTGCCCGTCTCGGCCCGCTGCAGCCGGCGCACGTCGGACGAATCCTCGATGGAGAGGTAGCGGGCGTCGACCTGCTGGGCGCGGAGGTAGTCGTTGATGAGGGGGACGGAGGCCACGCGCACCGACTCGTCCGCGGCGGCCCGGCGCTCGACGTAGGTCTTGGCCTGGGCAATCGCAGTCGGGCTCATGTGTTGGGCCACGAGCACGAGCGTGACGGCGGCGTACGCTCCGCCGAGCCCCAGCAGCAGCGCGCGGCGGCCCGTCCACGGGGCGCGCCAGAGCGCGGCACCGCCCGCGGCCACCACCAGCAGAAGCAGCGGCAGCAGGGGCAGGACGTGGCGGCTCTTGTGGATCACGTTCTGGAAGAAGAAGATCCAGACGGCGTAGAGACCGGCGGAGACGAGCACCAGCCATGCCCGCCGGTTCCGGAAGAGGCCCTTTTTCCAGAGTTGCCATCCGCCGAGTCCGCCGAGGCCCAGCACGCCGAGGCTCACGGCCACAGTGAGCGGATGTCGTCCGGGCCACCAGCCCCCGAGGCCGTCGGCCCAGAGGCCCTGCGCCATGCCCACCATGCGCCGACTCAGATCGGGGGCCGTCTGCACCGTGCCCCCGAACTCCGTGAAATGGCCCGTCGTCTGCCCCCAGGCCACGTCAATAAGCGTCCAGAAACCGGTGTCGAGCGTCATCGGCACCAGCCACACGAGCACACCCACCGTGCCCGCCAGCACCTGTTGCCCGCGCCGCTCCACGCGCCAGAGCACGACGAGGACCGGCAGGAAGATGAGGGGCATGTACGACAGCCGCAGGCCCGCCAGCAGGCCCGCCCCGGCCACGCCCGCAATGGCCCACCGCCGGGCTGCCGTAGGTGGCGACACCCGTAGCGCCGCGACGAGCACCGACAGCGTCGCGAGTGCCCATGCGGTGCCCATCAGGTCGGGCATGTAGCGGGTGCCCATAAGCCACAGCAGCGGGTTGACGACGACGAGGCCCGTGAGCACGGCGCCCTCGACCGACCGCAGCGACCGTCCCCAGAGGCGCAGCAGCGCCCACAGCAGGCCCGCGGTGGCGAGGCCGCCCACGAGGGCGAACGCCGCGCTGAAGCTGCCGAGGAATGTTGTGCTCAGCTTGGCCGCCGCCCAGAACACCGGGTAGCCGGGGAAGTGCGGCTGCAGCGCATCGATGTTGTACTCGTCGGCCACGCTGAGGGCGAACCGGAGGCTGTCCGGGTCCTCGATGTACGAGATCGCCGTGGCGAGGCGACTGGCCACGCACGCCAGCAGCACCGCCGCCCATGCCAGGCCCGGGGGCGACCGGAGCCGGGTCCACACCCCATCCGGACCCGTGCGGGGCCGGGACGGCGTCGTCGGGCCGGAGGACGGAGGAGTGCTCACGAGCAGTAGAAATATCTGCGATCAGGGAAAAGACACCGATGCCCCTCTCCTGCCGAAGCAGAAGAGGGGCGGTCGGTTATTGCGTCACCGGTGCAAACACCGTGTGATCCTCACGTAGAGTCTACCAGTTGTCCACATTGGTTTGAGCAAAGCCGTATGCATCCTTAATCGTGGTCTGGATGCTATCGAGGCGGTCAACGTAGTCCTTCTTCGTCACGTTGTCGTCGTACGGCGGCTTGCTGCCGAGATCGGTGTGAATGTCGTTGAGATCACTATCGCCCAGTTCATCACTGTAGTACTCGAGCGTCCATGCAAAAATCTTCGCCTCGCCCCAGTGATCTTCGAAGCCGCTCGACGCGTCCGGCCCGGTCCGGTTGTCTGCGCCGCTGCCGAGCTCACTCTGAGTAATCTCGTCTCCGTCGTTAAGATCACTCAGGTCCGACTTCATGGAGTTGGTGTAGTGGATCACATTGGCCGCCACCGTGGCCTCCCAGGCCTGGAGGGCCGTTGCAGCTTTGCTGGAGGGGCTGTTTCCATTGTCGATGGCGTTGCGACCGTCAACGAAGGCTTCAAAGGCGTCGAAGGAAAAGACCCCGTCCTCGCCAGTCTCGCCGCCGCGGTCGGCAGTGTAGTCGGCCCAGATGTACACCGCCTCCGTTTCGAGGTCGGTCTCGCCGTCGCCGTCAACATCGTCGGCCGGGGCGTTGTCGGCGATTGAGCCATCATCATTGAGGAAGGCTCCGAAGTCACGGGGCGCGCCGAAGTGGCCGAAGGCTTCATTCCACTCCGCCTCGTCGTCCGCCCCGAGCGTGCCGTCCTCAAAGTCCGTCAGGATGTCCGCGCCTTCGGCGTAGCTGATCGCCGCGGCCACACCCTTCTCGCTGAATTGACTGAAGTCCACGCCGTTTTTGGACGTGTGCTTCGGATTGTTGAGGTAGAAGCTGATCAAATCGTCCATGTTCTTGACTCCGGAAACATCGGGGGCATCCACACCTCTTTCCAACGAATCACTTTTCGGAAGGTCGATTGTGGAGATCCGACTGGAAATGTCAACGGGGCTAATTTGACTGTAATCCACCGCGGACGGACTCGTGAGATTCCGCTCGCTGACGAATCGAATGTCCGTGTCGCGGCCGGCACTTCCATCATAGATGCTCTTCATCGGGGACCCACCCGGGGAGTCATCCTCCAAACGACTGCCCAGGTCACCGCCCTGAAGGTGGATGGCGACTTCGTCGGCGTAGCCGGCGCCGTCAGAAGGAGCGGGAAAGGTCTTCGTAATGGGATTGCCATCGCCTCCATTGCTCCCGCCGCTGTCGCAGCCCGTCAGGACCAGCCCCATGGCGAGGAGTGGAAGGATGAGAACTCGTGTGTAGCGAAGTAGGGAACGTCGCATAGGAGCGTTCTCGTTGTTATGAGTAGTCAGAGTGAACGAGCGCCCCGGTTCTCCCTGTCCGGAGGTCGGGGCGGTTTTCGTTGTGACTCGAAGCGTGTCTAAAAGGCGTACTGCACGGAGAGATTGATCTGACGGCGCGGGCCGGGCAGAATGCCGGTGCTGCCGCCGTTGCTGCTCGCCCGCCGATCTCGCGGATTGGAGTGTAGCCGCGAGCCGATGTACACGTTGTCCGTTACGTTCTTGGCCGTGAGATTGAACCGCAGATCGTCCGAGTACCGGTAGGTGGCCCCCACATCCAGGACCGTGTGCGACGGCACCGGGCCGCGCTCCCCGCGATTGCTGGTGTCTTCAAGATTCTGGAGGTCGGTATAGAATTCGCCCCGGTATTGTAGGCTGCTGCGAAGGGTAAGCCCGAGTTCCGAGAAGCTCTTCGAGAGGCCTACGGTAGCGGTGTGGTTGGGGGCCGCGGTGAGTTCGTTGCCGCTGATATCTACCGTGGCGTCGGTGTTATCGAATCTGGGCACACTCCCCTCCACGACCTCCGTCTGCAGAAAGGTGTAGGACACGTCCAGGGTAGGAAGCCCACTTGCGAAGGTACTGCCGTTGAGCGTGGTCTGGGCCTCTAGGCCGTAGCTCCGCACCTGCCCTAGATTTTCTTTGAATCGGGTCTTTCCGCCCACCAGATCCTCCACGTAGAGGTAGAAGCCGGTGAACTGAAACTGGCCGGCGTCCGAGGTTCCACGAATGCCGAGCTCCGAGTTCCAGCTCTTCTCCGCCTGTAGGTCGAAGGCGCCGTCCCGGTCGGCATTGACTCCTAAGATCCGAAACGTGGCTCTGGAGGGCGGGGTGTAGCCGCGGTGGACGCCGCCGAAGAGGTTGAACTGTCCGTCGCCGACGGTGGGACCGAGACCGTATCGGCCCAGATTCAGATTGAATCCAAGGCTCGGCAGCGGCACTACGTTCGTCTCCTCCGCCGTTCGGTTGCCGTCGAGTCGGTCCGTGACCGACTGGTTGAACACCTCCAGTCGCAGACCCGGCGACAGGCGCAGTGGGCCGAGCTGAAGGTCCTCAATGCCATAGAGCGCGAGCGCCCGCGTTCCGTAGACGGTGTATTCCCCAACGATTGTGACGGGGTCGTCGCTCGGGTCGTCCGGAATGTCGCCGCGGAAGAACACCCCCTCCCGCGAGCCGATGTCGTCGGTAATCTTGTTCTTGTTCACGAACCGCTCGTAGTGCAGGCGAGCGCCGGTTTCTAGGCTCGCGGACTGCCCGAAGAGGCTGTGGTCGATGTCAAAGGTGTGCTCGGCACCCGTGACGTAGAACCGCCGGTCGTTCCCAAATCCCTCTGCACTGTCGGGATCGGAGATGTCGGTGAGGGCGACGCGCATCAGGTTTGCCTCACGCTCCTCCGGACTGAACGGCGGCGGGCCTACCCGTTCAGCGTCCGCTCCGTTTTCCTGAAAATCAGACGCCTCAACGAACGCGTTTTTTTCTCGCCACCAGGGCCGGTCGAAGACGTTGCCGTAAAGCTTCGTCGTGCCCTGGATGTTGTCGGCGTAGCCTCGGTTGTAGATCGCATCCAGGGAGGTCCGAAAGATGCGGTAGAAGTCATCGTCCTTCGGGTTGAAGTCGGGATTGTTTTCGAAGCTGTACGGCGTGAGGCCGTGGTACGTGGCGTTTATCCGCTCGTAGTCGACGTTCGACTTCAGGTACAGAGACTGGTCGCCGTCGATGTCGTACTGCAGCTTCGCGGTGCCATTGAGTTGCAGGAGGTCGTTGTTCTCGCGAAAGCCGTCGCCGCGCTTGAGTTGAAGCTGCACCTGCGGGCGCACGTCAGAGGTGCCGAAGCCGCCGATCTCGCCGAAGATGCTCGTGTACCGGTGCGAGCCGCCCATCACCTTGAGCGTTCCGCCCGGCGAGCGCCGCTGCGGGCGGCTGGTGACGTAGTTGATGACGCCCGCCATCGTCTGCGGGCCGTACCGGATCGAGGAACTGCCCTTGATGGCCTCCACCTTCTCAATCCGTTCAGGCGGCGGGTTGTAGTAGAGCGACGAGAAGATGTAGGGGGCGGGCTGGATCGGCACGCCGTCCTCCATCACCAGCACGCGCTGGGTGCGGCGCGACTGCAGACCCCGGATGCTCACCGACATCCGCGTCTGCCCCATGCCGTCGTCGGACCGGATGAACACGCCGGGGATCGAGGCCAGGGTCTCCTGCATCCCGACGGGATTGTTTTCTTCCAACTCGGCCGCATCGACGGTCGAGGACGCGCCGGGAAGAGCGGCCTGCGCGGCGTCGCTGCTGCCGGTGACTTCAAGGCCCGACAGTTCCACCGTTGTGCTTTTCAGGCGGACGGTGAGACGCACCGTTTGGCCCGGCTTCACCGCAACTGTCTGCGTCTTCGTTTCGTAGCTGACGTGGCGCACCTTCACCGTCGTCGTGCCGGAGGAGACGTCCCGAATGCGGAAGCGCCCATCGGCGTCGGTCGTGGTGCCGCGGGGCGTTTCGCTTGAAACAATCCCGACCGTCGCGTCGGAAATGGGCGCCTCGTCGGCGGTCGTGACCACGCGGCCCGTCACACGTCCGGTCTCATCGGACTGGGCCCGGACCGGCACACTACTTAGACTAAATCCAAAACCAGCGACTGCAAGAAGGAGAAGCAATCGACGCATCAGCAGGGAACTCATCGTTCAGAGCAAAGCAGATCCATCCCGGGTCCGGGGAGCCCGAACCGCGACTGAGCTAAGAGACTGTTTTGATTTTTGGGTCGTGGTTGTCCGACATACCGATTTCCCTCTACACGTAGGGAGGGTCGGGGCGGATAAGAAAAAACAAGTTGGAGTGGACCGTTCTGGACTCGTCACGTCGTGCTCACAACGGCAACGTTTGAAATCAAAACAGTCTCTAAAACCGCTCGGGGTTTCGGGAGGAGGAGTCCGCGGAATCCGAGGGAGCAAGGCGCTTAATCACGCTGTAGCTGCCGCCGCTGTCATCCGGTTCGCCCTCGTCCGGTCCCAGGACCGGATCGTCCGAGCAGCCGGCGATCAGAAGGGAGAGCGCGCAGATCAGCGCGCCGACGGCGAGAGCAGCGCGGCGCAGCGGCGAGGACCGAAACGAAAACATAGGACCGGGATGGTTTTTTCTTATTTAGACCGATTGTAAAGAATGGGGCCCGGGGCGAAGGTGCAACGTCCCAGCGTTGAGAGCGGATGAAATCACGGATGCTTTCGGGGGCAGGCAGTCCTTCGGCTGAAATTTTCTCGGAGGACGGAGGCTCGATGGCTGCTGCCAAGCGGAGACGGTATGAACGCGTGGAGGAATAGAGGCATGGATGCATACACGCGTTGCCCGCGTGGGGGGGCGACGATTTGAAGCCAGCCGTGGAAGACACATTCGTGCGGTACAGATCTGTTAAAACATCCATGCCCCCGTGCATCCATGCCTGTAGATCGCGAGGACCCGCCCCGATGGTCTCGGCAGTGCTCAAGGAAGTCGATTCCCGATCTCTGCCCCAACCGCCCGTTCCCTTCGCACTATACCGCCCGTTCCCTTCGCACTATATAGTGAGAAGGAGACGAAAGAGCCACGGCCGCTCGATGAAACTGAGGGGGGGTGGCTGCCCTGTTCGACAGGCTCCGAAACGTTTTCTATACTGACGACTGCGCGGGATCTTTTTCGGCAATGTGCACCCACCATGATTTGGTCTCACCTCCGTAAGTATCGCGACCTCGGACTGCTTTCCCTTCGTGCCTTCTTTGGGTTGTATATGGCCTTTGGGCATGGACTCGGCAAAATCACCGCCGGGCCGGAAAAGTGGGCGCAGCTCGGCGGAACGATGGGCATCTTCGGGCTCGGCTTCCTGCCGACGGTGTGGGGCTTTCTGGCGGCGTTCGCGGAATTCGTGGGGGCGCTGCTTATCGTCGTGGGGGTGCTGACGCGTCCGGCTGCGCTGTTGCTTGTGGGCAACATGGCCGTGGCCGCCGCGGCGCACCTGACCGGGGCCATTGACGGAAGCGCGGAGATGGCACTCCTGTACGGTGCCGTCTTTCTGAGCATCGTCTTCACGGGGCCGGGCACGTACAGCGTTGACGAGATCGCTGGGTAGTGTCCGAGGTTGAGAACCTGTTCGGCGAGACGTTTACTGCCACTCCAGAGAGTACCCGGTCACGGCCATCTAGATGGCCTCGCTCCCAGCGCTGCGACTTCGTGGATCTCGTGCAAAACAGGTTCTGAGGGCGTTCTCCGACTCCCCCGTTCGACTTTTTCTGCTTCGTGACCCGACGACCCGCATGATGGCTATTTTGAATACAGAGCGGTGGAGCTCGGTCGATCTCGCCCTGCTCGTCCTACGCCTCGGGATCGGCGTGTCGTTCGTCTTTGTGTACGGGGCCGGCAAGATCTGGGGCGGCCCGGAGCAGTGGGCGGGCCTTGGGCAGAAGATGGCCGTCTTCGGCATCACGTTTTGGCCCACATTCTGGGGGTTCATGGCGGCCCTCACGGAGTTTGCCGGGGGAATTCTGCTCATGCTGGGCGTTCTCTTTCGCCCCATGCTGGTGTTGATGCTCATGACCATGTTCGTGGCGGCCGTCGGGCACATCAGTGGCCAGATCGACGGCGGGCCCTGGCACGCGACGGAGATGACCACTGTCTTTGTTGCCCTCTTCCTCACGGGACCGGGCCAATACAGCGTTGACGCCTGGCTCTTTTCGGAAGCCGACGGGGAACGCTGAGGTCATTCCATCTCCTTGGCCGTGTGCGGCGACTGCGTACCCCCTGCTCTATCGGTCTGTACTGCGATGAGCCGGGGAGACGACGTGCCCGACATGGGGCAGTCTCCCTGTAGAACAGCTGGGGAACGGCCGGCGACATGCTCGGGGCGATGTGCCTCTGGGCGGATGGGACCGTCTGCCTCGGCTTGCCCTCTCAGAGGTCAGCGATGTCGTACTGGCGCGGAGGACGACAGGGAACCGCGACGTCCAGGTTGTGGGGGCCGTCGGGCTGCAAGAGACTGTTTTGATTCTTGGGACGTGATTTCCATTCCTCCCGATGGTTTTCCAACGCAAATCGCACCGCGTCGTTGAGGTCTGAAGAACGGGGGACGTTGACCGTGCCGCACTCGTCACGTTGCGCTCAAGGTTCCAACGTGTGAAATCAAAACAGTCTCTAAGACCCTGTCGACGGGGACGGATCTTATGGTCGCGAAGATCGTGTGAAGGAAGGCATCCGAAGAGATCAATGCTGACAATCACACGGAGGTATTCTATGTCCCAGAGGATTCTTATGCTCGTCGGCGACTACGTGGAAGACTATGAAGTCATGGTGCCGTTTCAGGCCCTGCAGATGGTAGGGCACGAGGTGCACGCTGCGTGTCCGGACAAGAGTGAGGGCGAGACGGTGCGTACGGCCATTCACGACTTCGAAGGCGACCAGACCTACAGCGAGAAGCGTGGGCACAACTTTGCTCTCAATGCTACCTTCGACGAGGTGGACGAGACGGCCTACGATGCGTTGTGCCTGCCGGGCGGTCGGGCGCCGGAGTACATCCGGCTCAATGATCGCGTGCTGGACATCGTCCGGCACTTTGCGGCGGCCGACAAGCCGATTGCGGCCATCTGCCACGCGGCGCAGCTGTTGGCCGCGGCGGACGTGATCGACGGGAAGCGGTGCTCGGCCTACCCCGCCTGTGAGCCCGAGGTGGAGGCGGCCGGCGGCACGTTTGTTGAGGTGGAGATGGACGACGCCGTGACGGACGGGAAGCTGGTGACGGCCCCGGCCTGGCCCGCACACCCGGCGTGGATTGCGCAGTTTCTGGAGGTGCTCGGCACGCGCATCGAGCACGAGGCGCCGGTGCCGGCCTAACCGGTACGGAGGCGTGCCGGGCGCACGCTGGAGCACCTTCCCGTCAACACCGCGCGCTCCAGGAAGCGTCCGGATGGCCGTTTCTGCGAGGCCGACCGGTCTTTCTTCCGAGCCTTCGCAGGAAGCCGCACAGGGACGTCCGTCCGGCGACCAATCCTGAAAAAGCACACAGATTCCCGAGACCGTGGCATGCTGCCAGTCGGAATCCCCTTTGGCAACCCATTCATGTATCAGTCAAATCGGTAGAGCCGGGTCGTCTTCGGGCGCCCCGGCCTTTTGCGTGGTCCGTACACAGGACGATTGCATGTTGGGAGATCTCCGGAAACGTAGGAGGCGATGTTGCTGCTGAATTCTCCCTCTGCCCGGAATGAGCGGATGCGTGGAAGTACTGCAGCTTCAAACGATCTTTTGGGGAGAGCAGTTTGCTATTGCTCCACGCTCCAGCTTGAGGTATGGACGGACGAGGTCCGTCCAAAGCTCGATTGCACAACGGACCAGTTGAAGCTGCAGTATGGAGGCAATAACGCTGTGCTCTAACCTCCCTTTTGTGTGCTGCGGAATGCAGGATGCGATTGCCGTGGGTCCGTACGGGGGAATTTCGGAAACCGGAGTGTGCATTGTTATAATCATTGATCCGGTTTATCATTCCAGAGAAAATTCCGAAGAGGCGAGGAACGGGAGGCCGTGTTGTCTGAATAAAGAGCGTCTCTTTTCCTCTCTGTGGCGTTCATTTCTTCAATATCCACCAGACGCATGGAGCGCGACGACGTTTTTCAGGACGATGTATCTGGTCGAAGCCCTCTCGCGCTCGACCAGGGGACGCTTCTCAACGATCAGTTCCGCGTGGGGCGGGTGCTCGGCGTTGGGGGCTTCGGCATTACCTACCTCGCCGTCGACGAGGTGCTGGAGATGGTCGTGGCGGTGAAGGAGTTTCTGCCCAACGACATCGCGGTGCGCAAGTCGGACGGGAATACGGTTCAGCCGCTCTCGTCGGAGACCGGAGCCGTTGGGGGACAAGACTTTGAGTTTGGGCTGGAGCGCTTCCTGCAGGAGGCCCGCACCCTGGCGAAGTTCGAGGCCCACGAGAATATCGTACGGGTGCGCACCTTCTTTGAAGAAAAAGGGACGGGCTACCTCGTGATGAACTTTTACGAGGGGCGGACCCTGGCCCAGTATCTGGAGGCCCGCAACGGCTTTCTGCCGGAGGAGGAGACGCTCCTGATTATGGAGCAGGTGGCGGACGGCCTCTCGGCAGTACACGAAGAGGGAATTCTGCACCGAGACATCGATCCGAACAACGTGTACTTGGCGGACAACGGGACGGTGGTACTGCTCGACTTCGGGGCGGCGCGGTCGGCGGTGGGCGAGCGCACGCAAAGCATGTCGGTGGTCCTGAAGCGCGGATACGCGCCGCACGAGCAATATCACAGCCACGGCGATCAGGGGCCGTGGACGGACGTATACGCCTGTGCGGCAACCCTCTACCGTACCCTCACCGGCTACAAGCCGCCGGAAGCGGCGGCGCGCATTCTGGACGATGATCTCGCAAGCCCCGATGAGTTGGTGCCGTCGCTCTCGGGCGCGACGAACGACGCGGTGCTGCAGGGGCTCGCCATCCGGCCGGACGACCGGCCGCGGAGTATGGAAGCGTTCTCGGCGCTGCTGCCGGACCCGTCGCCCGACGCGGATCCGGGATGGGTCGGGGAGATCTCGACGACGGAGGTCGCGGCGGAGCCCGACGACGCCTCCGCCGAACTTCAGGTTACGGCGACGCACCCGTGCCGCTTGTACGTGGACGGTAGCCGCACGGCGGAGTTGGCGCCAGGGGAGGCGTACACGCTGGGAGTGGCGTCGGGGTCGCATCGCATCCGAGCGGTGCGGACCGACCAGGCCGGCACTGGTACTGCCACGGTGACCGACGCGGGGACCGAAGGACAGGTTGATGGCGAAACCCGCATGTCACTCGACAACCTTGTGTGGCAGACGGTTGTGTCGGTGGCCATCAACGAGCCCAAGGATCTTGACATCGACTTCAGCGAAGAGGCGTCCGGGTCGCTGGCCGATGAGCACCGAGGGATGGAGGGGGAAACGATGCGGGCCGACGCTGCGGCGACGGAGGCGCCGGCAGAGCCGGAGGAGGCGCCGGACACTGCTGATGCCTCCGCCGGGTCCGAGGAGGATGCTGAGGAGGGGGCGAGGGAGGATGCGCCGACGGAGTCGCCGGCGCCTGCGTCTGCGTCCGAGGCAGCGGACAACGGGGAGGACGAATCCGTCGATCCGTCGGCCGCGGCTCCGCCGGAACGGGGGGCCCCTTCGGAAGCGGACCGCGATCCGGCCGAGACGGTTCGCGAGGCGGCGGAGTGGGCGCGCGCCGCAGCCCAGACGGCGGTGCGGACGGGCCGCGAGCGGGTGGGGACGGGCGCGGAGGTCGCCGTCGAAACGATGCGCGAATCGCCCCGGCGCGTGGCGGCAGCGGGGGCGGGGCTGATTGTGCTGCTCATTCTCCTCGGTATTGGGTGGTGGGCCACCAGCAACCGTGCGCCGACTGCCGTCCCGGACCGAGTCGTGACGATGAGCGACTCGGTGACCGTGGACGTGCTCGCCAACGATCGGGACCCGGACGGACAGTCCCTCCGGGTCGTACGAGCAGGCGGACCGCCCGATTCTGTGGCTCAGGTCACCGTGATCGACTCGGAGAAGCTCCGGATTCAGCCGACGGACGCGTTTGTCGGCACGGCGACGGTCGACTACACCGTCACCGATGGCACCGAGGCGACGGCGAGCGCCGCCGTCACGCTGGGCGTCCCCTTCAACGGACAGCGGCAGGTGGTGTCGCAGTCGCTGGAGCAGCCGCAGGTGGTGCGTGCCGACTCGCTGGGGGACGACAGCTCCCTCGACGTGCTTGCGGCAGCCCTGGGCCGCCCGTCCGTGGCCTGGAGTGAGAACGCCCGTTCGGATACGAGCGGATTTCAGGCCCCAAAGCCCATTGGCACGGCCATCGACGGAGCGGTGGACCTGCACTCGGCAGATCTGACCGGCAACGGGCGGGTCGACGTGCTCGCCATCTCGCTTCGGGACGATATGGTGGCGTGGTACAAAAACGAGGGGAGGGGCACGTTCGGCGAGCGAAAAACGCTCAGCGCCGACCTGGACGGAGCCTCCACTGTGGGGACCGCTGATGTCGACGGGGACGGCGACGCCGACGTGGTGGTGGGCGCAGTGCTGGCGCAGACGGTGGTCTGGTTCGAAAACAAAGGGGGCGGCGAGTTCCGCGACGGCGTGCCCATTGCGACGGACGTGCAGGGGCTTGAAACGATTCACATTGCCGATCTGGACCGCGACGATGTGCCCGACGTGCTGGCGGTGGCGTACCAGGACAACATCATCAACCGATACGAGCCTGCTGATTCGTCGTCCGACTCGCTGCGGTTCGTCGAGCGGCCGGCCGTCGGCACGGATCTGCAGGAGCCCATCGAGGTACACGCGGCTAATTTGTCACAGGACGCTCCCCCGGATCTACTTGCGGGCACGGTCGGCGCCGAGTCCCTGTTTTTGTTCGAGAATCGCACCGACCGGGACACCCTGGAGGCGTTTGGGGACAAGCAGATGCTGGCCCGCGAGGCGCGGACGATTGAAGACATCGAGGCCGGAGACCTTGACGACGACGGCGATCAGGACGTGCTTGCAGCGGCCTTTGACAGTGGCACGGTGGTCTGGGTCGAGAACAAGGGCGAGAGGACATTCGCGCCGCCCCGCACCATCGCGATGGGCGTGCCGAACGTGATTTCGATCGACGTGACGGACGTGGATGGGGATGGCGACCTCGATGTGCTCACGGCGTCTCAGGCCGACAACACGATTGGGTGGCACGAAAACCGGCTGGTGGACGACACTCCGTAAAGGCCCCGTTCTGGACGAATGGGCCGGAGTCGCGCGGCAATGCTCCCATCCATCGACTCTGACGCGGAAGGCTCTAACCAGGGCTCCGGCCTCCCGTCCGAGCGCACCGAAAGCTTTCGTGTGTCTCCCGATCTTTCCGGGAAGCTGCACTGGGAAATCTGAGATTTCCAGAATCGGCGCTTTCGGCAACGAACAAGACGATTGGAGCGACCGGCGGCAGGGATGAGGGCTCTACAGGGAAGAGGCTCCGTTCGGCGACCGGAGCCCTACAGGGAAGGGCTACAGGGAAGAGCCGGCCTGCACGGCCGAATCGTCGGGCGTGCACTTTTCCCGTTGGAGTCGTGAGAAAAATCAGTCGCCCGGCGATTAATCTCATAAGGTCACAGAGATTGGCACGCTCGGTTTCGCTCATAACTGAGCACGGTTCGCACCACGTCGAAGAAGGTTGTTCACGTACGTTCTCACGGATCGGTAGTTCAGCGATTCTGAAACGTGCAGCGATTCTGAAACGCCCGGCGATTCTGGAACAGATTTGTGTATTTTCCCAAAGATCGGTAACACAGCCCAATCTCACGCCATTGTTGCGAACTTTTGAGGGACTCGGGGGTGAGGTTCACGCCCAGTAAAGAAAACTATAGTCAATCTTTGTAGGTCCGAACACGGATCAAGAAATGGAATTGAGGAGGTTTTCTTCCCGGGCCATCTACTCGCGCAGAAGCCTGTCTGCCCATGGCGACGCACACCACCGATGTACTTGTTCTCGGCTCCGGCATCGCGGGCCTCTCTGCGGCCCTCGGGGCGGCACGGAACGGGGCCGACGTCACCCTCGCTACGAAAGCCACCCGGCCTGAGGGAGCGTCTACCTGGTGGGCCCAGGGCGGCATTGCTGTGGCGCGGAAGGAGCCGGAAGCGTTCAAGCGGGACATCGATGCTGCTTCCAGCGGCACCAGCGCCCCGGCGGCGCTCGACGTGCTGGTGCAGGAGGCCGACCGCGCCGTCCACGACGTGCTCATTGACACGCTTGGGGTGGGCTTCGACACCGAAGAGGACGCGTTCGACTACGGGCGCGAGGCGGCCCACTCGGCGGACCGCATTCTCCACGTGGATGCCTCGACGGGCCGGCACATCCACATTCCGTTTCTGAATTACCTTGCTGAGCACGACCGCGTCACGATTCACGACGACACCGCGGCGGTTGATCTCCTCGCCGGCGACGGACGCGTCTCGGGGGCCTGGCTCGAATCGGGCGGCACGGTGACGCCGTGGCGGGCCGGGGCGACAATCGTGGCCACCGGCGGCATCGGCGCCCTCTACGGGCAGTCGACCAATCCGGGCGGGGCGACCGGGGACGGCCTCGCGATGGCCGTGCGGGCCGGAGCGGAGATCGACGACCTGGAATATGTGCAATTTCACCCGACCGTCTGCGTGGCGAGCGGCGATCCGTTTCTCGTTAGCGAGGCAGTGCGCGGGGAGGGGGCCCTCCTGCGCAATGCCCGAGGTGAGCGCTTCATGCCAGAGGTGCACGAGGATGCCGAGCTGGCGCCGCGCGACGTGGTGGCCCGGGCCGTAGAGCGTGAGCACAGGGCCACCGGGAAGGTCTTCCTCGACGTGTCGCCCCTTGACTTCGCGGGCACCTTTCCGGACCTGGCCGCTCTCTGCGACGAAAACGGGGTGGACCCGAGCGGCGGGATTCCCGTCGTCCCGGCGGAGCACTTTCTCTGCGGCGGCATCGACGTGGACACGTGGGGGCGGGCCTCGCTGAATCGACTCTACGCGGTGGGCGAATGCGCGCGGACCGGCGTGCACGGGGCCAACCGGCTGGCGTCGACCTCGCTGCTGGAGGGATTGGTGTGGGGCCTGCGGGCTGGAACTGACGCGGCAGAGCGGGCCCCGATGTCGCCCGGTGAGCGGGAAGAGGCCTCTTCCGTCCGGGGGACTGTTGAGGAGGTGGACGCTGCGTTCGACGAGGTCAAGCGGGCGATGGATGCCCACGTGAGCCTTCGCCGGTCCGCGGACGGACTCCGGCAGGCCCTCGACACGCTCCGGTCCGTGAAACAGGCGGTGCAGGCGAGGGCGCGGCCGCTCCCGCGGTCCGCCGCTGAACTGCGATCTGCCGTGACCGTGGGGGCCCTCATCGCCGAGGCGGCGCTTGCCAACGAGACCTCCGTGGGCTGCCACTACCGCACCGACATACCGGCCTCCGAAGTTGTGGCGGCCGACGGATGATTGCAGAGAGCGGGGGCCCCACCGGGCGCTCGTCCCCGCACTGCGCTCGTTCCCGCACTGACAGTCCCCGTCGATGACTGGTCCGTCCAGCTCCGGGATTCCTTGCGCTTCGCGTCTTCGATCTTGTTCCCGTGTCATGACTGCCGATGCCGTCCCCGCCGTACGACGAGCGCGTCGCGCGCTGCCCGAGGCCCTCCGCCACCCGACTGTGCTCTCGTGGCTCCAACTGAGCGTGAATGAGGATGTGGACGCGGACGGAGCGTGGGCGCCGGGGGCCTACCCGCCCGCCCAGAACGACGTGACCAGTGCGGCGACGCTGGATGCCTCCGATCAACTTGAAGGGCGAGTGCTGGCAAAAGAAGACGGCGTGATCGCCGGGCTTCCGCTGGCACGAGCGCTCTTTGGGCTCGTGGACGCGGAGCTGGCTCTGAACGCCCGCGCCGATGAGGGGGACCGGGTGGAGGCTGGGCAGGTCGTGGCGACCGTCGCGGGCCCGGGCCGGGTCCTGCTCACCGCCGAGCGGCCCGCCCTGAACGTGCTGGGGCGGCTCTCCGGCATTGCCACCCTCACGCGCCGCTTCGTGGATGCGGTGGCCCACACCGATGCGCGCATCCTCGACACCCGCAAGACGCTCCCCGGCGCCCGTCGGCCCAACAAGTACGCTGTGCGGCAGGGGGGTGGTACCAACCATCGGCTCGGCCTTTTTGACATGGTCTTGGTGAAAGATAATCACATCGACGGTGCGGGCGGGATCACAGCCGCCCTCCGGCGCGTCCGTGATCAGTACGGTGACCGGTACCCAATTGAGGTGGAGGTAAAAGGCCTCGACGAACTGGACGAAGCGCTCGATGCCGGCCCCGACCTGATTCTGCTGGACAACATGGAGATCCCGACCCTTCAGGCAGCCGTTGCCCGGACCGACGGCCGGGTGCCGCTAGAGGCGTCGGGGAACGTAAGCCTCGACACCGTTGCCCCGATTGCCGAAACGGGCGTCGACCGAATCTCGATTGGAGCGCTCACACACTCGGCCCCCACGCTGGACCTGAGTGTTCGGACCGGGTAGGAAGACCGCGCCGCCGATTGTCCCTTGTTCCCTCTCGAAGACCGCTGATCCACCATGAAAAACGACGCAGCCACGCTCACCTCGCCCGATGCGCTGTACGAGGTGCTTCAGGAGCGGCTCGACGATCCGCACGAGGTTGATCTTCGTCGGAAGGCCAACCTCGCCGCCGAGATCAACCAACTCAAAAAGGAGCGGAACGCTGTCATCCTCGGGCACAACTACATGGAGCCGGCCCTCTTTCAGACGATTCCGGACTACACCGGCTCGTCGCTGGAGCTGAGCCGGCTGGCCGCCGAGGCCGAAGCGGACACGATCGTGTTCTGCGGCGTGCGCTTCATGGCGGAGACCGCCAAGATCGTGAATCCGAACAAGACGGTGCTGCTGCCCGCGGAAGAGGCCGGATGCTCGCTTGCGGAGAGCATCACGGCCGAAGATGTGCGTCAGTTGCGTAAGCGATATCCCGGAGTCCCCATCGTGACGTACGTGAATACCTACGCCGACGTGAAGGCCGAGAGTGACATCTGCTGTACGTCCAGCAACGCGGCGGCCGTCGTCGAATCGCTGGATTCGGATCAGGTCATCTTCATCCCGGACGAGTTTCTGGCGCAGAACGTGGCCCAGGAGACCGGGAAGGATATTCTCTTTCCGCAGAAGCGCGAGCGGAAGGGCGCGACCGGTGGGGACGGGGCCCCCGCTGAGGATCTCGACGCCGACATGATCGGGTGGGAGGGCCGCTGCGTGGTCCACGAGATGTTTCAGGTCGACGACATCAAACAGGCCCGCGAGGAGCACCCCGACACCGTCGTGCTGGCCCATCCGGAGTGCAGCCCGGAGGTCGTGGAGGAAGCCGATCACTCCGGCAGCACCTCCTCCATGATCGACTACGTCGAAAACACCGACGCGGAGAGCTACCTCTTGCTCACAGAGTGCTCGATGGGCGAAAACATCATGGGCTCCAATCCGGAAAAGGACATGCTGAAGATGTGCTGGCAGCGGTGTCCGCACATGAACGAGATTACACTGCAGGACACGCGCCGCAACCTGGCGAACAATCAGTACCAGATCGAGATCGACGAGGAGGTACGCCAGGGTGCCCTGGAGGCGGTCGAGCGGATGCTGGAAATTGGATAGTTTGTTGGTACGTGAGTGCGTGGGGATGTGCGTGAGACCTGCGTGCGTCCGTCCAGATCGGTGTGCCTGTGTCTCTGAACTGGACAGGCAGGTTCGACACTACCGATCCGTGAGAACGTACGTAAACGATCTTTTTCGGCCTGGTGTAGTGAAACCGAACGTGCCAATCTCAGATTGGCGGAAACTTATTCACGGATCGGTATGGTCTTCCTTCTCTCTTACGGTTGACGAGGTCGCCACCCGCCAATTCCTGCGACGGGTTCACCGCACCGGATTCGTAGAGGCCGCTGTGTGGACGTTGGGACTCTGCTTTATCGGGACGCTCGTCGACGCCGTCAACTACAAGTCCATTGCCTTTCGGTACAACCGAGAGCAGGCCGACGAGGTCGCCGCGATGGTGCGGTAATTCGACCCACTGGCCGGCGGTATCAAGAGCTCGGGACGCCCCCTCGTCTCAGTCGGGCGTTCCCGCTGCGGGACGTCCCACTGGACGGGGGAGCGTAGTGAACGACTCGGGGCCTCTGCACTTTTGCTCTTTGTGAGAAAAAGACCAACGCCGGGAGAGGGCGGCAACGGTCCGTGTTCTCCGCAGCGGTTCTTTTCGAATGGGCTGGATCGAACATGACGTCCGCGAACACGAAGGACGGTCTTTTGTCGACGGACGTTGGGAAGAATGCGGCTCCGCCGGAGCCGGAAATGACGTGGACCGGCGTGGGCTTGGCGATCATCGGCTGGCTGCTCTATGCCCTGCTCTACACGTTCTTTATTGCTCGGCAGCAGCCGGCGTCCCCGTTTGTTCGTATTTTGGCCGGTCAGGTCGTCTACAGCGTTATCCTCGGCGTCTACAGCGTGCCGATCTGGTGGATCACCGTCCGGGAGATGAACCGTCTGCATTGGGGATGGTCCCTGTGCGTGCATCTTATCCTCGGGCCCCTCCCCGCCGCCACGACGGAGGTGGCGGCGAACTACCAGTGGATCCTGTTCGGAAACCTGACGATTTATGCGATCCAGTTTGCGATATACCATTTAGTGCGGAACGTCCAGCGGCTCCGGTATCGAGAACGGCAGGCGACGGCGCTGATGGCAAGGGCGCGAGAACAGAGGCTGGCCGCCCTGAAGGCCCAGGTGAATCCCCATTTTTTGTTCAACACGCTGAATTCCATCAGTGCGACACTGCGCCGAAATCCGGAACAGGCCCGGGAAATGATCGCCAAGCTGTCGGACATGATGCGGTACGCCCTGGAGGGCTCAGAACGCGACCTCGTTCCGCTCCGCGAAGAACTCAACTTCACGCGCCGGTATCTCGATTTGGAGCAGCATCGATTCTCCGACCGTCTGGAGGTGGAGGTCGACGTGCAGGCCGACGAGGAGGCCCTCGATACCCCTGTTCCGCCGATGGTCCAGCAGCCACTCGTGGAGAACGCGCTGCGGCACGGCATCGCGCCGAAGAAGGAGGGGGGAACTGTGGCAGTTCGGATTCACACCGAGAATAATCGCGTCTACGTCCACGTGGAGGACACCGGCGTGGGCCCTGGCGACGACGATCCGCTCTCGGCGTTGGAAAACGGCACGGGCCTGGCCAATACAAGTACGCGGCTAGAACACACCTATGGCCCCGAAGCCGCTCTTCGAACCGCCGAGAATGAGCCCACCGGCTTCGCCGTCTGGTTCTCCATTCCCAGAAACGGTTGTCCCGACGCGTAATTCCCGTCTCGATCCCACTTCGGAAACGGTCCCCCACGCGCCGTGCGAGCCCTCATCGTCGACGACGAACCGCCCGCCCGCAATCTCATCCAGGAATACCTGGAGGACGTGCCTCGCATCGAGCCGATCGGGGAGTGCGGGACCGGCCGCGAGGCCATTGATACGATCAACGCCGAGGCGCCGGATCTCGTTTTCCTCGACGTGCAGATGCCGGGCCTTGGCGGCTTCGAGGTGCTGGAGCGAATCGATGTGCTGCCGGACATTATTTTCTCCACCGCGTACGACGAGTACGCGATTGAGGCGTTCGACGCGGACGCGGTGGACTACCTCTTGAAGCCGTATAGCAAGGCGCGCTTCCGAAAAGCCGTGGAGCGGGCCCTGGAGCGCTTCGAGGAGGACCGCACCCAGGAATACGGGGATCGGCTCGCCCTGCTTCTGCAGCACGTGAAGCGCGAGACGGACACGTCGCCCCAGCACCTCTACGTGCGCCACAGAGAGAAAATTATTCCGGTCGACCCCGCCGATATCCGTTGGATCGAGGCCGCGGGCGACTATTCGAAGCTTCATGCCCCCGACGGCCCGTATCTCTCCTCGATGGGCATTGGCGACCTGGAGGAACGGCTCCCTTCCGATCAATTCCTGCGCGTTCACCGCTCCCACATTCTTGCCCTTTCTGCTGTCGATCACCTCTACAGTGACGGGGCGGGCGGGTACGAAGCCGTTCTTGAGGACGGCACGACGGTTCGGGTGAGTCGGTCGTATGCCTCTGACATCCGCGACCGCATCGTGTGATACTACCGATACGTGAATGATTTTCTAAAGACCGTTCGTTGCTTACGGCTGTACGCGGTCCCGGAAATCTGAGATTTCCAGCATCCGGGATCTACAGCAATCTGGGATTCCCAAGCTGCAGCAGAAAATAGTTTACGTACTTTCTCACGGATCGGTACGTCTACAGCCCTTGTACGCGGTGCTCGTCCCCGGTTCTACTGAATGGCAGGATGGTCCGGGGCCGCCGTGGGGGAAAAGACCCGGGCAGCCTCCCGATGCAGGATGGCGTGCAGGTCGGCGGTCAGGGTCGGCGTCTCCGCGTAGCCGCCCGAGAGCAGGAGCGCCACCGGGAGGTCGCGCTGGTCGAGTTGCTCCAGCACATAGCGGTCGCGGGCGTGGAGGCCGTCGCGGGAAAGGGCGATGCGCCCAAATCGGTCGTCGGCCGCCACGTCGATGCCGCCGAGGTAGAAGACGAGGTCCGGGGCAACGGCGTCGAGCGTGTCCGGCAGGTAGGCCTTCAGGGTGTCGAGGTACACGTCGTCGCCGATGTTGTCGTCGAGGGGCACGTTGAGGGACGACGATGGCTTCTCGAACGGGTAGTTTTTGGCCCCGTGCATCGAAAACGTGAACACCGAATCGTCGCCGGCAAAAAACGCGGCGTTGGCGTTGCCCTGGTGCACGTCGAGGTCGACGATGAGGATGCGGCGGGCCCAGCACGAGGACTGCAGCACACGGATCGCCACCGCCACGTCGTTGAGCACGCAGAAGCCTTCGCCCCGGTCGGGGAACGCGTGGTGGGTGCCGCCGGCCAGGTTGGCGGCTACGCCGTCGGTGAGGGCCATGAACGCGGCGTTGATGGTGCCCTGTACGGCCAGCCGCGAGCGGTACACGAGACGCTTCGACCACGGCAGGCCCATCCGCCGTTCGGCGTGGTCGGACAAGGACCCTTCTGCCAGGTTCGACAAATACTCGGCCGTGTGGACCCGGCGCAGGTCCGCCCAGTCGGCCTGGCGGGGGGCGACCACGTCGCGGGAGGTGATAATGCCCTCGTCAAGCAGGCGCCGGTGCAGCGCCGGAAATTTGGCCATCGGAAACGGGTGGCCGTCTGGGAGCGGCACGTAGTAGCCGTCGCAGTAGCTGACGCGCATTCGAGAGATGAGAGGCGTGGTGGAGATCGGACGAGAGGAGAACGGCGAGAGGCGCGGCGATCGGGGGAAAAGCACAGACCCACGGTGCGAATTCGCTCTCCGGTTCACTCCTCATACAACATGCTTTACGCCCACACGCATCACCGCGACTCCTGCTCCGTGAACGTTTTGAAATCCTGGTTCCGATACGCGCCCGAGCCCACGTATCGGAGCATCGTGAGGAACGTCGGACGCTTGACGAACCCGGGCTGGCGGGCGATGGGTGTGCCGTCGGCCGTCATAAAGACAGTGGCGGGTACACCGCGGGCGCCCAGGGCCGAGGCCAGTTGGCTCGTAGAAAGCGTGTCGCCCCGAAAGGAGTGTTGGCCGCCGGTGGTGTCGCTGTTCAGGCGTACGTACGTGAAATGGTCGTCCAGGTATCGTCGCACGGTGGAGTCGGCGTAGACCGTTTCCTGCATGCGCTGGCAGTAGGGGCACCAGGAGGCGTAGACCTCAATGAGGATGGGCGTGTCGTCCGCCCGAGCCGTCTCGACGACTTCGTGCAGCGATCGGGGCGGAATGGTCACTTGTGCCTGGGCAGCGACAGACAGTCCGAGGTGGAGAAGGCCCGCGAGGAGGAGGGGACCCATCAGGCGCAGAGGACGCATCACACACAGCTGGTTGGAGCGACAGAAACGCGATGGACATGCATGACCCGTGTTGCGGATTACAGATGAGGAGGAGAGGATTTCTGCGTTTCGGCCTCGTCGCCCTCATTCTGTCTGTCCGATTGCAGCGATACGGATAAGTGCGGTGGAGCGGAGGGACAACACGCTCTTCCATGACTTGAAGGCTGGCAACATGAGAAACATACGCTGCACGGGAGACATCGATTCCGGACACGGCGACACGCCCCTGAGGACGGAGCGTGCCCGTGTGACGACGTTGTTGGCTGCGGACATCGCCGAAACAATTCGAATTCCTTTAGGGTGAAGAGACCTCCCTTGCTTGCACCGTTTTGCTGTTCAGTGATTATGGCTACTCGGCGCGCCGTCCGTCTTCTCATTGGGACCGGGCTTCTCCTCGTTGGGCTGTTGGCCGGAATCTGGTCGACACTGCTCTTCGACCGGGACCCGGCCCCGCGGCCGTCGACCCGTATCGTAAAGTCGGTTGACGAGGGACGCGGGTCCAGCACGGTCGTCGATTCGGGACGGGAAGACTCGCCCACACCGGCGTCGCTGGGCGACCGGTTTCGGCGCGTTGCGGGGCAGGTGCGAGGGGCCGTCGTGGCGATTCGCGTGCAAGGGGACGAGGCGGAAAGCGGCCCGCGCGAGTTTTTTGATCGCCCGCCCCGCCAGCAGAATCTCGGCAGCGGCGTGCTCATCAGTCCGGATGGGTATATCGTCACCAACTACCACGTCATCGAAGGGGCCGCGGCCACCGAGGTGCGCCTGCCCGACAAGCGGCAGTTCAAAGCCCGCATCGTGGGCACCGACGAGGCCACGGACCTGGCCGTTCTCAAGATCGACGGGCCATCCGACTTTCCGGTCCTGCCTATCGGTCGTTCCGACGACGTCCAGGTGGGAGACTGGGTCGTGGCTGTCGGCAATCCGTTCCGGCTTACGTCTACGGTGACGGCCGGCATCGTCAGTGCCCTCGGGCGGCAGCTTCAGATCATCGAGGACCAGTTCCGGGTCGAGAATTTCATCCAGACCGACGCGGCCATTAATCCCGGCAACTCGGGCGGGGCACTCGTCAACCTGGACGGCGAGCTGATCGGCATCAACACAGCCATCGCCAGTCGCACGGGTGCCTATGAGGGGTACGGCTTTGCCATTCCGTCGAGGCTCATGGAGCGGGTGGTGACCGACCTCATGGAGCACGGCGAGATGAGGCGCGGCTATCTGGGGGTAAGCATCCAGGAGGTCGATGAAGACCGGGCCGAGGAGGTAGGGCTCGATGCCATCCACGGGGTCTACATCGCCGGGGTGCGCAGTGGCAGCGCCGCCGACCGGGCCGGCATCCGTCGCGGCGACATCGTGGAGGCGGTGGCGGGACAGCGGGTCGACGCGCCGAACGAGTTGCAGAGCGTCGTCGCCCTGCGGCGGCCGGGCGACCGCGTTCAGGTGCGCGTGTGGCGGGAGGGAAAAACGCAGACCCTGACGGTGCGGCTCATGGGCGAGGACACGCCCGCCTACCAGGACTGGCTGAGCGACCGGCAGTCGCCTCCCGAGCCTGAGCCGTCGCCTCAGGCCCAGCGGCCGCAACCGCCGTCCGACTCCACCGCGGAGACCGTCGTGCCGATCGAGCCATGGGGCGTTGGGCTTCGCCCCCTCCGCGCGCCGGAGCAGGAGCGGTACGAGGTGGACGACGGCGCCTATGTGGCTCACGTCGACCAGGGCCGCCCGGCCGCCGAGGCCGGCCTGCCGCGCGACGTCGTCATCACGGCTCTCAACGACACGTCCGTGGCGACGCCCACCGATGTCCAGACGCACCTTCAAGACGCCGAGACACCAGTGCTCGTTGAGGTTCGGCGCCCCGACGGCACGCGTGCCTTTTACGAAATTCAGTAGATCGGAAAACCCTGGGCCATCGATGCGTTGAAGAGGGGCACTTACTGGCATTGCCCGCCGCAAAACGCTCAACATAGAACGCTCAACGCCCAACGCTCAACGAACCAACGCTCACACCGCAGAACATGCTTCGTTACTTGACGGCCGGGGAATCGCACGGAGAAGCCATCATTGGCATTATTGAAGGCGTCCCCGCTCAGTTGCCCCTGGAGCCCGACGACATCAACGAACATCTGGCGCGCCGCTGGCTCGGCTACGGCCGCGGGGGGCGCTCGAAGATCGAAAACGACAAGGTGCACATCTACTCCGGGGTGCGCTTTTCTGAGACGCTCGGGAGCCCCATTTCCGTTCGCATCGACAACGGGGCCTACGAGAAGGACAAGGCCGGCTGGCCGGAAAAAATGGCGATCGAGGGGCCACCGCCGAAGGATCTGGAGAAGGTGACCCTCCCGCGGCCGGGGCACGCCGACCTGGCGGGCATGCAGAAGTACGAGTTCGACGACATCCGGCCCGTTATTGATCGGTCCAGCGCCCGCGAGACGGCGATGCGCGTGGCCTGTTGCTCTGTGGCGCGGCAGCTGTTGAACGAGTTCGGGATCGAGGTGGGCAGCCACGTCGTCAGCATCGGCGACGTCGGTTACGACAATCCCGAAGAGTGGGGGGACCGTCGCAATCAGATCGTGAAGGAAGGCGGCGGGGCACAGGCACTCTACGAGCACGCCGACGAGAGCGCCACGCGCATGCTCGACGCGGAGATGACCGAGCAGTGCGTGGAGCACATCGATCAGACGAAGGAAGACCGCGATTCACTCGGCGGCATCTACGAGGTGGTCGTCACCGGCGTGCCGCGCGGCCTCGGCTCGTACGTCCACTGGGATCGCCGCCTCGACGGGCAGCTCGTCCAGGCCATTTGCTCGATCCAGGCCCAGAAGGCGGCCGAGGTGGGAGACGGCTTCTTCAACGCGCGGCGCCGCGGCTCGGAGGTCCACGACCCCATCGAGCACGGGGAGAACGGCGAGTACACGCGCCGCACCAACCACGCCGGCGGAACCGAGGGCGGCACCTCCACCGGGATGCCTCTCGTGGTGCGGGGCTACATGAAGCCCATTCCCACGCTCATCAAGCCGTTGGACTCCGTCGACACTGACACCGATGAGGCGCAGCCGACGCGCTACGAGCGGAGCGACGTGACGAGCGTGCCCGCCGCCTCCACCGTCGCCGAGGCCACCGTGGCCTTTACCATCGCGAAGGCATTCCTCCGCAAGTACGGCGGCGACTCGATCCCGGCCATCCGGCGCCACGTGGAGGCCGACCGTGAGGCCCGAGACGAGCACCGCAACGGGCGCACAACGTAAACGAATAGTGACAAACCCGTTTTCGACCGGGCCGTTCCCCAAATGAAGTTACCCTACATTCCGTTTGGAGTGTGAAAGAAGGGGGGCGATTCGACGTGTTTTTCCACCGATGCACCGCTTGCGTACGAGCACATGGACCGGTATGAGCGACGAAATGTCTGCACATCGCACGAAGGCCGATCTCGTGGAGGACCCGGCGGCCCTACAACGGTTCGTGGCGACCGTGCCGTCCCTGATCGGCATGCTGGATGCGGATGGGACGGTGCTCGCCCACAGTGAGCGCTGGTCGGATCTGTTTGAGCCCGACGCCGCCCCCGATGCGGACGCGCCCTCCGCGCAGCATTCCTTCTTCGACCTGTTCCCGGATCCGGATGGGACGTGGGCGGACACCTTCGCGGCGTGCCTGGCCGACGGCGAGACGCGTCGCGGCTACGTGCGTTCCCTGACGCGCGCCAACGGCACCACGCACTGGGTGGACTGGGAGGTGCGGCCCTGGCGCACGAACGGAGACGTAGGTGCGGACGGGGTACTGTTGTACCTCACCGACCGGACCGGCCAACACCGGGCTCAGGTCATGCGTCGCCAGGTGGAGCAGCGCTTCGACGCCCTCATCGACACGATCAGCGAGGGCGTGCTCCTGATGGACAATCGCGGCGTCTTCCGCGACTGCAACGAGCCCGCGCAGGAGATTCTGGGGCGCCCCATCAGCGACATCGTGGGCACCCGCTACGACGACGACACGTGGAACGGGCTTCGCGAGGACGGCTCGCCGATGCCCAGCGGGGAGTTTCCGTTCTGGCGCGCCCACGTGGAGCGCGAGACGGTGCCGGATGAGGTAATGGGCATCTATCCGCCGGAGGCCCCGCCCCGCTGGATCCGGGTCAACGCCGAGCCGCTCTTCCATGAAGGCAAAGACGAGCCGTACGCCGTCCTGGTCTGCTTCGACGACATCACCGACGAGAAGCTCAAGGAAGAGGCGCTTCAAACCTCCCGCGACCTGCTGTCGAGCGTCCTCAGCAGCTCGCTGGACGGCATCACGGTCCTCTCAGCCGTTCGGAACGACGCCGGTGCCATCGTCGACTTCGAGTGCGAACTCGTGAATCCGCAGGCGGAAAAAATGCTCGGGACCACTGCCGAGGAGGTCATCGGTCACCGCCTGCGTCGCATCATGCCGGAGCAGGAGGAAAAGGGCCTTTTCGAAGCGTACCGCGAGGTCGTTGAGACCGGCGAGCCCTTTGAGGACGAGGTGCAGTTCGAAGGGGACGACGAGACGGCTTGGTTTCAGGTAATGGCCGTCAGTGTGGACGACGGGGTGGCCGTGACGTTTCGCGACATCAGCGAGCGCAAGGAGGCCACTCAGGCCATGGCTGCGGCCAACGCCAAGCTGGAGCGGCGCAACCGAGCCCTCCGCGACTTCGCGTACATTGCCTCGCACGACCTGCGGGAGCCGCTTCGCAAGATCCGCTCGTTCTCGAATCTGGTGCTGGACGATTACGGGGAGGCGATGGACGAGACGGGGGCCGACTATCTGGGCCGGATGCAGGACGCGGCCGAGCGGATGACGCAGCTTATCAACGACCTGCTTATCTACTCCCGCATCACAACGCAGGCGCAACCCTTTGAGCCGGTGGACCTGACGGAGGTGGCCGAGAACGTGCGTCGGGATCTCGACCTCCAGATTGCGGACGTAGACGGCACCGTTGACATCGGTGACCTACCGACGGTGGAGGCCGACCCGACCCAGATTCGCCAACTGCTGCAAAACCTGATCGGCAACGGCCTCAAGTTTCACAAGCCGGACGTGCCGCCGCGTGTGCAGGTATACGCCGCCGTGGAGCCCGCCTCGGAGGAGTTGCAGCAGAGTGGGCGGCTGTCGCCCTCCTGCACGGACATGTGCCGTCTCACGATTGCCGACAACGGCATTGGCTTCGAAGAAAGTCATGCAGACCGCATCTTTTCTCCCTTCAAGCGGTTGCACGGACGCGACGAGTACGAGGGCACCGGCATGGGACTGGCCATCTGCCAGCGCATCGTGGAGCGGCACGGCGGCGACATCACGGCGGACAGTGTCCCCGGCGAGGGGACTACCTTCACCGTATTGCTTCCGGTAAGCCGCGACAGCACGGAGGCCTCGGCGGAGGCGGTCCCCGGCACCGATCGCACCAATTCGTGAGAACGTACGTATTGCATTAGCACGAAAGAGACTTTACCCATGCGCAAATAGATTTCTAGAGATGATCCCCGACCGGTCGCATACCGCGGTTTCAGGAATATACTAGGATTATGAGGCTAGCCGCAGTACGAAGGCCGATTACGGCCCGCCCGAGCCGGCGCTCCGGCCCGATCTCATTCTGCTGGACTTGAGCATGCCCCAGAAGGTGAGCATGCCCCAAAAGGATGGCCGGGCGGCGCTGTCCGAAATCAAGTCCGACGCGGAACTCCGGCGCATCCCGGTCGTCGTGCTCACCACCTCCGAGGCGGAACAAGACCCTCTGCCGAGCTACGACCTGGGCGTCAATGCCTTCGTGACGAAGCCGGTCACGTTCAACGCGCCTGGGGAGGTGATGGAATCCCTCGGAGAGTTCTGGTTCGACCCTGCCAAACTTCCCCCTGAGGGGGACGCAAACAAATGACGACCGCCCCGACGGAGCTTCACATTTTGCTCGTTGAAGACGATGAGGGCGACTACCTCATCACGAAGGCGCTCCTGGACAAGGCCCGAACCGTCAAGGCGACGCTCGACTGGGTGTCGACCTACGAGGAGGGCCGGGAAGCGCTTCTGACGGACGTGTACGATGCCTGTCTGGTGGACTATCGCCTCGGGGCCAAAACGGGCCTCGACCTGCTGACCGAGGTCAACGAGATGGGAGGGGTAGAGGCCCCGATCATCTTTCTGACGGGGCAGGGGGACGTGGAGGTGGACCTGCACGCGATGGAGGCTGGCGCGGCCGACTATTTGTCGAAGGAGCAGATCGACGCCCCGCTGCTGGAGCGCTCGCTCCGCTACGCCGTCGAGCGCAACGAGGCCGAGCAGCGCATCCGCGAGCAGGCTCGCCTGTTGGACAAGGCCCGCGACGCGATCCTTGCCCACGATATGGGCGGGGAGATCGTCTACTGGAACAAGGGCGCCGAACGCCTGACCGGCTGGACGAAGGAGGAGATTCTGGGAGATCGGATGCACAAGTGTCTCTATGACCCCGACGAGGAAGACAAGCTGCGCCGTTGTCGTGAGACGATGATGGAGGAGGGAGAGTGGACCGGCGAGCTTCACATGCGGACGAACGAGGGAGAGGAACTGGTTGTAGAGAGCCGCTGGACGCTGGTCCGCGACGCCTCGGGCGCGCCGGACCAGGTGCTGGTGATCAACACCGACGTGACGGAGCGCAAGCAGTTGGAGTCGCAGTTTCTTCGGTCCCAGCGCATGGAGAGCATCGGGCGGCTCGTGGGCGGCATCGCGCACGACCTGAGCAACCTGCTCATGCCCATCAGGCTGGGGGTGAAGGTGCTGCGCCGGCGCCTCCAGCAGACGGACGATAAGATTGAGCAGGTGCTCAACATGATTCGGAAGAGTGCCGAGCGCGGCGGGGACATGGTGGAGCAGGTGCTGGCCTTCGCGCGGGGGATGGAGGGCGAGCGGGTGGCGCTTCACCTCGACGGCATCGTGGAGGAAATTCACGGCATCACCGACGAGACCTTTCCCGAATCCATTACGGTCCACACCGACGTCTCCGAGGACCTTCCGCAGGTCGTGGGCGACGCCACGCAGATCCAGCAGGTGCTCATGAACCTGTGCGTCAATGCCCGCGATGCGATGCCGGAGGGCGGAACGCTGACTCTCGACGCCCAGCCGGTCACGCTCACCGAGGCCGACGCCGAGCGCAACATCGACGCGGAGCCTGGGGAGCACGCGTGCATCCGGGTGCGGGACACGGGCACCGGCATGCCCGACGACGTCATGGACAAGATCTTTGAGCCGTTCTATTCGACGAAGGAGGAAGGGGAGGGAACAGGGCTTGGTCTCTCCACGGCCTACAGCATTGTTCAGAGCCACGACGGCTTCATCGACGTGGATAGCGAGCCGGGGCAGGGCACGCAGTTTCGGGTCTACTTGCCGGTGAGCACGGAGGAGCAGGAACGTCGGGCCGCACCGGGGACCTCGGATGGAGCGGCGACCGGCAGCGGCGAGCGGGTCCTCGTCGTCGACGACGAAGACTTTATTCTCGAGACGGCCCGCGAGGCATTGTTCGATGCCGGGTACCGCGTGCATACCGCGTCCGGGGCCGAAGCGGCGCTGACGGTGGTGGGCGAGCAGGCGGTTGACGTTGTCGTGACGGACCTTCGTATGCCGGAGATGGATGGGTTCGACCTCATCCGTACCCTACGGGCCCAACATCCCAACCTGCCCATCGTGGCGGCGAGCGGAGTGGCGGACGGGCGCACGGACGAGGCGCTCGACGCGGGTGCCGACGCGTTTCTGGCCAAGCCCTTCTCCGCCGAGACGCTGCAGAGCACGCTCCATGAGGCGCTGCATGCCGACGAGGCGCCGGCGCAGTAGACGTGAGGCGTGATGCGTGAGGGGGGAACATCAAGCTGCGGAACGATGGACGTCGAGCCGTCAGGGAAAGAGGTTAGAATGACGATCCGCGCTCGTTCGCAGTATGCATTTCACACGTAACCAGACCGTGGCGAAGCGGCCCGAACGCCCCACCGCCCCATGCCGTTAAGGCGGTGTACATTTGTTTTCCACGCACGCCCCGTCTCTCATGAGCTGGATGAATCGCCTCGTCCACCGCGACGACGCTTCGCTGAACACACGCACCGAGCCCGTCCCGGCGACCGAGGAGTCGCCGCACGCGGTCGTCATAGGGGCTGGGGTTGGGGGATTGGCGTCTGCCATCCGGCTCGGGGCGCGCGGCTTCCGGGTCACAATCGTCGACCGCCTCGACCAGCCCGGCGGGCGGGCGCGCGTCTTCGAACAGGACGGCTTCACGTTCGACGCTGGGCCCACCGTGATCACCGCCCCGTTCCTGTTCGACGAGCTTTGGGAGATGTGCGGGCGGGAGCGGGCGGACGACGTGGAGTTGGTGCCGGTCGATCCCTTCTACCGCATCCGGTTCGACGACGGCACCGCCTTCCACTATACCGGCGACCGGGAGCGGATGGAACAGGAAATTGCCCGGTTCTCGGAGGAGGACGTGGAGGGGTACCGGCGCTTCCTCGAGAAGAGCGAGGAGATCTTCGAGATCGGGTTTGAGGAGCTGGGGCATGTGCCGTTCCACAACCTCGGCGACATGCTGCGCATCGTGCCGGCGATGATGAAGCTGGAAAGCCACCGCACGGTGCACGGGCTGGTGTCAAAGTACATCTCGCACCCGAAGATTCGGAAGGTGTTGTCGTTTCACCCTCTGCTCGTGGGGGGCAATCCGTTCAGCACCACCTCCATCTACACGCTCATCGCGTTTCTGGAGCGGAAGTGGGGCGTTTGGTACGCCATGGGCGGCACCGGCGCGCTCGTGCAGGGCATGGCCGACCTCCTCGACGACCTCGGCGCTACGCAGCGCTACGGGACGGAGGTGACCCAGATTCAGGTCGAAAACGGACAGGCCAGCGGCGTCACCCTGGACACCGGCGAGACGATTCCTGCCGACCTCGTGGTGTCGAACGCCGACGTGGGCTGGACCTACCGTCACCTCATCGAGTCGCAGCACCGCACCACCTGGACGGATCGCAAGGTCGAAAACATGGACTACTCGATGAGCCTCTTCGTCTGGTACTTCGGCACCGACCGGACCTACGAGGACGTGGAGCACCACACCATCGTCCTCGGGCCGCGTTACAAAGGGCTTCTCGACGACATCTTTGAAGAAAAGACGCTGGCCGACGACATGAGTCTCTACCTGCACCGGCCCACGAAGAACGATCCGTCGATGGCGCCGACCGAGGAGCACGACGCGTTCTATGTGCTCTCGCCGGTGCCGCACCTCGACAGCGGCACCGACTGGCGCCAGCAGGCTGAGCCGTACCGACAGGCCGTCGAACAGCGGCTGGCGGAGACTGAGCTGCCCGGCCTCAGCGATCACCTCGTGACCAGCCGCATGCTGACGCCGCAGGAGTTTCTGGACGACTACAAGTCGCTCAAGGGCGCCGCCTTCAGTATCGAGCCGAAGCTCACTCAGAGCGCCTGGTTCCGCCCCCACAATGAGAGTGAGGACGTGGAGCATCTCTACTTCGCAGGCGCTGGGACGCACCCGGGCGCCGGCCTGCCGGGGGTTCTGTCCTCGGCCCGTGTCCTCGACACCATCGTGCCGGACCGGGACGCGTTCGCTCCCACTCGGGCGTCGGCGGAATCGGTCGCGTAGCCGCCGTTCGGTTGGATTGCCCTCGCCCGCCGATGTCGGACTCGACGGACTCATCCCGCCCCGACTACTACGCGCGGCTCGGAGTGCATCCCTCGGCCGCGGACGACGAGATTCGGGATGCCTACCGGCAGAAGGCCCGCGAGACGCACCCGGACCGCAATCCCGACGATCCGAACGCCGCCGAGCGCTTCCAGAAGGTCAAAGAAGCATACCAGGTGCTGCGCGACCCGGAGCGGCGGGCCCGCTACGATGACACGCGCGAGGCCCGACGCCATGTGCCGGAGGGACTGACCATCAACCAGCAGGCCCCAGCCGGGTGCGGGGGGTACCTCTGGCGGGTCCTGGCCGGTATGCTCGCATTCGGACTCTTCCTTGTGCTGGAGGTGCTTGGCGTGTGGGCGGCCGACCTCTGGACGATTGTCCTCGGCGTGAGCGCTGCGTCGGCCGTGGCCGCGCTCATTGCCGTGGCGGTGGCGCAGCAGTTTCCCGACGAAGCGACCGACGTGATGGTGCGCCTCACGGAGCAACACGCCCTGATGCGGGCCGATGGACACACCACCTTCCGGATCGGTTGGGCCGACGTACAGGCCGTGCAGGTGCGGGACGATGGGTGGACGCTCGAACTTGTCGTAGCGCTCAACGCCGCGCGGGCGCTTCGCCCCGTGCCGCCGGTCCTCGTGACGGTTGAGCACATGAGCGACACCGCGCGACTGCAACTCGACCTGTCGGACACCGACGTGCCGCGCGACGTGCTGCTCTCGTTTCTGCGGGCCATAGAGGCAATTCCCTTCCCGGCCTCACGCTGATACGAAGAGCATCCGATGAGAAAAGATTGCTGAGACCTGTTCGAGGGACGCCCTGAGTCCCATCCCCTCGTAGCGTGCAGAAAACGGTCTGCGATCACTGGGCAGGTTCACTCCGGCGCGCGGGTGGGACTGGGGTGCTCGGGCGGCGTTTCTGCCATATTGCCCACTGCATCCCGACTGCCCGTCACTCCTCCGGGCATCTGATCGGTCCCGATTATGGCTTCGTGCAGAGACGCAGTTCCCTAACAAATCAACGAACATCCGCCTGCACCCCGTCGTTGGGATGGGCTGCTGATGAACCACTTTTCAGGATCCCCCGACGCCCCCATGGCGCAGTTCGACACGCCCGACCAACTCTCCCTCCCCGACCTCGAAGAAGACGTCCTCGACTGGTGGGACGACCACGACATCTTCGAGCGCAGCATTGCGGAGCGGGAGGGGCAGCCGACGTACACCTTCTACGAAGGGCCGCCCACGGCCAACGGCAAGCCGGGCATCCACCACGTCCTCGCCCGGGCCATCAAGGACATCTTTTGCCGCTACAAGACGATGCAGGGCTACCAGGTGGCCCGCAAGGCTGGCTGGGACACCCACGGCCTGCCCGTCGAGATCGAGGTTGAGGAGGAACTGGGCCTGAAGACGCGGGCCGACGTCGAGGAGTACGGGATCGAGACGTACAACGCCGCCTGCCGCGAGAGCGTCCTGGAGTACAAGGACCTCTGGGACACGCTCACCCAGCGGATGGGCTACTGGGTGGATCTCGACGACCCGTACGTGACCTTCGAAACCGACTACATCGAAACGGTCTGGTGGCTCCTCAAGCAGATCGAAGAGGAAGACCTGCTCTACAAGGGACATAAAATTCAGTGGTACAGCCCCGGCTCGCACACGGTGCTCTCCTCGCACGAGGTGAGCCTCGGCTACGAGGAGACGCAGGACCCGAGCGTCTACATCCGCTTTCCGGTGACCGGGGAGGACAACACCTATTTCCTGGCCTGGACCACGACGCCGTGGACACTCATCTCCAACACGGCGCTCGCCGTAGGACCGGACCTGACCTACGCCAAGATTCACCACGAGGATCCCGACAGCCGTCGGGACGAGGAGCACCTGATCCTGGCCGAGGAATTGCTCGATGACGTGATCGACGAGGACTACACCGTCGAGGAGACGTTCCCGGGCGAGGCGCTGATCGGGGCGGAGTACGAGCCGCTCTACGACTACTTCACGGATCGGGCCGATCCGGGGCAGGACGCGTGGTACGTCCTGGGGGCCGACATCGTCTCGACCGAGGAGGGCACCGGCGTGGTGCACATGGCGCCCGCCTTCGGAGAGGAAGACTACGCCGTGGGACAGGAGAGGGGACTGCCCCTCTTCAACCCCATCGATAAGGACGGCGAGTTTACCGCCGAGGCGCCTATCGTCGAGGGCGAGTGGTTCAAGGACGCCGACAAGGTGATTACGGACGACCTGAAGGGCCGCGGACAGCTCTACAAGCACGAGACTTACCTCCACAACTACCCGCACGACTGGCGCAAGGGCACGCCTCTGATGAGCTACCCGGTCGAGAGCTGGTTCATCGAGACCACGACCCTCAAGGAGCGGATGGTGGAGCTCAACGACACCATCAACTGGCAGCCGGAGGCCATCGGGGAAGGCCGGTTCGGCGAGTGGCTGGAGAACAATGTGGACTGGGCGCTCAGCCGCCGCCGCTACTGGGGCACGCCGCTGCCGGTGTGGGAGAGCGACAAGGAGGATTCCGACTACTACGAGGTCATTGGCTCGGTGGAGGAGCTGCGCGAGAAATGCAGCCCGGAGACCACTTCCTCCCAGGGGTCGGGGCGCGGCGACCAGTTGCCGGAGAACGACGACGAGATCGATCTGCATCGCCCGTTCGTGGATGAACTCACCTGGGAGGGGCCGGAGGGGGGCACCATGCGTCGCGTGCCGGACCTCATCGACGTGTGGTTCGATTCCGGCGCCATGCCCTACGCGCAGTGGCACTACCCCTTTGAGAACGAGGAGGAATTCGAGGCGAACTTCCCGGCGGACTTCATCGCCGAGGGGGTCGACCAGACGCGCGGCTGGTTCTACTCCCTCCACGCCATCGCTACACTTATCTTCGACGAAGTGTCGTACGAGAACGTGGTCGTCAACGGCCTTGTGCTCGACGAGGACGGCAACAAAATGTCGAAGTCGAAGGGCAACACCGTCGAGCCGTTTGAGGTCGTCGACGAGTACGGGGCCGACGCGGTACGCTGGTTTATGATGAGCAACGCGCCGCCGTGGGAGAGCATCCGCTTCAGCGAGCGCGGGCTGCGCGACCTGCGCCGCACGTTCTTCGGCACCCTCGAAAACGTCTATAGCTTCTTTGCGACCTACGCCAACATCGACGGCTTCCGCTACGAGAAGGACGAGGGGGAGCCGAGCCCCGAAGGCCATCGGGGTCGGATGCCGGTCGAGGAGCGCCCGGAGCTGGACCAGTGGATCATCAGCCGTTTGCATACGACTACGCAGACGGTGGAGGCGGCGCTGGAAGACTACGACCCGACCACCGCGGCACGAGCGGTCGAGGACTTTGTGGAAGAGCTGTCGAACTGGCACCTGCGCCGCTCGCGGAGCCGCTTCTGGGCGTCGAAGAGGGGCGAGCAGAATGGGGCTCCCGGACCGTCCAGCTCAGCTGGACAGGGCGGCACGGTGGCCGGCCGGAAGAAGGAGGCGGCCTATCAGACGATCTACGAGTGCCTGGCGGCCACGGCGAAGCTGATGAGCCCGATTGCGCCGTTCTTCGGCGAGTGGCTCTACCGCACGCTGACGGAGGTGACCGGGGGAGGGGCGGACTCCGTGCATCTTGCGTCCTTTCCGGAATCGAACGAGGCCGAACGGGACGAGGCCCTGGAGCGCCGGATGGGGCTGGCGCGCACCATCGCGTCGACCACGCTGTCGCTGCGCAACCAGGCCGAGATCAACGTGCGCCAGCCGCTGCCGCGCATTTTGGTGGTGACCGGGACCGGCGTGCCGGAGGCCGAGGTCGAGCGGGTGAAGGACATCATCCTCGACGAGGTCAACGTCAAAGATATCGACTATGTGGAGCACAGCAGCGAGGTGGTACGCCGGTCGGCCAAGCCCGACTTCAGCCGCCTCGGGCCGCGGCTCGGCGACCTCGTCAAAGATGTGAACCAGAAGGTGCGCCAGCTCGACGATGAGACCATCAACAAATACGTGGAGACCGGTGAGCTGACACTCACGGTGAACGGAGAAGAAGTCGAGCTCGGTCCCGATGATCTCATCATCCAGAGCGAGGGCATCGAGGGCTGGCTCGTGGAGCAGGAGGGGGACGTTACGGTGGCCATCGACACCGAGATTACGCCCGAGCTACGGGCCGAAGGGCTTGCACGCGAGACGGTCAAGCGCATCCAGAACCTCCGTAAAGACGCCGGTTTTGAGGTCACGGATCGCATCGAAATTGCGTACCACGGGTCCGACGACATCGCCGCCGCGGTGGCCGAATACGGCGATTGGATCCGGAACGAGACTTTGGCCCTGGAGTTGCAGCCGTCCGGTCAGTCGCAACAGGTGTCGGGAGAAGCGGTCGAGACGTTCGAGATCCGAGAGGAGCGGCTCACGATCGGGGTCCGTCGTGTCGACCCCGATGAGGCCGTTGAAGCATAATCACGGGAGACCGACTACGTTTGTGAGTGGGGGCGTATGGGAGCGGTTAATACACGGATCCGACTCCCGTCCTTGAACGCAACGGTTCATTGAAGGCGTCGCGGGCGAAGTCGGTGTGTTCTCCAGCCTTGCCACTCCTGCATTCCCATACGCCCACGCCCACACGCACATTCCCGAATCATGCGTTTTCTTTGGTTGTCCGTGATCGTCGTTGCCGTCGATCAGACGACGAAGGCGGCCGTGTTGCAGTTTATGGCGTCGCCGACGGGCATTCCGCGCTCAATTCCGCTCGTGGGCGACTGGCTCCGGCTGACCTTTACCGAGAATCCCGGCATGGCCTTCGGCATCACACTCGGCCCGCCCGGGACGGTGACGGTCCTCGCGGTTTTTGCAACGGTCCTCGTGGCGGGCTACATCTATCAGGTTCGAGACGGGTATGCGCCTTACGTGTGGAGCATGAGCCTGATCTTTGGGGGGGCGGTAGGCAACATCATTGACCGCATCTTCTACGGGGTTCTCCTCGACTATGGGACCTACTTTACCGGGCACGTCGTGGACTTCATTCACGTGAGCTTGTGGAAAGGCTTTATCCCGGAGGCCGTGCCCCTGATCGGTGGGGCGTACATGGAGCTGTTCCCGATTTGGAACGTGGCCGATATGGCAATCGTCCTCGGGGTCGTAGGTGTGCTCCTCTTCCACCGCCCGTTTCATCGACGCCAGCATGAAGCGGAGCGTGACACCACGGAGAACGAGAACGCTGGGGGGACGTCGGAGTCCTCGCCGCCGACCGAGAGATCTGGATTGCAATCGGGGACGGATCCGGCGCCCGACGTTCGGGAAGAGTCCTCGCCCGCACAGGAAGAGAACCGGATTGCCGATGACACATCGGATCACCAATAGGGGTGAGTGAGGACGCACGAGGAGCCTATCGGGGAATGAGGGAACGGAGGCGTCCCTCATGAAGCGTACGGACGCCATATCCAATTCCGATGAGGGCCAGCAAAACCAATCCTGTGCGACGTACTGATCCGTGCACAGGTAGGTAAACTTTCTCTTTCGTTCGGTAGTGGAGATCTAGATCCTGGGAATCCTAGATTCTGGAGATCTATATTTCCTAGACCGTGGTATGCTAACAGTCGGAACCATCTTTAGAACCCGATTCACGTATCAGTAGCATCGCGCGTCTGGTCGGCGCCGTGATCGTGACGCGACGGTCTGCTGTCGTAGAAGTGTCCCCGTTGTAAAGTGGCACGCGCAAGGACTGTGGGGCCGCCGGCTGATCCTTCGGCGCAATTGCAGAATGTGCAGTTGCGGATGCGGGGGGGCAACCCCCGTTTTCGTCAGGGGTTATCGGGACGGCAGGGGCTCCGAGGACGCACGCGCCCAGTCCGACGGTGCAGACGAGCAGTAGTGATGCGCCGAGGTTAAGCGGGCGAGGCATCATAGTGGGAAAATCGATTGGGAGGTCGGCGATGCTTCTCTGCCAACGATCCCTGGTGGAGCGATGGAGCTGAGGGGGTAATTTCGCTTCCGACGAACGGGCGTTTTCCCTGAACCGGGGGACAATGCGGCCACCGTGGATAGGAGAGAATAATATGCTTGCTAAGAAACCAATAGCGTGACGGAAGCGGAAATACGCAAGACCACGAAACTTCCGAACTCCTTGATTTCAACACCCCGTGCAACGTCAGTCCCCGTGGTCCGTTACAGGAGAGCCGTATTGTCGGAGGTCGTGGGTGAGGCCGTGCGCCTCGCTCCCTCACTGGACATCGTTTGATGAACTGCCGTGTTCATGCCGGACCTCTCGAAGATTCGCAACTTCTGCATCATCGCGCACATCGACCACGGGAAGAGCACCCTCGCTGATCGGCTGCTCGCACGCACCGGGACCATCACCGAGCGGGAGATGAAGGAGCAAACGCTCGACGACATGGACCTGGAGCGCGAGCGGGGCATCACCATCAAAAGCCACGCCGTGCGCATGACCCACGCGGCGGACGACGGCACCGAGTACACGCTCAACCTCATCGATACGCCGGGCCACGTCGACTTCACCTACGAGGTGAGCCGGGCGCTCAAGGCGTGCGAGGGAGCAATCCTGCTGGTGGACGCCGCGCAGGGCATTGAGGCACAGACGATCTCGAATCTTTGGCTGGCGTTAGAGCAGGACCTGGAGATCATTCCCGTCATCAACAAGGTGGACCTCCCGGTGGCGCGGCCCGACGAGGTGGCGCAGTCGCTGGAGGACCTGATCGGCGAGCCGGCGGAGGACATCCTCCAGATTAGCGCGAAGACGGGCGAGGGCGTGGACGAGATGCTCGACCTGATGGTGGATCGCGTGCCGCCTCCCTCCGGCGATCCGGATGCGCCGCTCCGGGCCCTCATCTTCGACTCCATCTACGACTCGTACCGCGGGTCGGTGGTGTACGCTCGTCTCTTCGACGGGACCCTCAACGAGGGAGACACGATGGAGTTTATGGCCAACAAGAAGCAGTACGACGCCGAGGAATTGGGCATCCTGCGCATGGGGCGGCAGACGGTGGAGACGCTCACGGCGGGAGACGTGGGCTACGTCATCGGCTCCGTAAAAGACATTCAGGACACGCGGGTGGGCGACACGATCACCCTGGCCCACAATCCCGCCGAAGAGCCGATTCCCGGCTTCGAGGAGGTGAAGCCGATGGTCTTTAGCGGCATCTACCCCACCGACACCGACGACTTCGAGGAGTTGCGCGGGGCTCTCGAAAAGCTTCAGCTCAACGATGCCTCGCTCACCTACGAACCGGAAAGTTCCTCGGCCCTCGGGTTCGGCTTCCGGGTGGGCTTCCTCGGCCTCCTGCACATGGAGATTATCCAGGAGCGCCTGGAGCGCGAGTTCGACCTCGACCTCATCACCACGGTGCCGAACGTCGAGTACCGCGTGGAGCTGGAGGACAACAAGGACGGGGAGTATGCGGCGGTCGACACGCCGGAGGAGATGCCGCATTACGGTGACATCAGGGCCGTCTACGAGCCGCACGTGAGCGCCGATATTATCACGCCGGACGACTACATCGGCAACGTCATTCAACTGTGCGAAGACCGGCGGGGCATCTACGGAAGTCAGAAGTGGCTCGACACGCAGACGGTCAAGATCAACTACGAGCTTCCGCTGGCGGACATCGTCTTCGACTTTTACGACAATCTGAAAAGCGTGAGTCGCGGCTACGCCTCGTTCGACTACGAGTTTACGGAGTATCGCGAGAGCGACCTCGTGAAGCTGTCCATTCTCATCAACGAGGAACCGGCCGAGCCGCTGTCGACCATCGTGCATCGCGACAAGGCTTACGAGGTGGGCCGAAAGCTCTGCAAGAAGCTGAAGGATGTGATTCCGAAGCAGCTCTTTGAGATCCCGATTCAGGCCTCGATCGGCAGTCGCATTGTGGCACGCGAGACCATTAAGGCCCGCCGCAAGGACGTGACGGCCAAGTGCTACGGGGGGGACGTGTCGCGGAAGAAGAAGCTCCTGGAGGAGCAGAAGGAGGGCAAGAAGCGGATGAAGCAGATGGGGGAAATCGATGTGCCGCAGGAAGCCTTCCTCGCGATTCTCGACATGGACGAAGATTAACGCCCCTTCCTGCGTTTCGAACAGTGTGCACGGGGCCGAAGCCGCGGAATGAAAAACTGTCCGGTAGCTGGCGCCGCTTTCCTGTTTCCGGATTCAAGTCCACCCGGTTATGCACGTCGCGTCGTCCATTCAGCAGGGGAGGTGGGTCGTGAGGATGTGGCTCCTGCTGGGAAGTGTGGGCATCGTACTGGGGGCCCTGTTGCCTGCGTCGGGGTGGGCGCAGCCGACCCCTGCCGATTCCCTCTCGCTGGCCGAGCGCTATCGGGCGGTTCGATTCCAAGCGCTCGTGCAGCAGTTTCTGGAGGAACGACGCGGGGTGCCGGTGCGTCCACCCCGGGCGTTGCGCGCGCAGGGCGACTCGATTGCGGCGACCAGGCATCCGGACAAACGCGCGGCCGCTCCGGATCAGCGCTCGTTTCCGGTGACGGACGTACGGCGAGTTCGGGACCTCGAGCGCACGTGGTTTCGGGAGCGCTACGCGGACGTGGAGTGGTCCTTTCTTGGGGCCGGGACGCGTGTTACCTTTTTCGACACCACCCGTACACGGGCACTGCGCGCGTACCTGGAGGCAGCGTTCGGAGAGCCCACCCGCACGATGGCCGAACTGTACTCGAACGCGTGGCGGCGGGCCCCCGACAGCACCCGCGAGGAACCCATTCAGTTTGAGTACTGGTTCATCGTCAACGATTCGATTCCGGTGCGGGTGTCGGACGTGAACGGTCCGGCCGAGCGGGGCGTGATCGTCTCGACGCGTCGGCAGTACCGGGACCGACTCCTTGCATTGCGGAACGGACTCCTTGCCCCCCTCCGTGGGGGCAGGCCGGCGCCGTATGTCGATTACTACTACGAAGACGAAACGCGCCGCTGGTACCGGGTCGGATACGACGGGGAGACCTACTTCCGCGAACGCATTTCCCGCTTCGACATTACACCGGGACGGCGCCCCGCGCTGGAGACGAGTCGGACCGGGACATCGTCCTCTGAGTCCTCTTCCTCGGCCTCCGAGTAACGGCCCGTACGATGATCGGAGCGCGATGGGAGAGGCGGCACCACCGCTTGCTTTGCATCCTGCTTATTCATCTGCCGTCGCACCGCTTCACCATGTCCGCCTCCGACCGCACGCCGCGTGACGCTGACGACGATGCGTCTCAGGATCCAGCCGCCCACGAAAAGAGTGAGCTTCGCCAATGGGGCGAGGCGCTCATCGTCGCGTTTGTCGTGGTGCTCATTGTGCGCACGCTGCTTTTCGACCTCTTCCGCATTCCCACGCCGTCGATGGAAGAGAACCTGCTGGTGGGGGACTATCTGTTCGTGTCGAAGCTCCACTACGGTACGCGTTTGCCCATGAGCGTGGGCGTCCCGTTCACGTCGATCTACATGCCGGGCGTGTCTTTTCCGTACACGCGCCTTTCGGGTTTCTCCGAGGTGCAGCGCGGCGACCCCATCGTGTTCAACTTTCCCCCAAAGTCCGACCCCATCGACCGCAAGGTGCACTACATTAAGCGGGTCATCGGGATGCCCGGCGAGTCGATTGCGGTGAAGGACAAGCTCGTGCATGTGGACGGGGAGCCGCTGCCGCTCGGAAAGGGGATGCAACAGTACTGGACCGTCACGAAAGGCGATGCGCGCTATCAGATTCCGCGTGCTCGAATGGAGAGCATCGGCATTAGCGAGGTGAAGCCGACGGAGCAGTCCACGACCGTGCGCATCTTGGCCACGCCCGCCGCGGCGAAGCGCGTGCACGACTTTTCCTGGGTCGAGTCCGTGGAGCCGTTCGTGATCGAAAACCAGGAGTACAGCGATCTCATGTACCCCTCGGGGCGCGGCTACACGCCCGACAACTACGGCCCCGTGCAGATTCCGAAGAAGGGACAGACGGTGATGCTTACGGATCGCAACTGGCCCGTCTACAAGACGGTCATCGTGAGGTACGAGGGGCAGGATGCCCGCCAGATGACCGACTCGACCTTTGCCATCGAGGGCGAGCGCACCACCTCCTACACGTTCCAGCAGGACTACTTCTTCGTGATGGGCGACAACCGCGACAACTCCGAGGACAGCCGGTTCTGGGGCTTCGTGCCCATGGATCATGTGGTGGGCAAGGCAATCATCACGTACTTCTCTTGGGACTACGAGGAGTGGGTCCCCCGCTTCTGGCGCATCCTGAACCCCATTGAAGATGATGAGGTCTTCCGGGAGCAAACGGTGATGCAGCAACTCTCCAGTTCGAAAACGGCCCAGGACGACTCGGTAGTCCAGGACGACTCGGTAGTCCAGCACCACTCGGTGGTGCAGCACCACTCAGTGGTGCAGCACCGCTCGAAAGCAGTACCGCCTCGCTCGGCGACGGAGCGAGACCCCCAACCCGCTTCTGCGGCCCTGCAACGCCGGCTCGCGGAGGCACACTCTTCCTCGACCAACTCCCGCCGATCCCGATGACTGATGAACGCGACACGGAGTGCAATGGACCCGGGACGCTCGATGACGATCTGCCCGATGCGGCGCTGGTGACCCCCACGGTCCAGCTCCTCAAGGGCTTTGCCGATACCACGCGCCTGCGCATCCTGTGCCTGCTGCGGGACCGGGAGGTGTGCGTGCACGAGATCGTCGACGCGCTCGACATGACGCAGTCGGCCGTCAGTCACCAGCTGCGGGTACTACGCGACGCGCGGCTTGTAGGACACCGGCGCGACGGACGGCACGTCTACTACCGCCTGGCGGACGACCACGTGCGCGAACTCCTGGAGAACGCGCTGTCGCACGGGGCCGAAGAGGTGTAGGGCGTCCGGGATTGGGGGGTGTGCGTTGAGGGTTGTGCGTTGGGCGTTGAGGGTTGTGCGTTGGGCGTTGAGCGTTTAGGGGATGCCTCGGGTGTTGTGTGGAATCAGCGGGTAGTGAGAATGCCCGGGGAGGGGAGCACGCCGCTCCGGGTGGGAGGAATATTCGGCGCGTTTCCTTCGGTGGCTTCCGGAGCGCTTCCCTGCTCCTCCACATGAGGCGACTCGACCTCTATTTACGATGCCGTTTCCGGTCAACAAGAGCAACACATGAACATGTATTCATAAAACAGCATTTCCGGAGAGGCGAATAATCACCCGTTATTTTTACGATGCGTGCTCTGACGTTCCCGCGACCTCGTGTCTACGCTCCGATCCCTTCATCGCCGGTGGGCCGCCCTCGTGACGCTTGTGCTGGGCGGGCTGCACTAGGCCGGGCTCGTCCCTGCGTCGGTCCGACTCTTTGTGTCGGTGCGACTCTTCGTGTCGGTCCGGCGGCCCGACGCTACTTCGGGGACGGTTCCGTCCTGCGGATAATCCCATAACCCCACACAGATTGGCGGAAACTTATTCACGGACCGGCATCGTCACAGGGCGAGCTCCCCCGTTTCCCTCTTCATAGACACACTCTTACGTCCTTCGTTTGTCGACCGTGTCTCGTCTACGTGTATCCGATGCTGCTTCGCTCCCATTCTGTATCTGCGCTCGCTGTTCTGGGTCTCATTCTTGATTGCTGGATGTGGGTCGACCCGCCCTGGGTCGCCGCCCGCCTCGCGGCCGCAGGGCGACAGCCTCTCGGCCTACGACGCGCCCCGCGACGGGCCGTCGGGCGCCCGCCGCGGGGAGGCGTTGGCCGACCTTCGGCACCCGGACCGGTGGTCCGGCGCCCCCGGCGACACGCTCACGTTGCAGGAGAGCCCGGCCCTGCCTGGCCCTCGCCAACAGCGCGCGCCTGAAGTCCTTTAGCTGGGAGGTGCGGGCCCGCGAGGCGCAGGCTCTGCAGGCCGGGCTCTGGCCCAATCCCGTTCTCGGCATCTCGATCGACGACTTTCTCAAGACGGTCAAGGTCGGCATCGGCGGGGCGACGGCCGGGAAGGTGTTCGAGGGCATCCGGCGGTACGATACCTTCATCCGGCTGAAGAAGGGGGAGCGAAGCAAGATCGAGCAGATTCGCCAGCTTCCCACCCGCACCGAGAAGGGGGCCGTCGTCCCGCTGGAGCAGGTGGCCACGGTCGACATCTTTACCGGGGTGAAGCAGGTTTTCCGCAACAAGGCGAGCCGCCGCTCCTTTGTGCAGCTGAACGTTCGCGGGCGGGACATGGGCTCGGTGGTGGAGGCCCAGCGCAAGATCAAAAAGCAGGTGGACCTGCCGCCCGGCTACTTCACCGAATACGGGGGACAATTCGAAAATCAGCGCCGGGCGATGAATCGGCTCTACATTGTCGTGCCCCACGGTACATGACAAAAGTCGAGCAAGTCTTCAAAAAGCAAACGGGCCTAGCGTCTGGCAGTATAGATCGGAGACCATCACGATCTCTGCCGACACC